>NZ_JBBMEX010000007.1:0-183208 GCF_040096355.1 Maccoyibacter intestinihominis
TCTTGAAAATACTGACTTTTAGCCTCTTTCAAAGAAAAATCCTCGGCGGAATGCCGAGGTCTTTGTCTACAGTCTGACCATCCACAACCGCGTTGTGAATGGTATTTCCATGAATAATTATAAAAACTATTATAAAATTCATTTCAAACTCCTAATCTAGTCACCCAATACTCTGGTTACACAGATTGGGGAACGGTAAAATGCATTGGAGATCTTGATTCCTGTCTTCTTAGAACTTGCATGTACGATCTGTCCGTTTCCAATGTAAATTGCAACATGGCTGATGCTGCTTCCGCTTCCGTAGAAGAATAAATCTCCCGGTTTTGCCTCTGATGCACTGATCCTTGTACCACAATTTGCCTGTGCTTTAGAGGAATGTGGCAGATATACACCGTATTTTGCAAAAATAGAAAGTGTAAATCCGGAACAGTCAGCGCCGTTTGTCAGGCTTGTACCACCCCAGACATACGGATTTCCAACAAACTGTGTTGCATAGGAAATCAGATTTACTCTGACATCGGATACTCCGTTGCCATAGCGAACCTCTGTCATGGTCATTGCTTTTGGAAGCTGCACGGAAATATCTACATAGTCTTTGCTGATAAATCCGTTGGTATTATCTAAATCAACTTTTACCCAGCCGCTTAAATCTTCTAAAACATTCAGTTCTTCGCCCTGTGGCATCAATGCTAAAATGCTGCACTCTGTGTTCGGCTCTTCCCTAACATGTAAAGTTGGTGTCTTAACGGTTGCGATCGTCTGCTTTACTTCTTCTGCACGGGCTGCTGCCTCTTCTCCCGTGATCAGGTAATCTGCACTGACATAACCTGTCACATCACCGGACTGGATCTTATACCAGCCATCTAAAGTCTCTAAGATCTCGCCTGCGGCATTCTTTGGCATCTTACCTACCATGCTGCTGTCTGCAGAAGGAGTCTCTCTGACATTTAATGTCTCCTCCACATTTGCGATCCCTAAATTCGTATATCCGTAAATCGTAGCAGGTGCTTCTTTTGTTACCTCTACATCATTCTCTGATACGCTTGCCTCTTCTTTCTGCTCTGCCGGCTTGTCCTTAATTGCCTCTGTAAATAATGCTCCGGCTCCTGCAACGGTCTGCACTTTATGGTTTTCCTTCGCCTGTGCCGTTAAGCCTGTCAGACTGCTTCCTGTAAAAATAAGGGTTCCTGCCATTGCGATTGCAAAGAACCGATTTATATTCTGATTCATAAAAACCTCCTGATAAAAGAAAAACAGTAGAATATGTAATACTCTACTGTTACGTTGTTTTTAAATTATAACAACATTTTTTTACACTGTCAACACATTTGCGTAATATTTACGTAACATTTGTCATTTTTATAAATCAAAATAGATCCTTGCGATCTTAATATCCTGCTGTAACTGCGCTTTTAATTCATCTATGGATGCAAATTTTACCTCTGCACGGATGCGGTGTAAAAATTCCACTTCTACCGCCATATCATAAACATCGTCAGAAAAATCCAGCACATGTGTCTCGACACCGATCGGATTATCTCCCTCGATCGTCGGTTTACATCCGACATTGGTGATTCCACAGTATTCCTCTCCTCCGATCAGAATCCTTGTGATATAGACTCCAAATGGCGGCAGCAGTTTGTCATCCTCAGGCACCAGATTCACGGTTGGAAACCCGATCGTCCTTCCAATCTCATTTCCATGCTCTACGATGCCCTGTACAAAAAAGGAATAGCCTAACAGTTCATTTGCCTTTTCGATATTTCCTTCTTTAATATACTCACGGATATAGGTGCTGCTGATATCTCTTCCGTCACTCTGGATCTTTTCGATCACCTGTACCTCATAACCGAATTTGTCAGCATATTCTAAAAGCAGCTGATAATCTCCCATGCGGTTATGTCCAAAATGAAAATCTGTACCGACCACCATGTATTTTACATGCAGTTTTTCTACCATCATACGGATAAAATCCACTGCATCCATATTGCGGATTTCCTCTGTAAACGGACATTCCACCACATAGTCGATCCCCATATTTTCAAAGACATGCATTTTTTCCTCGTTGGTTGTCAGCACGTCTCCACGGTCATCTTCCACCTTTTTTCTCGGAGGAATGTCAAAGGTAAACACCACGGCTTTCAGATCATCTGTTTTTTTCTGTAATACGGTATCTAAAAGCAGCCGGTGTCCTCTGTGGATCCCATCGAATTTCCCAAATGTGATGACCGTAGATTCTTCTATATTAAAATCCGTTGTTCCTCTTAAATAAATCATTTTACTCTCTCACTTACTGTTCCAAAAAAATTTTCACAGGCTTGTAATTTTCCTGTCTTTTATCATAACGGTAGATTCCGATAAACCGTCCTTCTTCATCATAAATACGGATGGATTCTGCCTCATCCGATATCGGCGGTGTTACAAAAAATGCTTTTGCAATACGGTTTCCGTTATAGAGCACTTTGCCGTATTTTTTTTGTACCGTTACCGCTTCTAATGCACGAAATACATAGTCTGTCGGATAGAGGATCTGTTCTAGCTCTCCTGCATCCCGTTTTTTCTCAATTTCTCCTAAGGTCAATGCCTGTTCTATGGAAAAATCTGCCACTCTTGTCCGTTTTAACGACTCCATACAACCACCACAGCCCAGTTTCAGACCAATATCGTGGCAAAGAGTACGGATATACGTTCCTTTCGAGCAATGTACCCGCATGGTCACACGCGGAAGTTCTATGTTCTCGATTTCAATCTCATAAATCTGAACCAGTCTGGGTTTACGCTCTACCTCGATCCCATTTCTTGCAAGGTCGCACAGTTTTTTTCCGTTGACCTTTAATGCAGAATACATCGGTGGTATCTGTTCGTATGCTCCGACAAATCCCATAATGGCTTTTTTTACTTCTTCTTCGCTGCAGGTTACCGCCGACTGCTCTAACACGGTTCCTGTGGTGTCCTGCGTATCGGTGGTCTGTCCAAGCAGCAGGACTGCCTCATAGACCTTGTCCTTATCGGTTAAAAGGTCGCAGACTTTTGTGGCTTTTCCAAGACATACCGGCAGCACCCCTTCTGCCTGTGGGTCTAAGGTTCCGGTATGTCCGATCTTTTTCTGCCCTGCGATTCCACGCAGTTTTGCCACTACATCGTGGGAAGTATAGCCTTTTTCTTTGTATACATTTAAAATACCGTTTAGCATCTTCTCACCCTTTATATCTCTGAAACGTCAGAAGACAGTTGTTTTTTCATCTCTTCTAAGATTTTTTCTATGATCTCGTCTGCATTTCCTTCCATAGAAACTCCCGCTGCGCGGATATGACCGCCGCCGCCATACTCCATGGCAACTCTCGCCACATCCATGCCTCCGTTAGAACGCATGCTGACTTTATAACCGTCCTCTGTCTCATACAGGAAAACAGCCGCCTCTACGTCTTTGGTCACACGAAGCTGACTAACGATCCCGTCTAAATGCTTTGGCAATACCTCAAATTCTTCCATCTGCTCTTTGGTCACTACGGAAGTAATGACCGCACCGCCAAGCTCTAATTTAGACTGTACCAGCGCCTGACCTAAGATCCGGTTCTGTTCATAGGTCTTTGTATAAAAGGTCTTATCTACGATCTCGGTAAAGTCGATTCCCATATCCATCAGCTTTCCGGCAATGTTCATGGTCTTTGCCGAAGTTGATGAATACTGGAATACTCCGGTATCATGGATGATCCCCACATAGATACATTCTGCAATCTCTTTTGAAATCTTTTTCTCGTCTAAAAGCTCAAACACCAGCTCCGAAGCAGAACTTGCATGCGGAAAGATGTAATTCTCATCGGCAAAACTCTGATTGCTGATATGATGGTCTATACAGATCGTCTTTTTTGCTACGTTAAAATACTGTGCAGCCTCTCCTAATCGTCCGGTATCTCCGCAATCCTGTGCAATGAACAGATCATATGGTTCATGCTCTGCACACTCATGGATGATCTCTTCGGAACGCTTTAAGAATTTAAAAATGTTCGGAATCGGTTCTAAATATAAATCCACCTGAATCTGCGGATAATTGTCTTTGATATAATTATAGGTTGCAAGGCAGGAGCCTACGCAGTCGCCGTCCGGACGGACGTGTCCTGCGATCGCTGCTGTCTGTACTCCCTGTAACTGTGAATCCAAGTCTTTCATGCTTTTTCCCCCGGTCTCGCTGTATCTCTACTCCTGTATATCCTTTGTTACATCATCTATCAGTTTTGACATATTGACACCATATTCAATGGACTGGTCTAAAATAAACTGTACCTGTGGTGTGTTACGCAAATTGATATTCTTTGCCAGCGTTCTTCGGATATAGCCTTCCGCACTCTTTAAGCCTGCGATCGTATCTTTCTGGGACTGTTCATCCCCTAAAACAGAAATATATGCTTTACAGGTCTTTAAGTCCGGTGCTACTTCTACTGCAACCACACTGGTCATCGGATTGATCCGCGGGTCTTTGATCTCCCCACGGATGATATTGGAAAGTTCTCTTAAGACTTCCTCATTAATCCTTGTATTCTTAATACTGTTTTTTCGCATTCTGCCTCTATTCCCTTCGTTCTATCTCGGCACTTCTACCATAATATATGCTTCAATCTGATCTAATTCCTGGATATCATTGAAGTCTTCAAATACCAGACCACATTCATAGCCTGCTTTTACTTCTTTTACATCATCTTTAAAACGTTTTAAGGATGCAAGATTTCCTTCAAAGATCTGTTTTCCTTCTCTGGAAATACGTACCATACAGCCACGCTGGAAATAACCGTCTAAGACATAGGAACCTGCAATATTTCCAACGCCGGATGCTTTAAAGATCTGACGTACTTCTGCATGACCGATGACTTTTTCTTCAAAGATCGGGTCTAACATTCCCTTCATGGCAGCTTCTACATCCTCGATGGCATTGTAGATGATCTTGTACAGACGCACATCTACACCCTCACGGTCTGCAATCGCTTTTGCAGTGGTATCCGGGCGTACGTTAAATCCGATAATGATGGCATTGGATGCAGATGCTAACGTAACGTCGGATTCGTTGATCGCACCAACACCGCCATGGATGACTTTGACTACAACCTCTTCGTTTGAGAGTTTTACAAGACTCTGTTTTACTGCTTCTACAGAACCCTGAACATCTGCTTTGACGATGATATCTAACTCTTTGACATTTCCGGACTGGATCTGGGAGAACAGATCGTCTAAGGACATCTTGGATTTTGTCTCTTCGATCAGGCGGTTCTTGCCTTCTGAAATAAAGGTTTCTGCAAAGCTTCTTGCCTCTTTTTCTGTCTCCGTGGATACAAATACTTCTCCTGCTCCCGGTACGCTGGATAATCCTAAAATCTCTACCGGTGTAGATGGTCCTGCCTCTTTTACATTGCGTCCCTTGTCATCGATCATGGCACGGACACGTCCGTAACTGCTTCCGCAGGCAATCGGCTGACCGACTTTTAAGGTTCCTTTCTGTACTAAAACAGTTGCTACCGCACCACGGCCTTTATCCAGTCTTGCCTCGATGACGATACCACGCGCCTGACGTTTTGGATTTGCCTTTAACTCACAGATCTCTGCTGTTAACAGGATCATCTCTAAGAGCTGGTCAATACCTTCCCGTGTATGTGCGGATACCGGAACGAAGATGGTGCTTCCACCCCAGTCTTCCGGAATTAATTCATATTCTGCAAGCTCCTGTTTTACTTTTTCAATATTGGCATTCGGCTTATCAATCTTGTTAACTGCAACAATGATCTCGATACCTGCTGCTTTTGCATGGTTGATCGCCTCTACCGTCTGTGGCATGACTCCATCGTCTGCTGCTACAACTAAGATCGCAATATCTGTGGAATTTGCTCCACGCATACGCATTGCCGTAAATGCCTCGTGTCCCGGTGTGTCTAAGAAAGTGATCTTTTCTCCGTTGATCTCTACCATATAGGCACCGATGTGCTGGGTAATACCACCAGCCTCACGGTCTGTTACATGAGTATCACGGATCGCATCCAACAGAGAAGTCTTACCGTGGTCAACATGACCCATAACGCAGACTACCGGTGGACGTTTTACCATCGTGCTTTCGTCTTCTTCTTCCTCTCTTAAGAGTTCTTCGATCACATCGACTTTTACTTCATGTTCTGCTAAACAGTTGAACTCTAAAGCGATCTCTTCTGCAGTATCGTAATCCACATCCTGGTTTACGGTTACCATCGTTCCTTTTAAGAACAGTTTCTTTACAATTTCTGACGGCTGAACCTTCATCTTATCTGCTAATTCACGGATTGTCAGTGAATCCGGCAGTGTGATGGTACGGATAGTCTCTTCTTTTTTCTCCTGTGGCTGCTGTGGCTGTTTTTTCTTCTTACCGCCATTCTTCTCTAAATTAATATAACGCTCCTGCTTCTTGTTGCCGAAGTTATCTTTATTCTGACCCTTATTCTTCTTATCGTTTCTACGGGTATCTCTGCGGTCTTTTCCGTTATTTTCTTCTACCGGTGTCGCACTCTTGTTGAATTTGTTGATCTCCTGATCTAATCTCGGACGAGATTCTTTCTGGCGATTCTGACCGACTCTGTTGTTACCTCTATTGTTTTGGTTATAATTGGCATTCGGTTTATGATTCGTACGGCCGTTCTGATTCTGGCGATTATTTTCCTCATTTCTAGGTCTCCTCTCACCCTGTCTGTCTGCCTGCTGTGCGCGGATCGGACGATCTCCCTGTGGACGTACCGGTCTTTCTCCCTGCGGGCGTTCCCCCTGTGGACGCATCGGACGGTCTCCCTGCGGTCTTGCCGGTCTGGCTCCACCCTGTGGTCTTGCACCTCTGTTTCCGTTCTGATTGTTATGCTGTCCGTTATTTCTGCGGTTATTCGGCTGTTTACTGTTCTGTGGATTGTATACTGCCGTAATACTGGATTTTTTCTTCGGACGTTCCTGATGTGCGTCTTCTTCCTTTTCTGCTGCCTTTGGTGCAGCTTTTTCCTCTTTTACCGGTTCGCTCTTTGCAAACTTTTTCTTAACAACCCGGATCACATCGTCCTCAATAGAACTCATGTGACTCTTCACCTCTATATTCTGCTCTGATAAGTACTGTAATATTTCCTTAGACTGTATATTTAATTCCTTTGCAAGTTCATGCACTTTGACTTTTGCCATTCCATTTCCTCCATTATTCAATTTTCTCACCGCTTAGTATCTTACTCTCTAACGCTTTTGCAAATCCGCTATCGGTAACTGCAAGGGAAGCCCGATACTGTTTTCCGATACATCTTCCTAAATCCTCTTTTACCGCATATTCATAATATGGCACTTCGTAAAATGCACACATGTTGCGGAACAATTTTTTCGTATTATCGGAAGCATCCTTTGCCACGATGACTAAGCCGGCTTTTCCTGCCTTGACCGCTTTTTCCGTTGAAAATTCCCCACTCTCTATCTTCCGTCCTCTCGCAGCTAACCCAAGCATCTGCAAGACTTTATCATTTTTCAATCGCTTCCATCTCCTCTTCGAGCTGTTCATAGATTTCTTTGAGAATCGCAGTCTTTAATGAGCGCTCCAGTCCTTTGGACTTCTCTGCTTTTTTCAGACATTCACTGTCTGCACAAAGATATGCGCCTCTTCCATTCTTCTTTCCTGTCGCATCTAGGATGATCTCATTCTCGGATGTCTTGATGACGCGAATCATTTCCCGCTTATTTTTCATTTCACCGCATCCTACACATTGACGCATCGGGACTTTTTTACTCGTCATAGTCGTTCACTTCATCCTCATCTGTTTCCTGATAGTTATCTAACTCTTCCTCTGTATCCGGTTCAATGTACTCGCCATTCTCATCGTAGTACTCTTCCCCATCTTCGTAATATTCATCCTCATAATCATTCTCGTAATCGATGAAGTCACCGGCTTCTCTTGCCTGCGTCTCACTCTTGATATCAATCTTGAACCCGGTCAGTCTTGCAGCAAGTCTTGCATTCTGTCCTTCTTTTCCGATTGCTAAGGATAACTGATAATCCGGTACAACAACCTTTGCTGTCTTTTCTTCATCATCTGCAATAACAGAGATGACTTTTGCCGGGCTTAATGCATTCTGGATTAAGATCGCGGAATTCTCACACCAGTTGATAATATCGATTTTCTCGCCGCGCAGCTCATTCACGATCGCATTGACACGCGCACCGTTCATTCCGACACATGCACCGACCGGATCGACATCCGGGTCATTGGAATATACGGCAATCTTTGTTCTGCTTCCTGCTTCTCTTGCAATACTCTTGATCTCAACGATACCATCTCTTACTTCGGTTACCTCTGATTCAAACAGACGCTTTACCAACTCCGGATGTGTTCTCGACACTAAGATCTTTGGTCCTTTTGAAGTGGATTTTACTTCTAAAATATAGAGTTTGATACGCTCGGTAGGTTTGAACACTTCCCCTTTGATCTGTTCGCCCTCTGTTAAGATTGCATCTACTTTTCCAAGATTGATGCTTACATTCTTACCGATGTAACGCTGAACAACACCGGTTACTACATCGCGCTCTTTGCTGTAATATTCGTCAAACAGCACTTTTCTCTCTTCCTCACGGATCTTCTGTAAGATGACGTTCTTCGCATTCTGTGTCGCAATACGTCCGAATTCTTTGGATCTTACTTCGATGTTTACGGTATCTCCAAGATCATATCTTGAGTCGATCATTTTTGCATTTGCAAGGCTGATCTCAAGACAGGGATCTTCGACCTCTTCGACTACGGTTTTTTCCTGATACACATGAAACTCGCAGGTCTCCGGATCAATGTTTACTTTAATGTTATCTGATTTTCCAAAATGATTCTTACAAGCGGTAACTAAAGAGTTCTCTATAGCCTCAAGCAAGGTATCCTTACTGATATTTTTTTCCTCTTCTAATACATTTAACGCTTCTAACAATTCATTGTTCATTATGATATTCCTCCCATTTAATTTGTTATTGTACGCTAAAAATCAAATGCTAAACGGATCAATGCGATATCCGTTTTTGCAAAAGTCAATTTTTCGTCTTCTTCTGTCTGAATTGTTACGGTATCATCGTCATAACCGGTTAAAACTCCGTAAAATTCTTTGCTGCCGTTCATGGAACGATAGGTACGGATCTCTAATTCTTTTCCCATACTGCGAATATAATCTTTTTCCTTTTTGAGCGGTCTGCCAAGTCCCGGTGAACTCACTTCAAACACATAGGAATCTTCAATATAATCTTCCCTGTCTAAAATCTCATTCATCTCTCTTGCTACAATTTCGCAGTCATCCACCGTAATGCCGCCTTCTTTATCAATATAGGCTCTTAAATACCATGTACTTCCCTCTTTGACATATTCCACGTCTACGAGTTCAAAATTGTTTCTTTCGAGAATCGGGGTAATCCAGTGTTCCGTCTGTGTCTCATACATTTGTCTTTTTGACATATTCCCACCTTCTTTCATTTCCATTCTGGCTGTTCTTTCGGACATGACCCTAACATAAAATCAAGAGCGGACATTTGTCCGCTCTCAACCTAGTTAACTCTACATATCGTATATATGATAACACTTGCTACATAGAAATGCAAGTATTTCCAAACAAAAAATGCTCAAAACCGATTATCTTCTGGCTTTGCGCATCTTCAAGGGTTGGGCTATTCATTAATGAATAAACAGTTCGTAGGGGAATCGAACCCCTGTTTTCGCCGTGAGAGGGCGACGTCTTAACCGCTTGACCAACGAACCTTAGTATTTATTTTGTTGAACCGCGTCAACAATTGGTATTATATATGGTCTTACAAAAAAAAGCAAGTACTTTTTTTTAATTTTTTAAATTTTTTTATTTTTTTGTATTTTCCTGTATTTTTCCGTAGGAAATTGATGCTGGCTGGCACGATACTTCCTATAGGATCAAGGTGTCAGAAGTCAGCCCACAATTTAGTGACTGGCAACTTGCACAAAACAGACTCGGCTTTGTGCAAGTTATTTACTGTTTCCACTTTCTCTACTGCGAAACAGAATCCGCTAAGTGTTCAAGTATCTCTGTAATTTTCCTGCTCTCTTCTAAGCAGATATTTTGCAGATTCTCGGAATTTTCTGCCTGCGCAGATACTTCCTCTGTGGTTGCAGACAGATTGGATATCTGGTCTACGATCTTTGCGTTGTTATCCTGTAAGTTTACACAGTCATTGTGAAGTGTCTGAACTTCTTCATTGGTTCTCATCAGGTCAGAAGCAATATTTTCAAAGGATGTATTGGCTTTTTCCATGATCTCACTGTTCTGCTGAACGGTTTCTGCCGTATGTGTCACGGTCTTTACCATGTCCTCAATCTTTCCGATAAAGTTCTCTAATACCTGTTCGATATTTTCGGTAGACTCTTTTGTCTCATCTGCCAATTCGCGGATCTCATCTGCGACTACGGCAAATCCCTTTCCGGCTTCACCGGCTCTTGCCGCCTCAATCGAAGCATTTAATGCAAGCAGGTTTGTGCTCGAAGAAATGCTTGAGATCGTCTCTGTAATACCTTTCATATTGACAATCTCTTCTGATAAATACTGCATTTCGTCACTCAGCTCACGGCTTTCTTTTACGATCGTATTCGTACTCTCCTGTAACTCATTCATATAGACCTGTCCCTGATTAGAAGCTGTTACAGATGCCTGTACGAAATCCTGTACAGTTTCAGAAACAACATTGATTTCCCGGATCAACTGCTGAATCTCCGTGGTCAACTGTGTCTGCTCCTGAATGCTCTCTGCGGTCTGCAGCGTACTGGATGCAATCTCCTGTGTTGACATCGCTGATTGCTGCATCTGGTTTCTTAAACGTACTGCAGATTCTTTCGAGGTGCTGACAGTCTCTTTGACAGCTTCCGAAGTCTCTAACAACTGCATCATCTGATGTTCCTGTTCCTGCTGACCGATCTGTATCTCTTTTTCATCCTCCGTTGCAAAAATCCTCTGTAAACGATTTGTGTAAGCATAAGTCAGTACAAATAAAATGTTGATGACAATCTGTGTTAATACAACCATCAGTGATGATGTGCCCATTTTCAGTCTTGCTAAAAACAGAACCGTATTAACCACAAAAACTGCTGTCAGTGCCACGGTTGTAAATTTTTTATCATGGTATACTACCACGACGGAACAGGCTATGTAAGAGCATGCAAAGATAATAATATGCGCTGAAAAAAGTATCCAGAAAGAGTACGTCAGTCCGTAAAAGACAATCAGAAAATAACGAACTGCGTACTTATCTGCAAATTTCGTTCCTAAAATCAAAAATGCAATGACTCCTGCGAGTGCAGAAACCAGTGTGGAATATAAGACCAGATTGTTGCCGTTATATAGTTTTTCCGTAAACGTAAAAGCCGGAATGATGGCGGTCAGAAAACCCACAACGGCCAACATGGTCTGGTTTGTTTTTTTCAAACGTTCCATATATAACCCCCTCCTTCTATGTTCGATGTATGGATTGCATCTTTCATAGCTCCATTTCAGATATCATTAAAAATCTGATAAATATCAATCTTTAAAGCATCCGTATTGGACATTCCGATAAAGATTCCCCCATAACGATAACCATCCTCTAATTCTTCGCAGCGGACAACTTCGATCACTACGTCAATAATTTCTTTCGTCCAGATTTGGATCTTTGTGTTATAGTGAGAACCCACTTCAAGCCGCTGTCCTGCTTTAAACCCGATTCCGGTTCTTGAAATATCCACTACTTCCACATGGGAATAGCGAAGTGTCGTAACCCCATCCTCATCTAAACGCTCTAATTCGACGGTCACGTCTAACTCCAGCCGTTTATGTTTTCTTTTTTCTTCCATAGTCCTTAATCCTCTCCTTCCTTCGTGTTTTCCGAAGTAATAAACATCGCATCCCCAAAACTGAAGAAACGGTATTTATTCTCTATTGCCTCCTGATATGCCGCAAGGACATGCTCTCTTCCTGCTAACGCTGACACTAACATCAAAAGCGTGGATTCCGGCAAATGAAAATTCGTGATCAATGCATCTAATATCTTAAAATGGTACCCCGGATATATAAATATCTCCGTCCAGCCACTGGTCGGCTCGATCGTGCCATCTTCTTTTGCAGCCGATTCCAATGTCCGACAGCTTGTCGTCCCTACACATATGATCCGTCCGCCTGCACGTTTTGCGGCATTGATCGTATCCGCTGCCTTTTCATCTATCATATAGAATTCCGAATGCATATGATGTTCGCTGACATTCTCTACCTTTACCGGCCGGAATGTTCCCAATCCGACATGGAGTGTGACCTCTGCAATATGGACACCCTTTTCGCGGATCGTCTGTAACAGTTCCGGTGTAAAATGCAGTCCCGCAGTCGGTGCAGCGGCAGAACCATCATATTTTGCATATACCGTCTGATAGCGGTTTTTATCCTTTAACCGGTGTGTAATATACGGTGGAAGCGGCATCTGTCCCAGTCTGTCTAAAATTTCTTCGAAGATTCCCTCATAAGAAAATTGTATCAGACGGTTTCCCTCTTCTACTACGTCTATGACTTCACCTGTTAACAGTCCGTCTCCAAATATGATCTTTGTACCCGGTTTTGCCTTTTTGCCCGGCTTTACCAGTGTCTCCCAAATATCATTTTCTCTTCTTTTCAACAAAAGGATCTCTATATGGGCTTCGGTCCCTTCTTTCACTCCATACAAACGTGCCGGAATTACTTTTGTATTATTGATTACCAGACAGTCACCCGGATTCAGATAAGATACAATATCCCGAAAGATCCGATGTTCTGTTTTTCCGGTATCCTTATCTAAAATCAGTAATTTAGAACCGGAGCGATCCTCTAACGGATCCTGTGCAATTAATTCCTGTGGAAGTTCAAAATCAAAATCTTTTACGTTCATTACCTATTCCTTAAAAGAGCAGAATTCGCTGAATCCTGCTCTTTGCTAATTATTCTTTTACCATATTTAATCTGACTTCTACTATTTCTGACGGATTGGATTTCTTCTGGTATGTAACCCATATACAATCAAATCTGCCATTATAAGTCATTTTCGGTATCGTATAGGAACTCTTATAGATTCCATATTTACTGAAATGTTTCTTATCTGTGCTTACAAATACAGAATATATCTGCCAGCCACTCTTTGCTTTTAAAGTAATCTTCTGATTTTTGAAAGATTTGGTATGATACCAGTAATCTTCAAAGCATCCTTTGAACTTGGATGTTACATCCGTACTTCCGATCTTCATCTGTTTTACAGGTGAAGAATATTTTTTAACAGTAACCTTTGTGCTGATCTTCTTAGAACCCACTTTACAGGAAATTGTTACTGTACCAGGTTTTTTATAATAGTACACATCTACAGAACCCGGTTTTGCTTTTACCTTTGCAATGCTGGTATTAGAACTCTTCAGATTCTTGATCTGTGTTGCTTTGGTGCAGTTAAAAATCGACACATTGACTTTCCATGTAGTATACGGTGAATCTGTTTCATAGTATACTGTCTGGTTGCCGTAAAAACTTGGTGATGCTGCGGCAGCTTTATTGCCTGCTGTCGGAATTACTAATACGCCTGTGAGCATTACTGCAAGTGCCATAACCAGTGACAGGCTTTTTTTCATGATTTTTTTCATTCTTCTCTTTCCTTTCTCTTTCTCCAAATATTTTGTCTCTTTCTTAAAGAAAAAATATGATAAAATTCACATAACGATTATAACATAGTTATTTACGGAGTTCAATTCCCAGTTCTTCCAATTTTTTCAGGATCTTATTCATTGCGTTCTGGATATCGGCATCCTCTAAGGTCTTATCCTGTGCACGGAAGGTCAGCGTATAGGCAATGGACTTATAACCGCGTTTGATCTGTGCTCCTTCGTAAATATCAAACAGTGCATAGCGTTCTAAATACTGTCCGCCTTTTTCATCAAATACTTTTTCGATGTCGCCTGCTAATACCTCTTTTGGCACTACCATGGAAAGGTCTCTCGTTACTGCCGGGAATTTTGCAATACCCCGGTATTTACGGTCAAAACTTGCATACTCCACAATATACGGCATATCCAGAACTGCTACATAGACACGTTCTTTGATCGCATAATTTGCGGCAACGGTCGGATGGATCTCTCCTAAATAACCAATGACATTTCCGTGATATACGATATCTGCCTGACGGCCCGGATGTAGGAATGGCTTCTTATCAGACGGATCATATTCTGCCTTTTCATGCATTCCAAGTTTGTCAAAGAGCTCCTCTACGACTCCCTTCATCGTATAGAAGTCCCCTTCTCCATACATTCCGAGTGTGAACTGCATACGTTCTTCCGGTAATTCCGTAACCGGAGTCTGCTTTGGAAGATAAATATTTCCAAGCTCATACAGACGCACATTTTGGTTTCTTCTATTATAATTGGTTGCTAAGGAAGCCAACATTCCGTTTAAGGAAACGGTTCGCATAATACTGAAATCTTCGCCTAACGGATTGGTGATGACTACGGTTTCACGCAGTGGGCTGTCTGCCGGAAGCAGCAGCTTGTCAAATACTTTCGGGCTTTCAAAAGAATACGTCATTGCCTGTGAAAATCCACAGAATTCAGCGATATCTCTTGCTAATTTTTCCACGCGCAGTTTGAAGGATAATTTTCCGGTAGTTGCCTCTCCGCTTGGAAGGGAGGTTGGTATCTTATCATATCCATAAAAACGTGCAACCTCTTCCGCAATATCTGCATCACACTCTAAGTCCTGTCTCCAGGATGGAACTAAAATCTCGTTTTTCTCTTTGTCATATCCTAAGTCTAACATTTTGAAGTAGTCTAACATGGTTTCCGGTGCAATGTCTGTTCCGAGCAGTCTATTGTATTTTTCCGGTTCAAAAGGGATATTTCTTCCCTCTTTGACGGTTGTATAGACATCTACAACTCCACCGACTACTTCTCCTGCACCTAATTCTTCGATCAACTGGCAGGCGCGGTTCATTGCCTCGATCGCATTATTCGGATCTAAGCCTTTTTCAAATTTTCCGGACGCATCGGTACGAAGTCCTACTTTTTTAGAGGAAAGACGGATATTGGTTCCATCAAAGCAGGCAGCCTCAAACAGCATGGTCTTTACATCGTCTGTGATCATGGAGTTCTCACCACCCATGATTCCTGCAATACCGATTGCTTTTTCACCATCACAGATCATCAGTACGGAATCATTCAGCGTACGTTCCTGTCCGTCTAAGGTCACAAATTTCTGTCCTTTTTCTGCTCTTTTTACTACGATCTGATGTCCTGCGATCGTATCTAAGTCATAGGCATGCATTGGCTGACCGTATTCTTCCATGACATAGTTGGTAATATCTACAATATTGTTGATCGGACGGATTCCCTGTGCGGCAAGTCTGCGCTGCATCCACTCCGGTGACGGTGCAATCTTAATATTTTTTACTACACGCGCAGTATATCTTGGGCAAAGCTTTGTATCTTCTACCGATACTTTAACATAGTCATTGACATCCTCATTATTTCCGGTTGCGGTGACTACCGGCGGATGGAACTCTTTTCTGAAAGTTGCTGCTGCCTCTCTGGCAAGTCCGATGATTCCAAAACAGTCTACACGGTTTGATGTGATCTCATACTCAAATACGGAATTGTGAAGTCCGAGTGCTTCTACTGCATCTGCTCCAACCACTGCATCTTCCGGGAAGATATAGATTCCATATTCCGGTGCTTCCGGATACATGTCCTTTGTAGAACCAAGCTCTTCTATTGAGCACATCATACCAAAAGATTCCACGCCTCGCAGTTTTCCTTTTTTGATCTTGACTCCGCCCGGAGTCTTTTTTCCATCATGACCGCCTGCCACACGTCCGCCGTCTAATACGACCGGAACTTTGTCGCCTTCTTTTACGTTTGGTGCTCCGGTAACGATCTGGATATTTTCTCCTGTACCAACGTTAACCTGGCAGATGATCAGCTTGTCTGCATCCGGGTGTTTTTCAATCTTTTCAATCTGTCCAATGACGATCTTCTCTAAATCCGCATCTAACTCCTCATAACCTTCTACTTTAGAGCCGGAAAGTGTCATTGCATCCATATATTCCTGTGCCGTACATGATAATTCCGGCACCATTGATCTTATCCATTCTAATGATGTTCTCATCGCTATTCTCCTTTACCTTTTCATCTAAAACTGTTTTAAGAAACGGATATCGTTCTCATATAAAAGACGCATATCATCAATCTCATATTTTAACAGGGCAATTCGCTCTAATCCCACTCCGAATGCAAATCCTGAATATTCTTCCGGATCAATACCGCTCATTCTTAAAACCTTCGGATGTACCATTCCACAGCCTAAAATCTCGATCCAGCCTTCACCCTTACAGAAGCGGCAGCCTTTTCCACCACATTTAAAGCAGGTAACATCCATTTCCGCACTTGGTTCTGTAAACGGAAAATGATGCGGACGGAATTTTACTTTGGTATCCTCTCCAAACAGTTCTTTTGCAAATTCTGCTAAGGTACCTTTTAAATCCGCAAAGGTAATGTTCTTATCTACAACCATTCCCTCAATCTGATGGAAAGAAGGGGAATGTGTCGCATCCACTTCGTCGGAACGGAACACTCTTCCCGGTGCGATCATACGGATCGGAAGTTTTCCTTCCTCCATGACACGCACCTGTACCGGAGAAGTCTGGGTACGGAGCACGATACTGTCATTAATATAGAATGTATCCTGTTCGTCTCTTGCCGGATGGTTCTTTGGAATATTTAACGCCTCAAAGTTGTAGTAGTCCTGTTCTACTTCCGGTCCTTCTACGACTTCATAGCCCATGCCGACGAAAATACGCTCTACTTCTTCTAATGCGATCATATTCGGATGACGATGTCCGACAGAATTCTGTTTTGCCGGTAATGTTACGTCGATCACTTCTTTTTCTAAACGGTGCTCTAACTCTGCACTCTCTAATTTTTTCTTTGTCTCTTCTAAGGTACGCTCAATTGCCTCTCGTGTCTCATTTACTAACTGACCAACCATCGGACGATCCTCCGGTTTTACGTCTTTCATACCCTTTAAAACTGCGGTCAGCTCTCCTTTTTTTCCAAGAACGGAAACACGGACATCATTTAACGCATTGAGTTCCTTTGCCTCCTCTATCTGACGCACCGCTTCCTCTCTGATTTTTTGCAGCTTTTCTTTCATAATAAATCTCCTTTCTTAGTCGCATCTTCGCCCGAAAGACTTTTTGCTTTATAGCATAAAAAAGCTCCGTCCTTCTTACATAAAAAGGACGAAGCATTCTCCGCGTTACCACCTTAATTCCCAAAAATCGGGCTCTTCATTCAGATACTTAACGTGTATGACCCGTCCGGACCTACTTACCATTCTGTTCAATCCGGAAGCTCCAGTGAGAAATTCGTCTGTTACCTTACCTTAAAGATGCTTTCAGCCGATGGCATCCTCTCTCTGAAAAAAGTATAACAGACTACTGACACTTTCTTTGCTTTTCTTCTAAACTTCTCACATTTTAGCACAGCCTGCTAAAAACTGCAAGTGATTTCTTATCTCGTTCATTCTTATGTTTCCGGTTATTTCTTATCTCCCACTCGCTTTTCATGCAATTTTGCTCTCCATTTGTGGAACAGATCCGAAAAGACAACATTGGTCTCTGCACAGAGCAGCAGGATGTACATACAAAAATACAGCCACAGCATGACAAGCACGATCGTTGCCAGACTTCCATAGGTGGAAAATCCGTTAAAATACTCCACATAAATAGACAGTCCAAACGAAAATACATACCACGAAACGGCACTTAAAATTGCCCCCGGAAGTTGACTCTTAAACGAAGCCTTGCGGTTTGGCACCATTTTAAAGATCCATGCGAAGAAAAAGATCAGCACACCCATGATAATAATGATACGGATTCCAATCAGCACACTCATAAAATGCGAAATGATCGGCACATACCGAATGGCTGCCTTTTGCAGCGTACTTCCGAATACCAGCAATACCAGCACGGTGATCAGTGTCAGGATCAGGACTACGGTATAGAATATCGCACGGAAACGCAGTACAAACCAGTTTCTGGTTTCCTGACAGTTATTGACCATATTCAGTCCGGTTCCTAAATACTGCAAGCCCTTCGCAGACGACCAGATTGCAACCACCGCCGCGATCGAGATCAATCCGACAGACTGATTGTATACCTCCGCAATGATCGAGTTCACTAGCGGCGAAATATAGTTTGGCATATAATTTCCTACTGCCGTTGTCAGCATATCCTGTGAGATCGGTGTGTATTTTAATAAGGAACTAAACACCACCAAAAATGGAATTGCCGACAAAATAATAAAAAACGCCGACTGTGCCGCAAAGGCTGTAATATTATCTATCCGGCATTTATCTAAAAATGTTTTTACATTTCCAAAAATCTTCCAAAGCATTGTTTTAAAAACCTCACTTCTGTTTCTCCGAATAAAAGGTTACCATGAACTTTCTGTTTTGGCAAGTTTCTCAATAAATACTCTCAATTTTCACATCATGATAGAAAAATCCTAAAATTTCATCGCAGGAATATCCCGCCTGTGCCATTCCGTCCGCACCATACTGGCTCATACCGATCCCATGGCCAAATCCGCCGCCGATGGCTGACGCGGTCTTTGTGTTCTTATCATAGTCTAAAACACAATACGCACTTGGCAGTACGGTCATCTGGGTATTCTTTGTTCCATCCTGAAGTGTGACTTCTTTTAAAGCAGCTCCTAAAATCCTACGGATATTATATTCATTTTTCACAAGTGCCATTCCGTTCTCAAATTCCAGTTTCAGTATCTTAACCGCTCCCGAAGTTCCGCGTTTTTTCACGGATACTTCCGTAATTGCTCCAAATCCTTTTAAGGATTTTTTCTTCGTTCCATCCTTTGCATAAAATGTAATATTTTTTCCATTTGCTTTTTTCTGCTCTTTTAAGATATTTCGTATATTTTCGTCCTTTTGGTTAAAATCTAAAGCCGCACTCCAGCGAAAATACGGTGTTTTTCCGTCAAAACATACTTCATCCCCGCTTTGGATATAGGTCCTGAAATTCTTCTCTTTAGATAGATCCGTTTTAGGAGCATCGTTTTTTACCCAGACACTTTTTAAATATCCATAGGTCTTATCATCCGAAAGATTCCAGTTTTCCATTGTTCCGGTATGTCCGCAGGAGGTGGAATAGTAATATGCCTCTACGACATTTCCCTTGTATTTTAATACCTGACCAACCGTATCTTCAACTGCTTTTATGGACTTTTCTCCTGCCGGATTCTTATTGTATACCTGATAATTCGTACTGTCATCTACATGCGCACCAAGTGCCGCATAGTCACCTTTGACCATTTGCATACAGGCATAACTTCTGGCACAGATTGCCTGTGCTTTTAATGCCTCTACATGGAATTTCTCCGGCATCTCACTCGGCAGGACACCACAGATATAGTCCTCTAAAGATATCTTATTCACCACAGTATATCCCTGTTCACTGTGACGCAGTTCCATACTGCCGGAATAGCCTAAGGTTTCTCTGCTTCCATCCGCTTTCGTTAAATAGATTTTTCCATGATCCGCTGCCTTGATCTTGCATGCTTCCTCGGAAGTTCCTAATAGTTCCGCTGCCGATAATACACTGCCTGCCTCTGCTTCTCTTTTTTCTTCCCCTAATGTGATCTTCATTTTCTGTTCAGAAGTCAGATAAATATTTTCATAATACGGCGAGCCTTCATTTAAAAGCAGCACGCGGATATTTTTGATATTTGCCGGCTCTTTTAGCAATACTGCCTGCACCTTGCCGTTTCCAACGACATATTGGACATCCATATTTCCAATGACAATATCCTGAAATGTCTTCTCTTCTAAGGTTCCATAAATCTTATAAACCGGGACCCGCTTCGCTAATGGGATTTTTCCATAGCCTTCTATCTCAATCTGTGACTGATCCATCGTAATCAGATTTCCGGTGATCGTGTCCTGTTTTTTTCGGATTTCTTTAATCTTTTCTTTTTCAAATACAAGGTCACAGACGATATTGCTTAATTCTCCATCTGTGCTTTTTGTATCAAATTCATATTCTTTGCCACAAAAAAACACAACTGCTTTTCCATCGGCAAGCGTTTTCAGATATACATTTGCCAAAGTACTCTCGCTCTTTTTTTCCTGCTTTACGATCCCTAATATCTTTTGATCGGTCACATACAGACGATACTGCTTCATTTCTTCTAAGGTGATTCCCTGCAAAGAAAAAGAACCGATACTGGTATCCACGCTTTCCTTCTTCTCATTCACGCCAAGCACCAGAACACTTTCTTTTTTGATCCGCTGCTCTGAATCTAAATAATCTAAAATTTTATCATAGATCGTATTCCACTCTTCTCTTGGTACTTTTTTCGCGCCGCTCTTTTTTTCATAAGTAATATAGTCATTCAGATGCAGACGTTCTAACACTTCCTCCATATCGGCATATGTAAGATAAGCACCGTCTAACTTTAAGCTGACACCGGTTACTTCTTCCAGTTCATTTTCCGCTTCTGCTACCGATACACTGTCTTTTGTCTGTCCTCTATCTGTGATAACCCTGATCGTAACGACGATCCCAAGCAGTAATATCGCTGCCAACAATAAAATTCCTGTTTTTTTCTTCGTTCTTTTTTTCATGGACCAATCCTCAATATTTCTTATAGAGTAATGAAAGAAGCTGCTAAATACTTAGCAGCTCCTCTTCTTCCTTCGTACAATCTATCTTTTGTAAAAGTCCTCTTCTGTACTTTTAACAGCTCCTCTTTTGTACCGGGTTCTCTTTTGTTTTCATTTCTCTTTCGTTCTATTTATCTTTTGCATATGTTCTCTTCTGTATCTTTAGAATCTTTTGTACTCTAAAAATCTTTCGTGTCCCATATACATTTTCTTCTGTAATACCCAAAATGCCGTTTCCTACAATTTTGACTCCTAGCAAAGCTAGGTGGGTGTCCGCAACTGCTCTTCTGCCTTCCGCTGCTGACGGCGGCCTGGCATTCAAGTCAGCGATATGAGAATCCCATGAACGTAAATGTAGGTTCAAAATAGTAGGGTGTCGCACATCCCAGGAATTTTTGATGCTTTTATTATACTCTAGTATTTGTTTCTTTTCAATAAAAAATAAGTTGAAAATTTTGTCAAAATTTGTAGGAAATTTTTGTATAAAATAGGACTTGCTTTTTCTATGCAAAACGTGTACGTGACGGATTTATTTCAAGATTTTCTATCCATTCTTCCGACAGGCACTTTCCGATAGATCTTCTCCTGTATCATCTAAATTTCATAATGCAAAAAACAAGACACAGAATTCAAACATCCTGTGTCTTGTAATATTTCACCCGTTAAACAGATAACGCGTCTTTATTTTCCTTTTTTTCTGCTTGTCAGAAATTTTTATTTCTGAGGACCAGCAGCTACTAATGCCTTACCAGCATCGTTTCCTTCGTATTTAGCAAAGTTCTTGATGAATCTGTCAGCAAGGTCTTTTGCTTTTGTCTCCCACTCGGAAACATCTGCGTATGTGTCACGAGGATCTAAGATTCCTGTGTCTACACCTGTTAACTCTGTTGGAACCTCAAAGTTGAAGTATGGGATTTTCTTTGTAGGTGCATTTAAGATAGCTCCGTTTAAGATCGCATCGATGATACCACGAGTATCTTTGATGGAGATACGTTTTCCTGTTCCGTTCCATCCTGTGTTTACAAGGTATGCTTTTGCACCGCTCTTCTCCATCTTCTTAACGAGCTCTTCTGCATATTTCGTAGGATGAAGCTCTAAGAATGCCTGACCAAAGCAAGCAGAGAATGTAGGTGTTGGCTCTGTGATTCCACGCTCTGTACCAGCAAGTTTTGCTGTGAATCCTGACAGGAAGTAGTACTGTGTCTGCTCCGGTGTCAGAATGGATACCGGTGGAAGTACTCCGAATGCATCTGCTGACAGGAAGATTACGTTCTTTGCTGCCGGTGCAGAAGAGATCGGACGTACGATATTCTCAATGTGGTTGATCGGGTAAGATACACGAGTATTCTCTGTTACACTCTTATCTTTGAAATCAATCTTTCCGTTTGCATCTAATGTTACGTTCTCAAGAAGAGCGTCACGTTTGATCGCGTTGTAGATATCCGGCTCAGAATCTTTGTCAAGGTCGATAACTTTTGCGTAGCATCCACCCTCAAAGTTGAATACGCCGTTGTCATCCCAGCCGTGCTCGTCATCACCGATCAGGAGACGCTTCGGATCTGTGGAAAGTGTTGTTTTACCTGTACCGGAAAGACCAAAGAAGATTGCTGTGTTCTTTCCATCTAAGTCTGTGTTTGCTGAGCAGTGCATAGAAGCCATTCCTTTTAATGGAAGGAAGTAGTTCATCATAGAGAACATACCTTTTTTCATCTCTCCGCCGTACCATGTGTTGATGATAACCTGCTCTTTTGTTGTAATGTTGAACATTACTGCTGTCTCAGAATTAAGACCTAACTCTTTATAGTTCTCAACTTTTGCTTTAGATGCGTTGTAAACAACGAAATCAGGCTCGAAGTTCTCAAGCTCTTCAGCAGTTGGTTTGATAAACATATTTGTTACAAAATGCGCCTGCCAAGCAACTTCTACGATGAAACGGATTGCCATACGGGTATCTTTGTTTGCTCCGCAGAATGCATCTACTACGAAAAGTCTCTTGTTAGAAAGCTCTTTCTTAGCAAGCTCTTTTACTGCATCCCATGCTTCCTGAGTTGCAGGATGGTTGTCGTTCTTATACTCATCAGAAGTCCACCATACAGTGTCCTTGGAGTTCTCATCCATTACGATATATTTGTCTTTTGGGGAACGGCCTGTATAAATACCAGTCATTACGTTAACAGCACCAAGCTCACTAACCTGACCTTTTTCAAAGCCTTCCAGTTCTGGTTTTGTCTCTTCCTCAAATAACGTATCGTAAGAAGGATTGTAGACAATTTCTGTAGTTCCGGTAATACCATACTTACTTAAATCAATGTTTGCCATCTTCCATTTACCTCTCTTCTTTTTTTTAGTAATAGGCGTCTACATTACGGTATCTCAATGAGACATCTTTATGTAATGTATTAAAAAAAATACACTACAGTACACTATACACTATGTTAAGTTTTTGTCAATATCTTTTGACGAAATTTCTTTAATTTTTACCGTCAGATGCTGCGGATAAATCACTCTTCGAAAATGATGCCGGTAACAGTTCTGCTAAGGTCATTTTCCTGTATTCACAGCTCTTTGCTGCCATCAGCACGACGAACTTCTCAGGCTCTGTAAATTCTAACAATACCTGACGGCAGACTCCACAGGGTGCTAGGTATTCTTCCGCGTCCCCGCAGACTGCGATCGCCCTAAATTCCCGCTCGCCTTCGGACACTGCTTTAAAGACTGCTGTCCGCTCTGCACAGTTCGTTGGCGTATATGCAGCATTTTCTATATTACAGCCGGTATAGATCCTGCCACTCTTTGTAAGGAGTGCCGCTCCGACCCGGAAGCCTGAATATGGAGAATAGGAATATTCTTTGGCTTCTCCTGCTTTTTTTACTAACAGTTCTTCTGTTTTTTTATCTAAATGCTTTAAATCCAAATGATCTGAATTTAAGTTTTGATCCTGCACTTCACTCATGTACTACCCTCCTCACTTTGCCTTTCTGCCCGTAAAATACAGACACGCTTTTCCCTCTGAGTATACCATAATTTTATCAGATACTGTCTGCATATTTATAAAATAATCGTAAATTTTTCTTAAAAAAAGTTTGAAATCGTGGAATTTTTCTTGTGTCGGTATTCATAGAATGTTATGATATATCAGAAACATAAAGGAGGGAAACTATGACTACAAATAATTTTTGCGAATTAACTCCTGAAATTATGGAGCTCTCAAAAAAGTGTTCTGAGGCTGCTACGATCGACCCTGAGTTATATGGTAAATATGATGTAAAACGCGGTCTGCGTGATCTGAATGGTAAGGGTGTTCTTGTTGGTCTGACAGAAATTTCTGATGTCTGCTCCACTAAGATTGTAGACGGAAAATCAGTTCCTGCCGATGGAAGTCTCTACTACCGGGGCTACAATGTAGAGGATATCATCAAAGGAATTGACAAAAGCAGCCATTTCGGTTTTGAAGAGTGTACTTATCTGTTGCTCTTTGGAAAACTGCCTACAAAGGAAGAATTACAGAGCTTTTGTGCACTGTTGAGTCAATACCGTACCCTGCCGACGAGTTTTGTGCGTGATATCATTATGAAAGCGCCGAGCAAGGATATGATGAATACTCTCGCCAGAAGCGTTCTGACTCTGTATTCTTATGATGACCGTGCAGACGATATCACACTGCCGAATGTTCTTCGTCAGTGTCTTCAGCTCATCAGTCTGTTTCCGCTGTTATCGGTTTATGGCTATCAGGCTTACAACCACTATCATGATGGTGCCAGCCTTTTTATCCATGCTCCACAGCCGGAACAGTCTACTGCCGAGACGATCCTGCATGTACTGCGTCCTGACAGCAAATACACACCATTAGAAGCAAAGCTGTTAGACATTGCTCTGATCCTTCATATGGAACACGGCGGTGGTAACAACTCTACTTTTACCACACATCTCGTCTCCTCTTCAGGAACCGATACTTATTCTGCGATCGCAGCAGCCATCGGCTCTTTAAAAGGTCCAAGACACGGCGGTGCGAATATCAAAGTTGTAAAAATGTTTGATGATATGAAAAAACATTTACATGACTGGACCGATGAGGCTGAGGTAGAAGCATACCTGCGGGCACTTTTGAACAAAAAGGCATTTGACCATGCCGGACTGATCTATGGTATGGGTCACGCAGTATACTCACTTTCCGATCCCCGTGCAAGGATCTTCCGCTCTTTCGTAGAAGAACTGTCACAGGAAAAAGGACTCAATGAGGAATTTGCACTCTACACTTTAGTAGAACGCCTTGCACCAAAAGTCATTGCCGAAGAAAGAAAAATTTACAAAGGTGTCAGTCCAAATGTGGATTTCTTCTCAGGATTCGCTTACAGCATGTTAGATCTTCCGTTAGAACTGTACACTCCTATTTTTGCGATCGCCCGTATTGCCGGATGGAGTGCTCACCGTTTAGAAGAATTATCTTACAATGGCAAGATCATGCGTCCTGCCTATAAAAATGTCTGTGACCACAGGGAGTTCATTCCTATGGATCAGCGTTAACAAGATTGTTTTCACGATCAGACATCTTATGCCCTAATGAAAACAGAAAGAGAATTCCCAAAGTCACTATCGACTTTCAGGAATTCCCTCTTTCCTTTTTCTTTCTGCTTCTTTTTTCGGATTTTTATCTTTCTGATCTCCACATTTTATTTCAGATATTTTTCTCTGGCACTTCTCATTTCCTTACAGAACCATAATACCGCTATGATAAAAACAGTCAATGCAATGATATTCAATAATTTAATGGAGCCAAGACCATACTCATTGATCGTGCAGACCGCTCCATAGACAATACAAAGGATTCCAAATACCAGAGTCTTTTGATACATCGCCTCACAAAATCCTACCGGATCTTTGCAACCGGTCAACTCTTCTGCCGGGATCAGCATACTTGCCGGCACATTGGTCTTATGCATCTGTAACGCTCCCCGTACAATTAAAAATCCATATCCTAAAATTACAATATCAAAAATCATCAGAAAATTAATTGATTCCATGTTTTCCTCTCTTTTCTCCTGTTATTTTGCAAATGTCCATCATGCAAGCATGTTGACTCGCTTGCACTCATTATATCATTCTTATCCTGTTTTGCAATTTACTTTCTTGTTATTTTCGGTAATTTTCGTCGATATTCGTCAAATGTCACAAAATAACGATTGAATCATACCGGTAATTAGTGTAAAATAAAATAAATACATTAGATTATTGGAGGGTTTCGTGTATGTTACTTGAAAACGCAAAAATATTAGTTGGTGATGATTCTATTCTTGCCAGAAAACAGCTAAAGGATGTGCTGACTTCTTTCGGTGCTAAGAACTTTATTGATGCAGCGAACGGTCAGGAAGCGATCGATCAATATAAAGCCGAAAAACCGGATCTCGTATTTTTAGACATTGTAATGCCTGTTAAAGACGGCATTGCTGCTGTACAGGAAATCTGTGAATTTGACGCTTCCGCAGATATTGTGATCGTATCTTCTGTCGGAACACAGCATCAGTTAAAACAGGCAATCGAAGCAGGTGCAAAGGACTTTGTTCAGAAACCTTTAAATGCAGAACAGGTGGAGAATATTATTAAGATTCGATTTGAAGGGAGATAAGCTATGTATACACAATTTTTTGGCAACTATCTTTTGGAAAAAGACATCATTACCACAGAACAGCTTTTAGATGCTTTACAGGAGCAGTCTAAGGTTCATTTAAAACTGGGTACTCTTGCGATCCATGAAGGATATATGACTGCCGGCGAGGTAGATAATATCATTATCATGCAGACGCATCAGGATAAGAAATTTGGAGAACTTGCCATTGAAGAAGGTTATCTGACAGAAGAACAGGTCAATGCTCTTTTAGAGGCTCAGAAACCGGACTATCTGCTTCTTGGACAGGCTTTAATCGAGAAGGGAATCCTGACCAATACACAGTTTGAAAATATTCTGATCGAATATCAGTCTGACAATGAGATTTACAACTTAGATCTTACGGATTTCCAGAAGAAAAAATTCGATGAGATGATCCACGGACTGGGTGATTATATTGATGAATTACAGTCGAAACGTTTAGTAGAATATTTACAGCTTTTAATTACAAATCTGATCCGTTTTATCGGCAATGATTTTACCATCCTCTCTCCGCTTCCATGCAAAGAGTATCCTGCTGTTTACTGTGTAAACCAGAATATCGATGGTGCTTTCACGGTAAGCTCTTATTTAGATACTACCGAAGTAGCTGCGATTGAATTTGCATCCCGTTATGCCAATGACAGCTTTACAGAATTTGATGACTATGTAAAAGCTTCCCTAGAAGATTTCTTAAATCTTCACAACGGATTATTCAATGTAAATATGTCAAATACTTATTCTACCGAGCTTCAGCTTTTACCGCCTGAGGTTCATACTGATTGTTTACTGACCTTTGAAGATGAACATTTCATCCTTCCGGTAATCTATCCGTTTGGAACATTGAATTTTATCTTCTATATTTCTAAATCTAAATAATGAAACGTTCAGATTTTAAGATAGGATTTTCCAAATTGACTTACATAATTCTACATACTACAAAACAAAGAACTCCGGTACCCACCGGAGTTCTTTGTTTGAAACCTTATCTTATTACAGTTCTTCTCAAACACAAGACACTGCTGTCTCAATACTTTTTACACAGGACATTGCTGTATCTTACATCTCAATGCTTCTGCTTATATTTTTTATATTTCTGAATTACATACCAAGAAATTCTTTAACGACCCTTGGCATCTCATCCACTTCACAGGTTGCCTTATGACGTACCGGTGCATTGCGGATCTCTTCGATCGCATTCGGTATTTTTACATTGCCGATCTTGGATAATTCATCGATCAGTTCAAACTCTTCCATTGTATCGTATTTTGGATCGATCGCATCCATAACGCTTCTGCTGAATTTGAACGGACTTGCTGTAGATGCAATGACAGTTGTGGTCTGGTCATCCTTTGTCTCTGCTTTATATTTTCCATATACACTTGATGCAACTGCTGTATGTGTATCTAAAATATATCCTGTTTTTTCATAAAGTGTACGGATTGCCTCTGCAGTCTCTTCTTCGCTTGCATAATTTCCATAGAAATCTTTTAATTTTTCCTGCATCTGTGGTGTGATCTCATAGACACCTTCTTTTGTCAGTGCAGTCATAAATTCTACATTTTTCTTTGCATCATTTCCGGCTGCCCAGTAGATCAGACGTTCTAAGTTTGAAGAGATCAATATATCCATAGATGGAGAGGATGTCAGGATAAACTCACGATTCTTGTCATATTTTCCGGTTTCAAAGAAATCATAGAGTACTTTATTCTCATTGGATGCACAGATTAATTTTGCAACCGGAAGTCCCATATTTTTTGCATAAAATGCAGATAAGATATTTCCAAAGTTTCCGGTCGGTACTACGATGTTAATTTTCTCATCTTTTGCAATTTTCCCATTTGCATATAATTTTGCATAAGCATATACATAATATGTAATCTGCGGTATGAATCTTCCGATATTGATGGAGTTTGCAGAAGAAAACTGATATCCTGCAGCATCTAACTCTTTTGCTAACTCTTTGTCAGAAAACATTTTTTTCACACCGGTCTGTGCCTGGTCAAAGTTGCCGTTGATTCCGACTACATAGGTGTTATCCCCTTTCTGGGTCACCATCTGCTGCTTCTGGATCGGGCTGACTCCGTCTTTTGGATAAAAGACAACGATCTTTGTTCCCTCTACATCTGCAAATCCTGCCAGCGCTGCTTTTCCCGTGTCTCCGGAAGTTGCTGTTAAGATCACGATCTCATTATTTACCTGATTTTTCTTTGCTGCTGTTGTCAGTAAATGAGGAAGGATTGACAATGCCATGTCCTTGAATGCAATGGTTGCCCCGTGGAACAGTTCTAAATAATATGCTCCATCTGCCTCTACTAACGGCGCGATCTCTTCTGTGTCAAATTTGCTGTCATATGCCTTATTGATACAGTTCTTTAACTCTTCTTCGGTAAAGTCGGTAAAAAAGAGCTTCATGACCGCATATGCTGTCTCCTGATAAGACATCTTCGCTAACTCTTCGATTGTAACATCCAGCTTTGGAATCGACTCCGGCACAAATAATCCGCCATCATCTGCAAGTCCCTTTAAAATTGCCTTGGATGCAGTTACTTTTTCTTCACCATTTCTTGTACTTGAATATAACAAATCCATCTTCTTATCCTCTTCCTGTTGTTCTATTTTCTTCACTGATTTTCATTATAATGGAAAGGAATATCGACTGTCAATATGCGATTATGTGTGATATAATGAGTGCAAGCGAGGCAACATGCTTGCATGATTGACGAACGACGAAATTACTGAGTGAGCTTTACTCACGATGTAATGAGTGCAAGCGAAAAGAATGTGCTTGCACATTCGGTGAGCGACAAATGTTGATCATGTGCTGTTTTTGCACATGATATAATGAGTGCAAACGAGTCATCATGCGTAGCAAACCTAAGCATATCAAATCCCCCCCACAAAAGGAGTCCCCATGTTACCAGGCGTATATCCGGCAAAACGAAAAGACGGCACCCCATATTTCCGTGCCGGCATCCATTATAAAAACAAACATATCAGCCTTGGCAGCTACACAGAGGAATCCCTTGCCCACAATGCCTATTCCCAGGCAGATTCTCTGCTCCATGATAGCGGGATCTCTTTAGAGACTGCACTCTTTTCTTCCCAATTCCTTTCTTTTGAAAAAATTGTAGTCCTCTGTAACTTCCGCGACAATGGCATGTACATCAAAACACCCATTTATCTGCGCCGTAACTATTTTTCCTATTACTTTAGTAAAAATGAAGAATATAAATTCGATATTGACGACCTTTTTTTCTATTCCCAGCATAAGATCTTACGCCGGGGTGGACGGTTGTTTGTCAATGAATATGGAATGCAGACCAGCATCTTCTCCCGCTACGGCATCCCAAGCCATGGTGTTCCGGGCAGGGATTTTACCTTTGCTAACGGTGATTCTACTGATCTGCGCTATTCTAACGTGATTCTTTTAAACTCCTACCATGGAGTCATCCGCCATGTCCAAAACGGAATGGTACGTTTTAAAGCCCGTATCCATATCAATGGCAATTATATCATCGGTTCTTATTCAACATCCGTCAAAGCGGCTGTTGCTTATAATAAGGCGGTAGACCTTGCAAAACGTCACGGTATTGCAAAGAATTTTCCTGAAAATTATGTAGAAGAGCTCTCTGCAAAAGAATATGCAGAGCTCTATACCAAAATTAAAATCTCAAAAAAATTCCTTGCCTACTTAGATTCCATGTCATCTATTTCTGATTGATGTAGTTGACAAGCCCTTCTGCCTTAATGATCTTTTGCATAAATTCCGGGAATGGCTGTCCCTGGAATGTCGTTCCTTTCGTCACATTGGTGATCACTCCGGTATCGAAATCCACTTCCACTTCATCTCCTGCTTCAATGCCTTTTGCTGCCGCAGGACACTCAATGATCGGCAATCCGATATTAATTGCATTACGATAAAATATTCTTGCAAATGTTTCTGCTATGACACAACTTACACCCGCTGCCTTAATTGCGATTGGGGCATGTTCCCTGGAAGAACCACATCCGAAGTTCTTATCCGCAACAATCAAATCACCGCTTTTTACCTGATTTACAAATTCCTTGTCAATATCTTCCATGCAATGTGCTGCAAGTTCTTTCGGGTCTGAGGAATTCAGATATCTTGCAGGAATAATGACATCGGTATCTACATTATCTCCGTATTTAAATACGCTTCCATGTGCTTTCATCTTCTACCTCCTACAATGTATCCGGTCCTGAGATTTTTCCGGTTACGGCACTTGCTGCTGCAACGGCAGGACTTGCTAAATATATTTCCGAATCAACATGTCCCATACGTCCGACAAAGTTACGGTTTGTCGTAGAGACACATTTTTCTCCTGCTGCTAAAATTCCCATATAACCGCCAAGACACGGTCCACAGGTCGGTGTGCTGACAACGGCACCTGCTTCGATAAAGGTCTTTAAGAGTCCCTCTTCCATTGCCTGTAAATAAATCTTTTGTGTCGCAGGGATAATGATCACGCGAAGACCTTTGGCTACTTTTTTGCCTTTTAAGATTTCTGCTGCACATCTTAGATCATCAATTCTTCCGTTGGTACAGGAGCCGATGACTACCTGATCGATTGTAATATCTCCCACCTCGTCAATGGTCTTTGTATTCTCTGGAAGATGTGGAAATGCAACGGTGGATTTTAACGTATTTAAGTCAATCGTGATCTCCTGCTCATACTCTGCATCCGCATCTGCCTCATAGATCTGATACGGGCGTTTGGAATGTTCTTTCATGTATGTCTCGGCTAACTCATCCACCGGGAAGATTCCATTTTTTGCTCCGGCTTCAATTGCCATGTTTGCAATGGTAAAGCGGTCATCCATTGTCAGATTTGCCACTCCTTCTCCGGTAAATTCCAAAGATTTATAGAGTGCTCCATCCACGCCGATCATTCCGATCAAATGTAAGATGACATCTTTTCCGCTGACCCATTCAGATGGTGCTCCGGTCAACTCTACCTTGATTGCCGCCGGTACTTTGAACCATGCTTTTCCTGTTGCCATTCCGGCTGCCATGTCTGTACTTCCGACTCCGGTGGAAAATGCTCCAAGTGCTCCATATGTACAGGTATGTGAATCCGCACCGATGATCACATCTCCCGCAACGGTCAATCCCTGCTCCGGTAAAAGTGCATGCTCGATTCCCATCTGCCCTACATCAAAATAATTTGTGATTTCATGTTTGCAGGCAAACTCTCTGACACATTTACAATGCTCTGCTGATTTGATGTCTTTGTTCGGTACAAAATGATCCAGTACCAACGCTATTTTGTCTTTATGGAACACACCGTCCGTCTTCATTTTTTCCATCTCATGGATTGCGACCGGTGATGTAATATCATTACCCAGAACTAAATCCAAATCCGCTTCAATCAACTGTCCTGCACATACAGAATCCAGACCGGCATGTGCTGCCAGAATCTTCTGCGTCATTGTCATTCCCATGCATAGTTCCTCCTTTTTGTTCTGTCATAATTTTAGTGTGAAAACGTATGTAATATCTATTGTTGCTATCATAGCACAGAACATGCTATAATAACAATACATATTAAACATATTTATTATAACTTTTTGTTATGGAGGATTTATGTATCAGAATTTATCATCTTACCGGATTTTTTATACGGTTGCAAATACAAAAAATATTTCCAAAGCTGCTAAAGAACTCTATATCAGCCAGCCGGCAATCAGTAAATCGATCCAGAAATTAGAAGAAAGTCTTGGCACAAAGCTGTTCGAGCGCAGTTCCCGCGGTGTCGCACTGACAGATTCCGGAGAACTCCTTTATACACATGTAAAATCTGCCTTTGAAACACTAAGCATCGGAGAAGACCGTCTGCGGCGCTCCATTGAACTTGGAATCGGTCATCTGACGATCGGTGTCAGCTCTACCCTGTGCAAATATGTGCTTTTACCTTATCTGAAAGAATTTATCAAGGAGAATCCGCACATTAATATCTCCATTTCCTGTCAGTCTACCAACCAGACCTTAAAACTCCTAGAAGAAGAAAAACTGGATGTCGGTCTGATCGGTAAGCCTTATCTGTTAAAAAACATTGATTTTTATTCTTTGCGTGAAATTGAGGATATTTTCGTTGCCACAAAGGATTATCTGCACAACTTAAGCATCCGTGGTGTCCGTCATGACCAGATTTTACAAAATGCCACACTGATGCTGTTAGATAAGGAAAATATGACGCGTCAGTATATTGATGACTATTTTCAGGAAAATCATATCTCTTTACAGGATATCATTGAAGTGTCTAATATGGATCTTGTCATTGAAATGGCTAAGGTCAGCCTCGGTGTCGGCTGTGTCATCAAGGATTTTGTCAAAGAGGAATTACAAAACGGTACGCTTTTAGAAATCCCGCTTGGCATCCCGATCCACAAACGTGAAATCGGTTTTGCCTATAACCGGGATATCAAAGTGTCGGATTCCTTAGAAAAGTTCATTCATTTTTATGAATCCTTCCGTTAGATTTTCTACTCATAAAAAGGCTCCCTCCCAGGTAACAAGTCATATTCTTTCGCTTGTCTACCCGGAAGGGAGCCTTTTATTTTATAATTTTATTCTTTTCCTACTGAACTTTGTTCTATCGTAAAGATTAGTTGTTGATCAGCTTATCCTCCTCATTGTTCCAGCTGTAAAGTTTGCGGATTTCTTTTCCTACAGACTCTGATGGATGCTCTGCTGCTAATTTTCTCATTGCCTTGAAGTGAACCTGACGTCCTGCATCAGACATATCTAATAAGAACTCTTTTGCAAAAGAACCATCCTGGATATCGGAAAGTACTTTTTTCATTGCCTTCTTAGTATCCTCTGTGATGATCTTTGGTCCTGTGATATAATCACCATACTCTGCTGTGTTAGAGATGGAGTATCTCATTCCTTCAAATCCTGACTGATAAATTAAATCTACGATTAATTTCATCTCATGGATACATTCAAAGTAAGCATTTCTTGGATCATAACCAGCTTCGCAAAGTGTCTCAAATCCTGCCTGCATCAATGCACAAACACCACCGCAAAGAACTGCCTGCTCACCGAAGAGATCTGTCTCTGTCTCTGTTCTGAAAGTTGTCTCAAGAACACCTGCTCTTGCTCCACCGATTCCAAGTGCATATGCTAATGCCATATCTAATGCTTTTCCTGTTGCATCCTGCTCTACTGCTACTAAGCAAGGTGTTCCTTTTCCTGCCTGATACTCGGAACGAACGGTATGACCCGGTGCCTTTGGTGCGATCATGGTAACATCGACATCCTTTGGAGGTACGATACATCCGAAGTGGATGTTGAAACCATGTGCGAACATTAACATGTTGCCTGCCTCTAAGTTTGGCTCAATATCGTTTTTATACATATCAGCCTGCTTCTCATCGTTGATCAGGATCATGATGATATCAGCTTTTTTTGCTGCTTCTGCTGCTGTAAATACTTCAAATCCCTGTTGTTCTGCTTTTGCCCAGGATTTAGAACCTTCATAAAGACCGATGATAACGTTGCATCCGGACTCCTTTAAGTTCAATGCATGTGCATGTCCCTGACTTCCGTAACCGATGATCGCGATGGTCTTTCCATCTAAAAGTGAAAGGTTACAGTCTTCCTGATAATAAATTTTTGCTGCCATTATGTTATCCTCCTAAATTATAAAAAATTGATAGCTTAATCTAAATATGTAACATCGTCACAACCTCTGGTAAGTCCGGTCAGTCCCGTTCTCGCCAACTCTAAAATCTCATATCCCTGTAATAAATCTAAGAAGGAATCGAGCTTTGCCTGCTTTCCTGTCAGTTCGATGATCATGGAATCGTGGGTAACATCCACGACTTTTCCATGGAAAATCTCTGTGACATTCAAGATGGCCTGACGATCGGTATCCTTTGCACGGATCTTTACCATGATCAATTCCCTTGTTACGGAATTGTCAGGTTCTAACTTCTTGATATCCAGTACGTCTTCGAGCTTTGCTAACTGCTTTTCAATCTGCTCTAAGACCAGCTCATCTCCACTGGTTACAATTGTAATCCTTGTAAACCTCGGATCAGCCGTAACACCGGATGAAAAACTGTCAATGTTATATCTTCGGCGGCTGAACAGCCCCGAAATACGGCTTGTTACGCCTGCTGTATTCTCTACCAGAATAGATAATACCTGTCTTTTCATAGAAAATCTTCCTTTTCTTACGTTTTCACACTAAGCACATTTTAGCATACTACATTCTTTTGTCAATGTTAAAACCGAATTTTGTCAAAAAGCAAATTTTATGATCAGGCCAAAAATCAGCAAATGTACCGGGTAGAAAAAGTAAAATATATATTTAACATTTATGCCCCGCTTGCCATTATAGTGGTAGATCGGTAAAAATGCCAGTGGTGCCGTAATCTCCCACAAGAACAGCACACAGCCGCAAAGTACTTGTCGCTTTCTGTCTTTTCGCAAAAAATACAATTCTGCGATTGCAAGCACTCCAAAGGCTCCGTAATCGGTATGTAACAGATGTGCCACTCCCATTCCAACGGCTGCTACGGCAATCTGTGCCAAAAGCTGCAACGCTTCCGACCATTCCTGCTTTTCACTCACATATTTCATCCCGGCTAAGACAAGAAGTGCGATCCACAGCGTAAAAAATACATTCTGACTTGAAAAATCATACCAGCTCTTAAATACGGCAAGGTCAAATGGTACTTCTGAGATAAGGCTGAACAGAAACAGTCTGCTGAAATATTTTTTCCAGTTGCCGGTATGCAAAAATCCTTCCACTAACAAAAAGCAGAAGATCGGAAATGCGATCCTTCCGATGCCACGGCATGCCATATCCACCGCTTTCCACCTGTTATATACTTTCATTGCCTCTACGCCTGCATCCATAACGCTGCCATCTGCTGCCTTTGGCATGACTCCCCGCTCTAAAATGCTTGCTCCAATGTGGTCTATCAGCATGGTAACCATTGCTATGATCTTCAATGTGGAACCTGTCAGACCTTTTTGCTGTTCCATTTCTACCTCCATGATCTTTCTATCGTCCTATCCGATTTTCTTTAAATAGTCCTCTAAGAGACTTGTTGCGTGTTTGTAGTCTAAGTCTTCGATATAACGTTTCAATTCCTCTAGGACCTCTTCCACATCCTCTGCGTAGCGGTTTTTATAAAGCTCTTTTAAACATTCCTCCGCTTCATCCATATCGAATTCAGCAAGTGCCTTTAAAATCTGATATACACTGCTTAATTCTAACTCCGGCAGAAAATCTCCATCGCGCTCTACCTGTTCGGATGCATCCTTCAGATAGGTGTCCACTCTGGTCATAACTTCATCTAAGGTATTTAAGAACTCATCTAATTTTGCTAATATCTCTGCCTGTTTTCCTTCTTTTGCCAGCTCCTCTAACCGCAATGCCTCATCCGCTAAATCTTCTGCTCCGATATTGCGGCTGCTTCCCTTGATTCCATGTACACTGATACGGAACTGTTCTAAATCCTCATTTGCATAGTCTTGAAGCACTTCCAGCATCTGTGACATTTCCCGATAGTATACCTGTAAGATTTCATGATATTTTTCAATATTTCCACCGATATTCCGGATTCCGATCGTGCAGTCGATCTCCGGCATCAGGCTCTTGATCGGTAATATCTCTTCCTGTTCTTCCGTCTCTTTTTGCTGTATCTTATCCGGAATAAAGCGTTTCAGCACCTCTAACAGTTCGGTGGTATGCAGTGGTTTGGTAAGGCTGTCATCAAACCCGCTTTTTTCATAAAAATCGGTCGTAAATGCCACCGCATTTGCCGTGATCGCAACGATCGGTGTATCTTTTCCGTTTTCTAACTCACGCATTCTCTGCAGGGTTTCAATCCCATCCATCTGCGGCATCATATGATCTAAAAAGATGATATCATACTTTCGTTTTTTTACCAGTTCTAATGCCTTTCTTCCACTATTTACCATTTCCGGTTCAATTCCGTAAAGCTGCATCAGTCCCTGCTCTACACTAAGATTGGATTCCATGTCATCGACAAGCAGAATATGTGCTCCCGGAAAGCAGACATGTATTTTTTCTAAAAAACCGTTTGATTCCATATATGCAACTGCACGTTCTCTTGTCATATTTTTTATGAATAAAGCTTCACTGTCTGCAATCTCCTGATAAAAATAGGCTAAAAACGTTGTTCCTTCATTCAGACGGCTCTGTACGGTAATATTCCCGTCCATCATTTTGACAAGCGACATCGTAATATTTAAGCCCAGTCCGGCTCCAAATACTTTTTCCGTTCTCGCATTTTTTGTCCGTTTGAAACGCTGAAAAATCTGCTCGGCATCCGTTTCATCCATCCCTACTCCGGTATCCTGAACGGAAAGCCTGATCTTATAACGGTTCTCTTCGCGTTCGCCTCCTAAGGACAAGGTAATGGTTCCGCTTTCTGTATATTTTATGGCATTTCCTAAAAGATTCTGGAAAATCTCTTTAACCCGCATCCGGTCTCCGTAAAATGCACTTGGAAATCCCTCTTCGATCTCAATCCGGTAATCTAAGTCCTGATTGTGCATATTCATATAGACCATATTTGAGACTTCATAGAGCAGTCTCTCCATCTCATATTTCTCGTGAGACAGCTCGACCGTGCCCGATTCCAGCTTTGAGACATCTAACAGGCTGTTGACCATCTCTAATACGCCTTCTCCTTCCCGGTAAACTGTCTTTAACGGGCCTTCTAAGTCTTTTGCCGTATTTTTTCGGATCGCAATCTCACTCATACCAAGGATCGTATTCATCGGGGTACGGATCTCATGCGTCACATTTGTTAAAAACTTAGTTTTCTGGGCATTCGCCTTTTCTGCCTCTTCTTTTAATATTTCTAATTGATGACTATACTCTTCTAAATCCGTGATATCATAAACGGTCAGTGCATAACCGATCAAAACACCGCTCTGCGTCCGCACCTCACTCTTCTGACAATTATAGTTTCTGCCTTTCCAGAGTATCTTTGACCGTTTTCCGGTCATTACATCGTGAAATTCTTCACATTCTTTGACAAAATCCGGCGTTTCCCAGACCTCCGGAAAATGCTTCTCCATAAACTGGTTTGCCTCTAAAAAATGCTCTTCCGTGTCAAAGATCAAAAGTCCTAAATCCATATTGTCCGCCACCAGTGCTTTTGCATTCTGAATGACTTCCATATAATTAAAATGGTTCAGGGCATGGATCAGCAACAATGCCGACAGTCCGATTCCGATACAGACCGGACTGTAGATACTCTTTCCTTCAAACAGATATAAAATTGCGATCATCAAAGGCAGGAGTGATACCTGCAAAAGGATGTGTGCCCTTTTTTTCCGCATCTGTCCAGTGTTATCTTTTGTATTCTGATAGTATTTCCACGCCAGATAAAAACAGAAAAAAGAAGTCAGCAGCAACACTGCATAAAAGAGATAAAACCCGATCCCATGCTGTATCTGGAATTTAAAATAGCCGTTTTCTCCCGTCCGTACGTCCAGTTTCCGGTAAAACCAGTGATGAGAGGAATCTGTCAGTAATAACAGCAGGAAAAAAGCATAGGCACTCATAAATCCTATGGTGATCTTTCTGTCAATGCGAAAACCGGTGACATAGATAATGTAATGGTAGTAAAAGATAAACAATATCCCAAACACAAAATCTGACACCATCCGGTCTATGATCAGCAGCTGCGGAACATAGTCCATACAGAGCAGTTCTCCGACCGTTACTAAAAAGCAATAAATCAAGGAGACCAGCATAGACGCCATATTGATACGTCTACCCCTGCTCTCCTTTCTTCCTGCAAGACAATAAATTGCCATTAATATAATTACAATACAGATCGTGTTAATTACTAAAGGCATTCCCATATTACTCGTTTTCTCCCAATACTGCCGCAACACGTTCCCGGATATAGTTTACCTTAAACGGTTTTACGATATAATCTGCGGCTTTGACATCCTTACATTCCAGTATCGTCTGCACATCACTGGCACTTGATAAAAAGATGACCGGTATATTTCCCGGAAAACGCTGGCGGATCACTCTGACTGCCTCAATTCCACTCATATTCGGCATAAGGATATCCATTAGGATCAGATCCGGTGTTGCTTTCTGTAAGTATTCAATGGCTTCACTGCCGGAGCGTACGGCAATAATTTTATATAATCCGTCCAATGCAGCTTTTACGGAACGGATACTCGTTACCATATCATCTACAACCAGAATTGTTTTAATCTCTCTGCTCTTACGCTCTTTTTCAAACTCTATCATTTCCTGCTCATCAATTGTCTGTGTATTGACCTGATTGATGATCGTGATATTCATTCCTACGGATGAGTCATTCAGATTTAAATCCGTTCCATCAAAAAATCGGACTGTCGGACGCAATGGGCTTCCTAAATGATTTTCGACGACGATGGCTTCTCTGCCATCGGATAATAATACCGTTACACCCTTTGGATATACAGGAACTTTATCCATAAATGCACGGACCACCTGCTGATCAAACAGTGTTCCACAGCCACCCATCAGATATTCTAACGATTCCGAATAGGTGTATGCTTTTTTATATGCACGGTCACTTGAAAGTGCATCATATACATCTGCCACATGGATGATCTTTGCAAACGGATGGATCTTGTCTCCGGTCAGACCGTTCGGATAGCCGCTTCCATCCTCATTTTCATGGTGGCTCAATACTGCCGCTTTGACTCTTGCCGGAATGTTCCATTTTTCCTTTAACATATCATAGGAACGCTGGGAATGACTGCGTAAAAGTTCATTCTCCTCCGGTGTCAGTTTTCCCGGTTTATTTAAGATTGCCTTATCTATGGAGATTTTTCCAAGATCATGAAATACTGCCGCGGAGCAAAGATCTACTAATTCCTCATTGGTATATCCCATTCCCATTCCGATGACTACGGAAAGTACCGCTACATTGACGGAATGTCGGAATGTATAATCATCAAAAGTACGGAGGTCTAACATATCTAAGGATATGGTTTTTGCCTCCATCAACTGCTTTACGATGCTCTCTGCAACGTTTACTGCCTCTTCTAAATCCAGCTCCTGCAATGCCTCTACCGCATGATTACGCAGTTCGGCTGTAATGGTGTCCTGAATGACAACATCTTTTGTTAATTCGTCCTCTATATAGATTCCCGGGTATCCCCGCTCTCTGATCCTGACAATGATCTCATCACTTAACAGCTTTCCTTCCCGCAATAAGGTTCTGGTTTCGTAATCATAAATTGATTTTGCCAGCATCATTCCATGTTCTACTCGTTCTATCGGTACAAATCTCATATGTCCCCTCCGCAATAAATTATGTGAATTTTCCTAAAATATAACATTTTATGACTGACAAGTCAATCTTAATCCATTTTTCCTACCTATATTACAGGGTTTGACTTATTCATTTGGCTTTTGATAGAATCTTCCTGCAATCTGCTCTGTTTTGATCGCATTCACAAATGCATGTGGGTCAGCTTTTTTCACTTCGCGGATGATCGACTTGCTCTGTGCACTGGAAACTACGGAATAGACGATTTTTCTCTCCTGATGTTCATAGGAGCCTTCTCCCTCCATAATGGTTGCGCCATGGTTACTCATCTTTGAAATCACTTCATAAACTTCTGTTGCCTTATTCGTTACGATAAACAGGGTTTCATGCTGGTACTTCCGATATAAAATATGCACTACCTGCGTAGAGGTGTACTGGAATATGATCGAGTACAGGGCTTTATCCCATCCAAACAATACGCCTGCAGCCGCTAAAATGACCACATTGATGCCTAATACCACATTCCACGAATCGATCTCTTTTTTTTCTGAAAGATAGATTGCAATAAAATCCGTTCCTCCTGTTGTCGCATTCATATGCAGGCAGAGTCCGATGACAAATCCATTGATCAGTCCGCCAAAAATACTGATCAGCAGCGTATCGTATGTGATTGCATAGCCCGGTATGATATCGGTCAGGACACTTGTCAGCACGATCATCAGACAGGAATACATTGTGAATTTTTTACCAATGAATCGAAAACCGATATACACCGGTATGGCATTGAGCAGTATATTGACAATGGTATATGGAATTGTAATATGTAAAAACATGTCCGCTGCTCTTTGTATTAAAAGTGCCAGACCGGTCGCCCCTCCCGGATAGAGTCCTCCGGTTCTGACAAAGGATTTGATGTTCAATGCCATTAAAAAGGATGCGAAACATATGACAAGGATTTTTTTGATACTTTCTTTTGCTTCTGTTTTCATTTGTAGCCCCCATTCTTTTGTTTATTATTCAATTTATCATATTTAGGAGATTGTTTCAATGTGGTTGGTAGATCATTGTCACTTTTATATTTAGACATAAAAATAACCCCTACAAACAGTGTCACCACCATTCATAAGGGGTATTAATCATTTCAGAAATTTAACACAATATTCAATTATGCATTCATCTGAGCTGCAACTTCTGCTGCGAAATCTTCATTCTTCTTCTCTAAACCTTCACCGGTCTCGAAGCGAACGAATTTCTTGATCTTAATCTTTGCATTGTTTGCTTTTGCAACTTCTTCTACATATTTGCTTACAACCTGTTTTCCATCTTCAGCTTTTACATAAACCTGGTCTAATAAGCAGATTTCTTTTAACTCTTTGTTGATACGTCCCATTACCATACCGTTTAAGATCTTCTCGTTTGCATCCGGCTTCTCGTTCTTAGCCTGTACCATTAAGATTTCTTTCTCTTTCTCGATATAGTCTGCATCTACTTCATCTCTGCTGGTGTAAAGTGGTTTTAATGCTGCTGCCTGCATTGCAAGGTTCTTTGCCATCTCTTTGATGTCATCGTTGATCACATCTGTCTCAACGTCTACTAATACACCGATTTTTCCGCCTGCATGGATATAAGAAGCGATAAATCCGTTCTCTTCTTTTACCTGCTCAAAACGACGGATATTCATGTTCTCACCGATTACTGCGATCTGCGCTGCTAATGCTTCGTTTACAGTTTTGCTTGTATCCGCTGCCCAAGGCTCTGCTAAGAATGCCTCGATATCTGCTGCACTTGTAGTTAATGCCTGTGCTGCAACTTCTGCAACATAGTTCTGGAATTTCTCATTCTTTGCTACAAAGTCTGTCTCAGAGTTAACCTCTACAACAACTGCGGCTTTTGCATCATCTGTCAGTTTTGTAACTACGATACCCTCTGCTGCAATTCTGCCGGCTTTTTTCTGTGCAGTTGCAAGACCTTTTTCACGTAAAAAGTCTACGGCTGCTTCCATATCACCATTTGTCTCACCTAATGCCTTTTTACAATCCATCATTCCGGCACCGGTCATCTCGCGTAACTCTTTTACCATTGCTGCTGTAATAGCCATTTTATCGTCCTCCATTTTTTACACAATACAGGACAGGCAAAATGTCTGTCCTGAGAATTCTCTTATTATGCTTCTTCAGCTTCCTCTGCTTCAAACTCTTCTGCTGCTTCTACATCAACTGTTCCCTGATTAGCTTCTACGACTGCATCTGCCATCTTAGAAACGATTAATTTTACTGCACGGATCGCATCATCGTTTCCAGGAATTACATAGTCTAATTCTTCCGGATCACAGTTTGTATCACAGATACCAATTAACGGAATACCAAGTGTGTGTGCTTCCTGTACGCAGATTCTTTCTTTCTTAGGATCTACTACGAAGATTGCATCCGGAAGACCTTTCATGTCTTTGATTCCGCCAAGGTTCTTCTCTAATTTATCCCATTCTTTCTTTAAAGCAATTACTTCTTTCTTCGGTAATACATCAAATGTTCCGTCCTCTGCCATTGCTTCGATCGCTTTTAATCTCTCGATACGGCTCTGGATAGTCTTGAAGTTTGTAAGCATTCCGCCTAACCATCTCTCATTTACATAGTACATTCCACATCTCTCTGCCTCTGTTTTGATAGCATCCTGAGCCTGCTTCTTTGTTCCTACGAAAAGGATTGAACCACCGTCTGCTGCGATATCACTTACTGCCTGATATGCTTCATCTACTTTTCCTACAGATTTCTGTAAGTCGATGATATAGATACCGTTTCTCTCGGTGTAGATGTATGGAGCCATTTTAGGATTCCATCTTCTTGTCTGATGTCCGAAGTGAACACCTGCTTCTAATAACTGTTTCATTGAAATAACACTCATTTTTTTTACCTCCATGGTTGTGTGCTTCCATATGCTTCATTCCAAAAAACAACCTTTGGCACCAGCTTTTTGGTCTACATATGTGTTTTATAAATTAACCTCAACGATTATATCACAGTTTTCCTGCTATAGCAAGACTTTTATCGATTTTCCTGCTTCGTCGTGAGGATTTTTGCAACTTCTTCGTAGCTTGCCCCTTTTGGCACGGTAAATGTTCCCGGCTGTATCAGATTATCGACATTCGTATCATTGATATATTTGCTGAATGCTGCCTTATCATCGATCAGGCCTGCATCTAACAGTTTTTGTGAGATCGTATCCGAATATTCACCCGGAAGGATACTGACCTCTACCTGCTCTACCGTCTGTTTTTGTGCTGCTGCAGCATCACTGTCCTGAGTTTTTTCTGACTCTGCATCTGCTTTTGTCTGATCATTCTTCGTCTGATCATCTTTTGCCTGTTCCTGCTTATCTTTGTTATCGCTTTTGCTTTCTTTGCTGTCTTCTTTCTGACTGTCCTTTTGATCTTTACTCTCTGAATCCTGTTTCTTGTCTTTATCTAATTCATTGATCGTCTTTCCATCCGTCTCATCCATGACCATTCCCAATGCTTTTGCACGCCGGATGACTTCTTCATCGGAAAACATCTGATCCTGATTTACATGAATCCCTATGATAAAGATGATCGTTGTGATCAGGATTCCGATTCCCAGACCTCTTAAATAATATTTTAATTTCACTCTGCCTGCTCCTCTTTTTCATATAAATCTATGACCAGTCTTATAACGCCGAGTCCTAATCCTAACTCTTTTGCAATCTCTACTTCCGACATTCCCTGCCGTCTTAATTCTAAGATCTGCTCATTGCTGTCTGCAGGCTGCTCTTTTTCTACTTCGCCCGTTTCTTCTGTCTCCGGTACTTCCTCTGCTTCATCCGAAACTGCCTGTACCTCTTCTAACATATTTTTATTATTCTCGGTAACATTTTCCATTAAAATCTGTGAATTTTCATGTTCTTCTTTTGCTTTATACAGTGTTTCCTGTACCATTTCCTCGGTCACGATTTTTTGCAGATTTTCTACCCGCTGCTGGATCTCATTCGAAAAATCTATCATTTCCTTATGTTTGTCACCTAACATGCTGTACAAAAACATGATTTCATTATGGCTTTTATTAATGGACTCAATGACGGTATCCGAATACTCACTGATCGCCATGATCTTTTCGTTTGTCTCTTTGTCGCTTTCGCGGTCTAATTTTTCTAATACTTCTTCTAATTCTGTCTCTAACTGCTCCTGAACCTTATCGTGGGATGCTGCAATTTCTTTATCTACGATATGTGCGATTTCCTCCTGGCTCAGCTTTGCAATCTTATCCAGTTCATCCGGTGATAATTTTTCCGTTACAAAAAAACTTCCAACCATCAAAATCAGTCCGGCCGCAACCAGACATATTTCTATTGCTGTCATATCTGCTCCTTATATCTTGATATCAAATCCGCCATGTGCTGATTTTTGCACTACTTTTCCATCTTTTGCAGCGTCTTTTTTCTTTTTGCTCATGGACTGTTTATATTTATTCTTTCCTTCTTCTCTCGCATCAAAACGTTCCTCTTCTTTTGAGGCGTTGTCCTTATGCTTCACCTGCGAAGCATCGTGATATTCCTGTTTTTTTATTTCCACCTGAATATTTTGCTGCTCCACCACCGGCTTGGCATCCTGCTGGTGTTTCATCATTCCAACATCGTCTGTTCTTTGAATGGTAGCGAAATCCACCGGTCTGATCGTCATAGTCCCACTCCTTCCATGTGTTTCCTGATTTTATAGTGTAGTACGGACAATCTCTCCATCTTTTTTGATGTACTGACAGAAATTCTGTTCATCTTTCACACGCATCTCTAAATCGGATATGGCGACCGTTACACCAGGATAAATCGTTTTACTGACCTGAATTTTTGCATGATTTGCAAACATCAGCTCCTGCTGTAAATCTGCATATTCATTCCGCAATTCTTCCACTGTGCGTTTCTTTGCTTTATAAGCGTAGGCTAACTTCTGCACATAGCTCATCCGCTCCGGCGGAAGCTGCTCTCCACTTTGCAGTTTTTTCGTATAAGTCGCAAGGATCACTTTGCACTTATCAAGTTCTTCATTCTCTTTTTCAAGGGTTTCTTTTAACTCCTGAAAACGTTCTTTTTTCTTCGGGTCAGCGCCAACTTCAACTCGGGTGTCTGTTCCCATCGGAGAACCGATTGTCTGTGCCTCTACCAATGCACCTGCACGGATCATTCCTCCGGTAATAAACCCTTTCTTTCCGCTGACATGTATCTCACTCGACGCTGATACACGGCTGTGCAGAATGGAACTTGTCTCCACAAATCCTCCGGATGATACAATCGCATTTTCGATAAACTGACATATAATATTGCTATCTGCCTGAAGATAGCCTTTTCCCATTCCGTGAATCCCGCGTTTTACAATGATCTGACCGCCTGCTTCTAACAGTGCATCTTCCACGACACCTTCTACGATGATGTCGCCTTTTGCACGGACTTCAAATCCGCCTTTGACATTTCCCGCAACATGCACATTTCCTGCATACTCCACATTTCCAATGGAATTATCGACATCTGCCGGAACTTCAAATACGGAAGATACAAAGACTTTACCTTTTACCAGACTTGCATGACCTGTTACTTCCGAAAAAATCTCTGTCTTTTCTTCATTACATTTGATGTTATTTGCGTAATCCAATGTCAGACTGCGAACCGTTCTCGGACTGATTTCTTCGCCAAATACATTCATTCCCGGTGTTCCCGGATCTTCCGGTATCAGACGTGCTAAAAGATCCCCTGCTTTAACATGACTGATTGTATTCAGATCACGATAATCTACGGAACCGTCTTCATTTTTTTTCGGCTTTAAATTCAGGTTTGTATTAAAAAAGTATTCAATTTTAGCATCTTTTCCATGTATCGGATTTTTCCCTTTTGCAAAGACATAATCTTTACAGTATTGGCGGTTCTGTAAAAATTCCTGAATAGCTGCCCGGTTGATTCCAAATTTAATATTCTGAAGCTGCAGATCCTTGATGATCGAAGTCTCATCTGACAGGTCTCCACCATTTGCCGGAGGATAAAAACGGCATATCACCTGCATTTTATCTAATGACACATGTGCTACCATGACTTCATGAACTGCCATTTCCAAAGAACGAGCAACAAGAACACGTCCTCCCTGCTCCGTGTTATGGACTGCTGTATTTAAATCTTTTAAATCATAATGGTTTAACTGCCGCATTTCTAAATAATCCATTAATTCTTTAATGTTTACAGCCTCTCCACCTTCTGTTGGCGGATAAATTTTCACAAAAACGCCCTCTGATTGTACTTCTAACTGAAAATAGCCATTCATATTGTGTCCCCCTGCTCCATCTAATCTGTCAAAATATTCATATACGGTCCCATTTTTTTCTTCATCTTCTGCAGTGCCTTGGTATGCAGCTGTGAAATTCTTGATTCCGACACCTCTAATACCCTGCTGATCTCCTTCAATGTCAGATCTTCATAGTAATACAGAAGAATTACTTTTTGTTCCTTCTCCGTAAGCAGTTGCATTGCGTCTTTTAACATCCGTTTCAGCTCTGTTTCTGCTATAACCTCCTCCGGCTGTGCAAAGCGGAAATTGCCTTTTGCATCCATAACCGGTTCATTTCCTGACTCCACAAATTCATTCAGTGATACAACATTCGTAACCTTAAGCTGTGACTGCCAGCTTAACAGTTCTTCCCCACTGACCCCAAGTTCTTCCGCTAACATCTCATCTGTTGGCGTTTTTCCGGTACGCGCTTCTAAACTCTTGATTGCCTCATCGATCTTTCTCTGACGCTGCCGGACAGTTCTTGGAATCCAGTCCATTTTACGGATCTGATCTAAAATAGAACCCCTGATGCGCAGACTTGCATAGGTTTCAAATTTTACATCTTTATTTGTATCAAATTTATCAATTGCATCTATTAATCCAAAAACTCCATAACTGACCAGATCCTCATATTCTACGTTTCCACCCAGATACATGCTTAATCTGCCTGCTACGATTTTTACTAACGGTGCGTATTCTATGATGATCTGTTCACGCATTTCCTGTGTTGGATTTTTTGTGTACTTTTCCCAAATTTTCTGTCTCTCGACTTCTTTCATAAAAAGCCTCCAAAGCTACCCCTTTAGATTTCTACATTCTCTTCCGGTTCTTCTTCTGTCGTCGGTTCCGCCTCTGAAGTCTCCTCTTCCGTTTCTTGCGAATCCTCCGGGTTTTCTTCTGTATCAGCCGTTTCTTCCTCTTCTTCCTTCATCTGTGCAAAATTCTTGTCAAGAATTATTTTCACAATACCCCCAAGGATATAAAAAACGATTAATACTAACAGAAGGCTTTTTGTAAAAGCCATTAACTCCATGTGTGTATATATTGCGATAATGCATGTTACAAATCCTGCACTCAGCATTACAATCGCTGGAATTGGTTTTGTTTTCATCCCGCATCCCTCAAACTCTAAATGATTTTATTTTCTTTCCCGACCGATTTGATCATAAAATCTCCTGTATTACAATCTAATACTACAGTACGACCATAATTCAACCCGGTATCTTCCGCAACAATGCGAATTCCAAGTTCTTTTAACTTTTTCTTTGATGCTTCTGCATTCTTGGCTCCGATATTTCCTACTTCAGACAGACCACTTACCTCAAACATTCTTGCTCCACCGGCTATTTTTGCCACTAACCTTGCCTTTGAAGCTCCTGCCGCCGTCACTTTTCTGATCAGTTCCTCAATTCCCGTATCCGCAAATTTTGCAATGTTAGAATTATTCCTTATCTTCGTGCTGTCTGGCAGCATGATATGTGCGAGTCCTCCGATTTTTGTTACCGGATCGTACACCGCTATACCAATGCATGAACCTAGTCCTAACGTAGTAATAGCATCTGGGGCCTTGCATACGTTTAAATCAGCCATTCCGACTTTTATAGTAGCTCCCATGTATTACTCTCCTTATATTGCGATTCCAAGTGCTGATAATATTTTGTCATAAGAATCCAGTTCCGGTAAAAGGATAAAATATCCTTCGATCATCACTTCGTCCCCAAACTGTGTCTCAATTAAGAGTGCATTGTCTCCATATTGTCCAAACATGCAGGCCGGCACACTTAAAATTGCTGCTGCCATGTCAATTGCAACATATGGTATGGTAGGGGAAATCGTCAGGTTTGTCATACTTGATAATGCTGACAAGTAAGAACCTGCAATAATATTTCCTATCTCTTTGATCGCAGATAAATCCATTTCCGTAAAATCTTCTTTGTAATCCGGGTCACGTCCCATCAAACGGTTTACCAGATAATGTGCAGAATCTAATTTCATCAGAAACATCATACTTCCCTCAATATCCTGTTCTAACCCCAAATAGATTCCTACAATGGTTTCATCCTCTGCTGAAATTGCAGAACCGAATTCCTGGAAGGAAAGCAGTTCTACTTTTGGTACATTCATGTTCAGCCGCAAGTCTAACATACTTGCTATTGCTGTTGTTGCATTTCCCGAACCAATATTTCCAATTTCGCGCAGAACATCTACATACAGCTCATTCACTTCCTCAAAACTGAACTTTCCCATGATGTCCTCCTCCTATCCACTTCTATATACAAAGATTGGATATGATGCTAAAGCATCATATCCAAAATCTGTTATGAATTTTCTTTCTCATCTACCACGCTGCTGATATCAAACAGGGAGATCAGATCGTCCCCGTTCTTTCCGATTCCATTGATGAATGTGCTCTTAACATCCTTTGGATTGTGTGCAACCTTGTCGATCTCTTCTGAACCAAGTGTTACAACTTCTTTTACTTCATCCACGATGATCCCTAACACACCCTTCTGCTCAATCTTTAAGATGATGATACGGCTTGTATTCGTAAACACATCATCCTCAAGTCCCATTTTCAGTCTGAGACTCATAACCGGAACAACTTCTCCACGCAGATTGATAACGCCTTTAAAATACGGCTGTGCTTTTGGAACTCTGGTAATCTTTTGCATACGCACAATATTGTCTACATAACTAATGTCTATTCCGTACTGCTCGTTTCCAAAAGTAATTACAATGTATTGTTTTTTGTCATTTTCCATTGTTTCTATTTTTGCTGCCATTGCCGGAACCCCCTTACATTAATGTATTAACATCCAGGATCAATGCAACTTCACCATCACCGAGAATGGTTGCTCCACTGATCAACTTCGTTGTGGAAATGTACTCTCCAAGAGATTTGATAACGATCTCCTGCTGACCGATCAGATTGTCGATAACAAGTCCTGCTGTCTTGTCTCCCTTTTGTACAATAACAACGGTTAAGTTCTCATCATCTTCTACCGGTTCAAAATCCAGCTCCCGGTCCATACGGATCAGAGGGATAACGGCTCCACGGATATGTATTACCTCCTTGGATTCCACATACTTGATATCGCTTGTGGAAATATATTCAATGGTCTGAATGGATGCTAATGCGATCGCATATTTTTCATCACGGATTTCAACCATCAATGCCTGGATAATCGCAAGTGTTAACGGAAGTCTGACAATGAATTTGCTTCCTTCACCCAGTTTGGAACGAACTTCTACATCTCCGCCTAATGCTTCGATATTGGATTTTACAACGTCTAATCCTACACCTCGTCCGGAAATATCTGAAATCTGTTTTGCCATAGAGAAACTTGGCATAAACAGGAAGTCGATGATTTCTTTCTGGCTGAGTTGTTCTGCTGCTTCCGGTGTCACCAGTCCGCGTTCGATTGCTTTTTCTTTTACGCTTTCTGTGTCAATACCGTTACCGTCATCGCCAACTTCGATGATAACGTTATTTCCTTCCTGGAATGCTTTTAAGAAGATGGTTCCAACTTCACTCTTGCCACGCTCTTTACGGAGTTCCGCACTCTCAAGTCCGTGGTCTGCGGAGTTACGGAGAAGATGCTGTAACGGATCACCTAACTGGTCTACTACCGTTCTGTCTAACTCGGTATCTTCACCGGTCATCTCTAACTCCATCTTCTTGTTCAGACGTTTGGATAAGTCACGGATCATTCTCGGGAACTTATTTACAACGCTTTCGATCGGAACCATTCGTACTTTCATAACGGACTCATGCAGATTCGTTGTGATTCTTTCGAGATACTCGATCTGTTCCTGGAAAGTCTGTACCTGATCTTCTTTGTTTTCGCCTGTCATACTCAATGATACCAGACTGTTCTTTGCGATGATCAGCTCGCTGACCTGATTCATCAGTGCATCTAATTTTTCAATATCTACACGGATCGTACGGTTTGTAACCGGTTTCGGTGTGGATTTGCCCTTGCCTGCTGCCTTCTTTTCTGTGCTTGCAGGTGCCTGTGCTGTTTTTGCCGGCGCCGGATGTGTCTCTGCCGGTGCTTCTGCCTTTTCAGGCTCCTCTGTTTTTTCTTCTTCTGCACCGCCTTCAAATGCTGCAATAGGAATTTCTTCTCCTGTTACTGTTTCTATTTCTGATACAGCATTTGCTGCTGCTTTGATCTTTTCAAAATCTGTCTCTTCACTGTCTAAGAAGAAGGAAAATTCATCTTCAAACTTCTCATCTTCAATATCCTGTGATGATGGTCTGTATACAATGATCTGTCCGAAATCTTCTACTGCCTTGAATACTAAAAATGCTCTTGCTGCTTTTAACAGGCACTCTTTCTGGATCTTTACGGTGATTGCATAGACTTTATGACCGGCATCCTGTGCCTCTTTGATGTCATCTTTCTCTTTGTTGTTTAACTCAAAGTCCATGTAATTCGTTACAGCCTTTGTCTCCTGTGCAGGTGCTTCCGGTTCTGCTGCCGGTGCCGCTTCACTCTCTTCTGCACCGCCTGCTAAAATATCATTTAACTCTTTGACAATCGCTTCATTGTCATTTGTTCCCTCATCTGAGGTCTCTTTTACATTTTCAAGATATCCGTCAATTGCATCTAAGCAGTCAAATAATACGTCGATCAGGCTGCTTGTTACTTTCATCTTATCACTGCGGATCTCCTGGAATACATTTTCCATATCATGGGTCAGACGCTGCATTCTCTTAAATCCCATGGTTCCTGCCATTCCTTTTAAGGAGTGTGCTGCACGGAAAATCTCATTAATTACGTCTTTGTTCTCCGGCTCTTTTTCCAACTGCATAATGTTGTCGCTCAGAGTCTGTAAATGTCCGTTTGTCTCATCAATAAAAATCTCAAGGTATTGGCTTACATCCATATCACTTTACCCCCACATTCTTTATTATTGCCTGTGCAATTTCAGTCAAAGGAACAATCTCATCTGCTGCACCTGCCTCAGCAATGGCTTTTGGCATTCCATATACCACACAGCTTTTTGCATCCTGTGCGATCGTATGCACCTTTTTATGCTTCTGTAATTCTATAATTCCCTGTGTGCCATCCGCTCCCATTCCTGTAAGAATGACACAGATAATCTCATCATAAGCACAGTCATTTAAGGATTCATACGTCACGTTCGCACATGGCTTCAAGCCTCCGATTGGAGCCGCATCACTTAATGTAATCCGATGTCCGCCACCCGGCATTTTCTTTACCAGCATATGTTTGCCACCCGGTGCGATATATACCGTACCTTTTTGCAGGACATCTCCTTCCTGTGCTTCCTTTACGGAAACCTTGCTGACTTCATTTAAGCGGTCCGCCATGGTCTTTGTAAATCCTGCCGGCATATGCTGCACTAAGACCATTGGTGCATTCATTTCTTTTGGAAGAAATGGAATGACACTCTGTAATGATTTCGGTCCGCCTGTGGAACATGCAAGTGCGATCAGTCTGTCTCCGGATACATTGTGTGACACTCTTGCCGGTGTTCTGACCGGTTGTGTTCCGGTAACCGGCTTTATGTCCGGCATCCTATGCACATTCTGCTGTGTCTCAAATACGGCTCTTAAGACTCCTAAAAGCTGCTCTTTGAACGGATTGCCTTTTGCCTCAATGATATTGGATGGTTTTGGAACAAATTCAACTGCTCCGCGTTCCATTGCTAAGATCGTTGTCTGGGCATCTCGTGTTGTCAGTGTGCTGACCATGATGACCGTTGCTTTGATCTTATCTTTCTGCAGTTTTTCTAAAAGCTGCAGTCCATCCATCTTCGGCATATTAACATCTAAGATCACTGCATCATAACTGGTGGTCTTTAATCTTTCGTAGGCTTCTAACCCATCTCTGCAGACATCATTTGCCTGAAATTGTTTGTCCGTGTTAATTATATCACAGATGACCCTTCTCATGAGTGCAGAGTCATCAACAACCAGAATATTTCTCATACAATTATCCTTTTTCGTTTCTGCGTTTTTTGCGTTCTTCTTCAAAAATATATCGGATAATATCTTCCCTTACTTTATTATCCTCCATGATAAATTCTATCCTTGTCTCATATCTTGGTTCGCGATACTCTAATTTCTTCCATCCTACGATCCTGCCCTTGATATGGTACTGCTTATCCATATTATCCGAGATCAGTTCTAACTCCATCAAAACGAACTGGTTCGCTTCAAATTTTTCTTCGGAAACAAATCTTGCTCCGCCTCCGCTGATATCTAAGATGGTTGCCCGCTTCTCTTCTTCGTCCGGTACCCCCTGTATGTGTTCTAGCAGTTTTTCGGTGTCTCTTTCCTTGGATTCGTTTTCGGCGATCCGGTAATATTTCATATCCATGACACATGGAAAACGATAATATTCCCTTCGCTGGAACTTGGCAAGCTGTGTCTTTAATTCTACTTTTAACATGTAGATATTGTTAGACTTAAACCGCTCTTTTACCTGTCCAATGGCACGGTACAGATTCTTCTCTGCATAAAATACGAACTCAAATCTGACTCCTAAATGTAACAGCACATACTTACCTTCCTCGATTGGCATGGAAATGTCAATATCCCCATTTTCATGGATTTCCTGTATCCTGCTTGTATAGACATGCGCTACTTCCCCCGTGCTGCCCTGTCTTTCTATCTTTTGTACTGCCTTGATCTCTACTTTGTTTCCCGGACGTAAAATATCTGAAACCATCTCTTCACCTCATATATCAGTCTATTTTCTGGTTAAAATATTAGAAAAGAACTGCGAAAATCCCCTTCTCATTATAAATTGCTCCTGCTCCTCATTGACCAGATTATTTGCCAATACTCTGAATGCGTTAGATATATTGGACTCCGGTGCCATAAGGGATACGGTCTTTTGCTGCCGTACTGCTTTTTCTATCACTGCATCCTGCGGTATCATGCCAAAATAATGCAGTGTTCCATGCAAAAACTGTGATACAACAGACTCTAACTTATCGTATACCAGCTTTCCTTCCTGTACGCTGTTCACTTTATTGGCTACCACATGTATCTGTATCCCGTTCTTGATAAATCCCGGATTCCGGTACAATGCTTTTAGCAGTGAATAGGAGTCTGTCAAAGAGCTTGGCTCCGGTGTTGTGACCAGGATCACTTCAGGACTTGCGATCACAAATTCCAACACACTGTCCGATACTCCTGCTCCTGTATCGATCAGTATCACATCTGCAAGCTCATCTATTTTTGACAGGCTGTGTACCAGATAGGAAATCTGGTCCTTGGTCAGATTGTTCATCGTCACAATTCCGGAACCCCCCGAAATAAATCCGATATCCATCGGACCCGGTGTGATGATCTCGCGTATATCCCTGCCCTGATAGATCAGGTCGCTCAAATTATATTTTGGTATTGCTCCAAACATTACTTCCACGTTTGCAAGACCTAAATCTGCATCAAAAATGATAACTCTCTTCCCCAACTTCCGTAACTGAACTGCCAGATTCACAGCAACACTTGATTTTCCGACACCGCCTTTTCCACTGGTTATGGTAATCACTCTTGCTTTCGGCGTCATCTGCTGATTCTGCAGTTTAATCACATTTCTGATTCCCTCTGCCTGATCCATGCGTTACTTTCCTCCTAACAGATTCTTTACGATTTTCTGAGTGTCAAAAATCTCAATATCATCGGGTACATTTTGTCCGTTGGTAATATAGGACAGCTCCGCATCGGAATATAATTTTACATTCAGCAGATTTCCATAAGTGGATGTCTCATCTAACTTCGTGAAAATGATCTTGAACTCTGATATTTCTTTGTAAATATCAATAATATCAAGTAAGTCTCTGTATTTCGTTGTCGCACTTAATACCAGATATACGGATTTATCGTATGCCTCATCCACGCTGTCGATCAGCTCTTTGATATCCTTTCTCTGGCTTTCACTTTTGTGTGAGAATCCTGCTGTATCTACCAATACCAAGTCATAGTCCTCGACATTGGCAATTGCCTGGTTCATCTCTTCTGCAGAGTAAATGATCGTAAACGGCTCATTTAAAATGTTTGCATAAGTCCGCAGCTGTTCTGCTGCTGCGATACGGTAAGTATCTGCTGTTAAAAATGCAACCTTTTTTCCCTGCTCTACCTTATATTTTGACGCAATCTTAGCGATCGTGGTAGTCTTACCCACTCCGGTTGGTCCGATGACAAAGACGACTTTTGGCTTAGAGCCGCTTAGATCAATCGGTTTGGGCTGACCAAATTTTAAGATCAGCTTCTGATATACATTAGATAGAATATAATCCACACTGTTTCCGGCTTTCATAATATTCTCTAATTCATCGATCACCTGATTTGCATATTTTTCACTGACATCATTATCTAACAGTGTCTTATAGAGCATTTTGATAAAATGAAAATTCTCTGCTCCTGCCTTGCTCTGTTCCTTTTTTGTTATCAGCGGTTCCTCATTTTCTTCCGGGTGATGTTCCTCTTCTGAAAACCGGTGTTCGATCATGTTCTGTAAACTGTTCAGACGTTCCTCAATCCCATTGGTGTCTGCCTTATTTTCTTTCAGTACGGATTCAAACATATCCACTGCCTTTGCAGGCTCCGGTTCTTTATGCTCTACCGGCGGCACCTGGATTGGTTCATCCGCAGTCAGATTGATCTGCTCATGCATTTTAAACGGAGAATGAAAGGCTGCCATCGGTGTTCCCTGCTCGGTCTCTTCTTTGGCTGCCGTTACCTCATAGGTTGTCTGCTTGAACAGTCCTAAAAAGCCTTTGCTTTTGATCGTGCGCACATTCATGATCACAACGTCCGCACCCATTTCCTGTCTTGCTTTTTCTTTTGCTTCTTCCTCAGTCTTTCCCTGAAACTTATTAATTGTCATTAGTCTGTCACCATCCCAACTGACTGCAGTTCTACATTAGAATCCACCTCATTGTAAGATACTACAATCAAATCTTTAAAATATTCCTCTGTCAGTTTCTTAAAATACATTCTCACGATCGGAGATGTAATGATAATCGGACTCTTTCCAAGATTCTCTAACTTTGCGATCTCTGTCTCAACAGAATCCATAATTGCTTTTGTTTTTTCCGGATCCATCGTCAGATATGCTCCCTGCTCGGTCTGCTTTACAGAAGACATGATCTCCTGTTCTACTTTCGGATCCAGCGTTACGACACTTGTAACCTCGTTTGCCGGAAAATATTTATTTGAAATTGCCCGCTTGAGGCTCTGTCGTACATATTCAGTCAATACATCGGTATCTCTTGAAGTCGATGCATGGTCTGCTAATGTCTCAAAAATGGTCAGCAGATCTCTGATGGAAATTCCTTCGCTAAGCAGATTCTGCAATACCTTCTGAATCTCTCCAAGTCCTAAAAGTTTTGGTATCAGCTCCTCGACTAATGCCGGATTGCTCTCTTTAATATTGTCTACTAAATTCTGTACATCCTGTCTTGTTAACAGTTCTGCAATATGGCTTCTGATGACTTCCGTCAGATGTGTTGCAATAATAGACGGTGGGTCAACAACGGTATAACCCAGACTCTCCGCCTTTTCTCTCTGTCCTTCTGTGATCCAGATCGCAGGAAGGTGGAAGGACGGCTCAAAGGTCGGGATACCGGAAATCTCTTCTGTAACATATCCGGGATTCATTGCCATATAATGGTCAAACAGGATCTCTCCCTCTGTAACCTGTATGCCTTTGATCTTAATAATATATTGATTCGGATTTAACTGAATATTATCTCTTAATCGGATAATTGGCACAACAGTACCAAGTTCTAACGCAATCTGCCGCCGAATCATAACCACACGGTCTAACAGGTCTCCACCCTGATTGACATCGGCTAACGGAATGATTCCATATCCAAACTCTAACTCGATCGGGTCTACTTGTAACAGGGAAACCACATTCTCCGGTCTTCGTATCTCGTCGGCTTCCGTCTCTTCTTCCGAGACCTCTTCCTCTATGCTTTCAATGCCCGCAGTCTGCTGCATTTTTCTTCCTACGACAATATACATAGCTCCAAACGGAACAAACAGGATAGGATTTAAAGGTGTCACGATTCCTAAGAAGATCAGGGTGGCTCCTACGATATATAATACTTTTGGAATTCCAAAGAGCTGCTTGATCAGTACCTCTCCAAAATCTGCCTCTTTTGATGCCTTAGTAACCAAAATACCGGTGGAAAGAGAAATGACCAGAGAAGGAATCTGGCTTACTAAACCATCACCGATGGTCAGAAGTCCATACTGCTGGATCGCATCTGCGAATGGCAGCCCCTGACGCATCATACCCATGGCTGTTCCACCGATTAAGTTAATGAATGTAATGATCAGTCCGGCAACAGCATCTCCCTTTACATACTTCGTAGCACCATCCATGGCTCCGAAGAAGCTGGATTCCGCCTGAATCTTCTCTCTTCTCTCTCTTGCCTGTTTTTCATTGATCGTACCTGTATTCAGGTCGGCATCAATCGCCATCTGTTTACCCGGCATTGCGTCCAATGTAAAACGTGCCGTTACCTCAGATACACGCTCGGAACCTTTATTGATAACGATAAACTGGATCAGTACCAGTACGATAAAGATAATGCCTCCGATGATCATATCACCGCCACCAACGAAACTTCCGAAAGTCTCTACGACATTACCCGGATCTCCGGTTGTCAGGATCAGACGTGTGGAAGATACGTTCAGAGAAATTCTGAACAGTGTGGTAAACAGCAATAACGTTGGGAAAAATGACATCTCTAAGATTTCCTGTACAAACAGTGCATTGAACAGGATGATCAATGCGATGGAAATGTTGACCATCAGCATAACGTCTAATAAGATGCTCGGAATTGGTATAATAAAGAAAATAACCGCACAGAGCAGATATGCTGCGATTCCTAAATCCGCTTTTTTCATGGTTATTTTCCTCCTTCCGTCTTAATTAATTCTGGTTTTTCATATGATATACCATTGCTAACACTTCTGCAACTGCCTGATAGAGTTCCGGCGGTATCTCCTGTCCGACATCTACCGTCGCATAGAGTGTTCTTGCAAGTGGTTTGTTTTCTACAATTTCAATTTGATTTTCTTTTGCAATTTCTCTGATCTTCATTGCGAGATAATCTTCACCTTTTGCTAGTACAACCGGTGCTTTGGCAGTCTCGCTGTCATAGGAAATTGCAACGGACAGATGCGTCGGGTTGGTAATAACAACATCTGCTTTGGGGACATCCTGCATCATACGGCGCTGGGACGCTTCACGCATCCTGGACCTCTGCCTGCTTTTGATCTCCGGATTTCCCTCTGTATTCTTGAACTCTTCGCGTACCTCCTGCTTCGTCATCTTCATCTCTTCATTAAAACGATGCTTCTGGTATGCCCAGTCCAAAATACCCACGATCAGATACACCAGACTGATCCGCAGTCCCGTATCTATAATAATGGTTCCACAGAGCACAATTGCCTGTGATAACGGAATCTCATATAAAATAAACAGATTATCTTTCTGCTTATTTACACAGCTATATGCAACATAAGCGATCAGTGCGATTTTTAAAATCGACTTAAACAATTCAAAAAGAGACTCTTTTGAAAACATCCGCTTAAATCCGCTGATCGGATTAAACTTGTCTAACTTTGGCTGCATCGGCTTGGTACTGACTTTCCAGCCCACCTGTACAATACTGACAACAAATGCCACAATGACTCCAACCGCTAAAAACGGTGCCATGATCTTAATGGAGTCTATGATACTCATTCTAAAAAGCTGGTCAGCGGCATGGATGGACATTCCCTGTCCATTGCCCTTTACAATTTCCGGCATTTTATTATAAACTGCTGAAAATTCTTCTAAAAAGCCCTTGCCTACATACGATATAAATACTTTTAATACCAAAAACAGGGCAATCAGATCCATGGCGGAATTCAATTCCCTGCTCTTTGCAACTTTTCCTTCTTCTCTGGCATCCCGCAGCTTTTTTGCTGTGGCAGGCTCGGTCTTTTCACCGCCCGGACCATCTTTTGCAAACCATTGAAGATCATACTCTAAGTACCGTTTCATCTCTTCCAAATCAGTACATTCCTTCTATAAATGATACGATCAGCTTTTTCATTTCTTTAAACACAAAGTTTGAAATGCTTGGTAAAAGCCGAATGGTCAAAAACATAATTAAAAATCCTATCAGGATCTTCATCTGCATACCGATGGCAAACATGTTCATCTGCGGTGCAACTTTTGCCATAATTCCCAAAATGCAGTTCAGTATCATCATAACTGCAAAAATTGGTAAAATGATCCGGAATGCGATCACAAACAGATCTGTCATATAAGTTAAAAACGACTGGAACAGATGATCCCATTGAAACACCTGTCCATTGACCGGAATCAGTTTGTAGGAATCCACCACCGCACGCAGAATATAATGATGCATATCCGTTGCGATCAGCAACAGCAATAACAGATAATTATACAACTGACCGGTAATATTGACCTGTGTATTATTCATCGGGTCATACTCGGTTGCCATCGACAATCCGATTTCCATATCGATCATATTTCCCGCTAATAAAATAATGGAATTACAAACACTTGCCGCAAATCCTATGAGCAATCCTGTAATTCCCTCCCTGATAATGATAACGGCAAATCCAAATACACCTTCGTAATCAAGTGCAGGTCTCTCTAAAATCTGAAACAGCAGTATAGCAACCATTACGGAAAAACCAATTTTTACACGTCTTGGTGTATTATTGGTTCCATAAAATGGTGCTACTGCCACAAAACTCGCAACTCTGACCACTATCATCAAAAAGTATTCAAATGTAACTAAAGAAAAACTCAAATTTACCATAACCGCTTAGCTTAAGAATACGCCGAAATTCGACCACAAATCTGTAATATACTCTGTTAGCTGTGTCAGTATCCATGAACCAAAAATCATCATTCCTACAAACACGGCAAGAATCTTCGGCACAAACGTAAGGGTCTGTTCCTGTATGGATGTCACCGTCTGAAAGATACTGATGATCAGACCTATGATCAATGACACCAATAAGAGCGGAGCCGATACCACGATGATCGTATAAATTGCCTGACTCGCAATATCTAAAACTTCTCCCTGTGTAATCATTCTCCTCACTCCTTTTATCTATCTGTCACATAAACGTTTTTACCAGATTTCCGATTACCAGATCCCATCCATCCGCTAAAATGAATAAGAGAATCTTAAATGGTAAAGAAATGGTTGTCGGTGGAAGCATCATCATACCCATGGACATCAATACGGATGATACCACCATATCAATGACAATGAACGGAATATAAATGATAAATCCTATAATAAACGCCTGACGGAGTTCACTGATAATAAACGCCGGTATTAAGACGGTGTTTGTAATTTCTTCCTTGTCTTCATAGGTTACGTTTGCAATTTCACAAAACAGGTTAATATCTTTTACCTGTGTCTGACCAAACATAAACTCCCGAAGCGGTTCCATTCCTATCTCTAATGCTTCTTCCTGCGTAATCTCCCCGGCATCTAATGGTTTGATCGCTTTTTCATTGATCTGCGTAAACACCGGTGACATGATAAATAATGTCAGAAACAGTGCAAGTCCTATCAGAACCTGGTTCGGTGGAGATGTCTGCGTACCAATCGCACTCCTTAAAAAATGAAGCACTACGATGATCCTCGTAAACGAGGTCAGCATGATCAGAATCGATGGTGCTAATGTGATCACTGTTAAGAATAGCAGGATCTTAATCGGAGCTGAAAGGCTTCCCCCATCGTTGTTGTATGCAATGGAAAAACCATTGTTTACATCTTCTGCGGCATCAGGTACCGACTTTTTTTCACTCGTTGTCTTCGTACTGCTCCCCGCTGAAGTTGCATATGCCGTCTGTGTTGTACACATAGAAAGTGTCAACACCAGTACAACGGTCGCAAACACAACGGAAGCGATACAATACCACTTCTTAAATTTCTTCATCTTTTCTGCCTATTTCTTTGGCAGGCGTTCTTTGATTTTTTTCAGAATCTCCTGAAAGTTTTCTCCTGCCTCTGTCTGTTTTATCACTTCATAAGTATCCAGATCATGAAGCTGCTCTTTTGTCAGCGTTGTCAGCATGGTAATCTCATCTTTTCCAACACCAATGACCAAATAAACCTCACCGGCTTCAATAATCTGAATATATTTGTTCTGTGTCAGACGCAAAGTCTCAACGATCCGCAGATTCTTATTAAAAGATCTGCTCTTCTGATACCCTGCAATCCATTTCGTTGTAAAATATGTAATTGCCAGAACAAAAATGAAAATCAGCAGGACTCCCAACAACTGTATAAAACTGTCAAAACCGGAAGTCTTCATCTGTAATAAAATCATCCTTTAACCAACTACTTTTTTAACAGCCTCTAATACACGTTCTGCCTGAAACGGTTTTACAATAAAGTCTTTTGCTCCTGACTGGATCGCTTCAATAACCATTGCCTGCTGGCCCATTGCTGAACACATGATAACGGCAGCGTTTGCATCAGCCTCTTTAATCTTCTTTAATGCCTGGATTCCATCCATTTCCGGCATTGTGATATCCATAAGAACTAAATCCGGTTTTGTCTCATTATACTTTTCAACCGCTTTTGCTCCATTTTCTGCTTCTCCTGCAATTGCATACCCGTTTTTTGTGAGAATGTCCTTGATCATCATTCGCATAAATGCTGCATCGTCACAAATTAAAATACTCTTTGCCATAGTTTAATCTCCTTATTTTTCATTCTATTTGATAATTTCTGTAATTCTTACTCCAAAACTTTCTTCAATTACAACAACTTCGCCTTTAGCTACATATTTGCCATTGACTAATACATCAATCGGCTCACCGGCAATCTTATTTAACTCGATAATAGTTCCCGGTGCAAAATCTAAGATTTCCTGAATGGACTTGCTGGTTCTTCCTAACTCTACCGTAACCTCCAGTGGAACATCCATGATCAGATCAATGTTCTCTTTCTGGAATGCAGCGGACAAATCCCCCATAAATGGCTGGAACTGTGCCGGCTGTACATTGACCGGCTGACCCATCATTGGCTGGCTCATCATTGGTTGACCCATCATCGGCTGTCCCTGCACCGGTTGACCCATCATTGGCTGACCTTGCATTGCCTGACCCATCATCCCCTGATCCATCATCGGCTGACTCTGCATTGTCTGCTGTGGAGCAGGCTGCGGTGTCGGCTGTGGTTCCGGTTTTACCTCCGGCTGTGGTGTTACAGATGCATTTGCTGCTGCATCCTGTTCCATGTTCTGTGTAATACTTGCACACATCTCTTTTGCAAAAGAGATTGGATACAACTGCATGATCGTACTGTTTACCAGATCGCCGATTTCCATTTTAAAAGAAATCTTAACAAATGGATTCTTTAGGAACTCATCAATAGTTCCTTCATCCACATTTTCCTGTAAATCTATTAAATCCGCATGTGGCGGGCTGATATCAATCGTCTTATTCAGCATGGAAGATAGTGAAGTGGCTGCCGAACCCATCATCTGGTTCATTGCCTCACAAATTGCACTCAGGTGCAATTCTCCTAATTCTCCATCTGTATTTGTTCCATCACCGCCCATCATCAGGTCGGTAATAATCTTAACATCATTTTCTTTTAAAATCAAAAGATTGTTGCCATCGAGACCTACCGTATATGCAATTCGGATAAATACACACGGTCTCTCATAAGCCTCTACGATATCATCCCATGTTGCCAAACTTACAACCGGGGTTGAAATCTCTACTTTACGGTTTACCAGCGAAAATAATGTAGTTGCCGCGGTTCCCATGCTGATATTGGCTATTTCTCCAATCGCATCTTTTTCATTGTCTGTCAATGAAGTATTCTGTGTTGCATTTTCAGAACCCGTATCATTCAGTAATGCGCTGATTTCTTCCTGTGACAATATTCCATCCATTACTTCACTGCTCCTCTCTTATTACTGATGTAATTCTTACCGCATATTTATCTCCCGAGGAACCCGGTAGTGCAGTAAATTTTTTGATATTCCCAACAAAGACATCCAGTTCCTGATTTACTTTTGTATCAAGCCTGATAATATCTCCAACCTGCAGACCGGAAAAATCACTGACCGAGATCGTGCTGTTTCCAAGAACTGCTTTCATTGGTATCGGCGCTTTCGAGATCAATGTCTCGATCGCATCTACATATTGCTGTTCATCTTTATCCTGCATTGTGGAATACCAATACTTCGTATTCAGCTTATCCATAATGTCTTCTAATGTAAGATATGGCAGACAGACATTCATTAGTCCTTCCACATCTCCGATTTTTATATTGATCGTCACAATTGCTATCATTTCACTCGGTGAAATAATCTGAGCAAACTGTGAATTTGTCTCAATCCTCTCTAACCTCGGATGAATATCTACAACATTCTCCCATGGTTCATGAAGCAGATTAACACAGACGGTCAGAATCCTCTCTATGATCAGAAGCTCAATTTCCGAGAATTCCCTGGTCTTTTCTAACGGTTCCCCTTCGCCGCCTAACATTCGATCAACCATAGCATAACCCAAATTAGAGGCAATTTCCAATATGATATTTCCTTTTAAAGGTGCAAAATTAATGATTCCCAATAAAACCGGATTTGATAGTGCATTGGAGAACTCTGAATACGATACTGCCTCCGAGTTCATTACTTCTACCTGTATTGCCTTTCGCAGATAAACCGGAAGGTTTGTTGACAAAAGCCGTCCATAATGCTCAAAAATAATTTCCAACGTCCTCAGATGTTCTTTGGAGAATTTTGCCGGTCGTGCAAAATCATAATTTTTAATCTGTTTTTCGTCACTGTCTTTTATTTCTTCTGCATCCAGTTCTCCACTGCTTAATGCCTGCAGAAGATTATCAATCTCATTTTGCGATAAGACGTCGCCCATGTAAATCTCACCACCTGTCCGTCTTTTGTTTCCTATTCTTTACTGGCATGTCACGCTGGAGAATCCGACACTGACAATAAAGTCGGAATCAAACATCGTTCTGAGATTCTTTAAAATCTCATCCTGAACTGCCTGCTGGTCATCTCTGAACTCTTCATATGTATAGCTGGACACGACACTGTTGATCTCATTCTGGATCACACTTGCTTTTGTGGAAATTTCTTTTCCATAGCTCTTGTATCCTTTGTTCTTCGTATCCATGGAAATAGATGCTTTTAATACCACATAATGGTCTTTTCCATCTTCACCTTTTTTAAAGTTGATGGTCATCTCATTCTCTAAATCATAAGTCTCGATCTGCGCCATCGGCACGCTTGCAGCACTCTCGCCATTTGCACCATTTAACTCAAGATTGATTGCAGAGGCAACTGTCTCCACAAGCTGATTGGATTTCTTTACGGATGGTATAATCCCAATTGCTAAAATTGCTGTCAATATTGTATTTACCAACACCAGCGCCAGTATCAGGACTGACATTAAATTTTTCTTCATTGTTCTTCCTTTCTACTCTCCCTGTGCCGGAGAGTTATAAGAATTGTAAATCTTAACCTCCACACGTCTGTTGATCGCTCTTCCTTCCGGCGTGGAGTTATCTGCAACCGGAACATAATCTCCTCTTCCTGAGGATTTTATCAATCCCGGATCCAAATCCGTCTTTTCACGAATATAATCTGCCACTGTCAACGCACGATACATTGACAACACATCATTGTCTTCATATTTTTGATTATGGATTGGCACATTGTCTGTGTGTCCTTCTATATCAATCATATTTTTGTCATATTGACTTAAGATTTTACTAATCTTATCCACTAACGGATATGCATCTTCACGGATATCTGCCGAACCGGAATCAAATAGCAGCGCTCCATTCAGAGTGATCAGAACATATTGGGCATTAAAGTCTACCTCTACCTGATTCTGTATTCCTTCTTCCTGTGCCTGTTGTTCCACCTGTTCTGTCATCTTTTCAGACTCATCTAACGCTTCCTGTTCGTAAGCCTCTTTGATATCCTCTTCACTTTCTTCCGTGTCCGTGGAATTTGCCTGCTTTTTATAATACTCATCTAAAAGTTCTAACTGACTGACACCAGCTGATATCATCTGTCCGTCACCGATAGATGCTCCTCCCGATGGTAATATACTAAAGCTGCTTTGCAGTGAAGCGATTACCATTTCGAATTTTTCTGCATCCACTGTAGACATTGAAAACAGCAATACGAAAAAGCAAAGCAGAAGATTCATCAGATCAGCAAACGTATTCATCCATGGTGCTGAACCCTTCGGTGGATCTTCTTTTTTCTGTCTTGCCACTATTCTTCACCTCCGGCTTCCCTTCCATCAGTTGAGAAGCTCTCTCTGACTCCAGGAGATAAGAACGATTTCAGTTTTTCTTCTATTACACGAGGGTTTTCACCTGCCTGTATGGAAAGCAGTCCCTCGACTGTAACCTCTTTCAGTCTGATCTCTGTTGCATTCATCTGTGCCAACTTTGTTGCAGTAGGTGTACAAAGCCAGTTTGCAATCATAGAACCATAGAATGTTGTAACAAGTGCAACTGCCATCTGCGGTCCGATCGTGGACGGGTCATCCATTTTCTGTAACATGTTGATCAGACCAACCAAGGTACCGATCATACCCCAGGCAGGACCTAACTCTGCCCATTTTTCCCAGACACTGATAACTCCTTTGTGCCGGTCCTCGATACAGTTTAAATCTGTCTCTAAAATTCCTCTTACCAGTTCCGGATCCGTACCGTCTACAACTAACATAATTCCTTTTTTCAGGAAATCATCTTCTATATCGGATGCTGCTTCCTCTAATGCAAGCAGTCCTTCCTTACGGGCTATATTTGACAGATTGATGATATTTCGGATTACTTCTCCGGTATCTGCTGTCTCATTCTTAAAAATCAGTTTAAAACCCTTCAATCCATTGATGAAGTCCGGCATCTGATTTGACATCATAACACCTGCTAACGATCCTCCAATGGTAATAAAAAGAGACGGGACATCCCAGAAGTTTCCAAACATTTGCACGCCACCGCTGGTTAACACGCCGACGATAAACATTCCAAAACCTAAAATCAGTCCTGCCAATGATGAAATATTCAATCTGTCCACCTACCTATTCCCATAATTTATGGCATATTTTACAGGATATATTTTCCTCAAAATTGCCATGAAAACCTTTATAAACATATTACTAGATTTTTTGTTTCTTGTCTACGATATTTAAAAGAATTTTTTGCTATTTATAAAATATTTTGTTAAAATACCGCAGACTTTGTCAAAATTTAGCAATATCTTTATTCCACTGATCTTATACAAGATATAGGGGAACGGTTCATTTCCGTTCCCCTATATCTGTTTTTTACTATCTGAGCATCTCACTCAGGGATTCTCAGTTATCGTTTCAGATTGATCAATTCCTCTAACAGTGTGTCGGATACTGTAATAATTCTGGAGTTTGCCTGGAATCCTCTCTGTGTTGTGATCATCTCCGTAAACTCTGAAGACAGATCTACGTTGGACATTTCTAACATACCGGTAGACATAGTTCCACCGCCTGCTGTAATATCTACACCGATACCATCGAACTCACCGGAGTTCAATGTTGTAGTATAACAGTTGTCTCCGACCTTCTCAAGACCCATTGCATTTGCAAACTGGGCTACAGCAATCTGTCCTAAGAGAATGGTATTACCATTGTCATAAGAACCATAGATCTTACCGTTAGTATCTACAAAGACTCCGATCATATCTCCTGATTTCTTACCCGTTCCGGTCTTTCCATCCACATCACCTTTATCCATTCCAATGGTAGAGCTTCCACCATTATCGAACCATTTAGTTCCGGTGAAATCAATGTCAATGTTCTCAAAATTACCACCTAAGGTGTCTTTTAAATTCAAAAATACATTGTCCTGACCGGTTGCACCGATATAATCAAAAACACCGTCATCCGGATTGAACTTCAGTGTATAGTTTGCACCGGATACATTGGCAGTTACCACACCGTTTGTCATAGTAATACCTGTTGCATAAGGTGATACACCAAACGCCTCTGCTAATGTCTTGGTTGTTCCACCCGGTACCTGAACATAGTTACCGCCGCCGTTATCGGCCACTTCTACTAAATTGCCTGCAGCTGCATCATAACGGTAATAAGTTGCATTGTATTCAAAAATGTTATTTGCTGCATCTACTGTTGTCCAGCCTGCACGCGGTGTGTAAGTCTTAGTCTGTGATTTTACGGCACCAAAAATATCTCCTAAGTAATCCGGATCATAAGTGCCTGTAACACTGTCATATTTTGTCTGGTCTAAGATAGACTTGTTTGTGGAATCTAAGATGTCTGTCAGCTCTACTGTATATTCTCCGGTGTCTCTGTTCGTTTCTTTGATCGCAAATTTTGCAACATAAGAATATCCAAGAGCATCGTAGAAGCTTAAGTTCATCGCCTGTCCTGCTTCACTGGTAACATCGGTACTGTTTTTATCTAAGACACCTTCACATCTGCCGTTCACCGTTGCTTCCGGTGCGGATGTCATATTTTTTTCACTCATAACGCGAAGTGCAGATACCGTATCTTTTCGGATATCTCCGGTGGTCGGATCCACCTGCCATCCCATAACGTTATATCCGGTAGATGTCATACAGAGGTTTCCTGCTCCATCTACATAAAAGGAACCAGCTCTTGTAAACTGCGTGCCGGAACCGTTACTTACAATAAAGAAACTGGTTGCGGAATTGGTATCATTGAGCTTGATATCAAAAGCTCTACCGGTTGTCTGGGATGCTCCTGGACCGGTAATATTAACAGATGTAGAACCGGTAGTAACACCAAGACCGATCTGTTTTGCGTTCACACCACCGGTACCGGTCAGTGCATTTGGTCCGGATGCTCCTGATAAATTCTGATACATAATCTCACTGAATGTTACGGAAGATGATTTAAATCCTACGGTATTTACGTTTGCAATATTGTTACCGATAACGTCCATCTTCGTCTGGTGTGTTTTTAATCCTGATACACCAGAATACATTGATCTCATCATAATGAATGACCTCCTATACTTTTTGCCGTAAACTGTCTTATCTGTCAGTCAAAGACATTAGCTTCCGTTAAGGTCCGGCTAAATAATTACGGCACCGTCGATATTTGTAAATATGTTGTCTGCTGCTTCTTTTTGATCCATCGCTGTTACCACGGTCTTATTTGGTACATTTACGATAAATGCTAAAGAATCCACAATGACTAATGACTCATTGATCCCCTTTTCACTCGCTTTTTGAACTCCCGATCTGAGCCGGTTATTCTGTTCATCTGTCAGATTGATATTTCGGTTTTCCAAACGCATTGCTGCATGTTTTGAAAACTTCAATCCCTGTTTTTCTTTTAATATCTCTGCAAACGAAATCTCTGAACTCTTTTCCAGATTCTTTTGGTTTTTCGTTGTCAGAAACTGGTCTGTAACCTGCTCAATGGAAGAAAACGTATGATTGACACGGTTCATAAAACCATCTCCTTACTTTTCTCCTACTCACCCTTAGACGAATCCTCTGTATTGCCCTTCAAGGTTTTTAATTTTGCTTCTAACTGCTCTAGTGTCTTCACTGTGTCCGGTGAAATAAAAGATTTCTGATAGTCTGTCAGGCTGTCATATACAGTTCTTGCAGATTTAATCTTCTCTTCATCATAGATCGTCAGATTTTTTTCGGAAGGTAATGCCTTCACCATATTGGTAAAGGATTTTGCAACGGTTGTTGCTGTGTAGTAATCCGGGTCTGATACGGTATCTAAATCGTCAATATTATAAAGACTGTCATTAACAGAAATATATACTTTTCCGTTCTCTCTCATCACATACTCTACCATACCGTGATCGTAGGATGTCTCTCCTGTCTGGTTATTGGTTACTTTTACAAATACATATTTTCCAACTAAGTTGTATGCACTTCCCTCGGTCAGACTCTGATTCAGGTTCTGCATCTCTTCTAACTGTGAAAATGTAGCAAGCTGTGATATGTACTCTGTGTTATCGGTAGGCTCTAATGGATCCTGATACTGCATCTGCGCTACTAAAAGCTGTAAAAACGCATCCTTGTCTAAAGCTCCGCCTGCGGCATCACTCTTATTCTCTGTTGACAATGATGTATTCGATGCAGAAGAATCTACAAGCTTTCCGTTTTCAATCTGTTGAATAATTGCCATTTACATTCTCCTTTCTAGATTCTAGGCTGTAAAGTCCACGCTGTTTCCGTTGTCTCTCATGATCTTTGCAACTAACATTTCCTCTTCACTCATCAGTCCGGATAGCTCATCTAACTGATTCATGGAAATATTTCTTCTTGGACTCTTAGATGCCTGTTCTCTTTGCTCATCCTGTGCACTTCCCTGCTGGTTCTGCTCAAGGTTTCTTTCAAATTCATGACTGGCGATCGTAACTTCTACCGCCTCAACCTTGATTCCCTGCTGGTTCATGTTTTCTCGTAGCTGGATGGTCTGATTTTCTAAGGCTTCTTTTACAATCTCATTCTGTACGGCAAGATGTGCTGTAACCACACCTTCTTTAGCTGTAACCTGTACATAGATCTTACCTAAGTTCTCCGGATTGAGCTGCATCTCCATGGAAGTAGTATCTCCCTGATACATCACTCTGGTAAATTCACTGACCTGTCGGATGACATCTAACGTATTAAACACAACATTCTGTGGCACTGCCGTTGTCGGTGCTGCCGTAATATTGTCAGTTCTGATCGTCTGAACGGTCTGCTGGAACGTATGCTCCGTAAAAATGCTCTTCTCTGTTGTATCGTTCTGCTGTAACAAGGAAGCGTCATCCTCTGTCGTCATACTGTTTTCCGGTGCTTCTTCCTGCTGACCTTCCTGCTGTGAAGCTGTCTGATCATTTTCCACACGCACTTCCTGCGAAACCGGTTCTTCCACATTCTGTACATTGCCATCACTTTCTACGGATTCTGTTGCTGCTGCATTGGTTTCTGTAAGTCCTGTCACCTGTGACTTCTGCTCCGTGATCTGAACGTCATCTGTCTGCTGTACTTTTAATACATCTGCCTGAGTATCTGTAACCTCCTGCATCTGCTGTGGTACTTCTTCTGTGATCTGCGCTGCATTCTGCTCAAGCTGTGCGAATACCTCCGCTACTTCCTGTGGTGTCATTCCAAGTTCCTGTAATAAGTTCTTACTTAAAACTTCCACATTCTGCATCAGTTCCTGAAAATCCGCATTCATCAAAAGTCCTAACTGGTCTTCCTCTCCGGTCAGATTCATCACAAGATTTGCTAAGTTTACAGGGTCCATTAAATCCTGATAGGTCAGTCCTAACTCTTTCATTGCTGCTTCTAGCTGTGCATCATCCACGCCTAAGAGTTCCTTTACTTCCTTTTGGACTTCCTTCGCAAATTCTTCTACCGCCTGATCGACCTTTTGCATATCCGCATCGTCTGTCTTACCGGTTACTTTTGGAATCCGGTCATCCTTTGTGGAAAGTTTCTCGTATTCCACCGTTTTGTTCGATGTGCTGTCAGAAACCTGAAATGTTACCGGATTGTTCTGCTGTGAATGATTCACTGCAAAATTCCCTAACATTGACATAAAATCAACGGCTTCCTGCTCATCTTTTCCCGATTTTTTTGATGCAGATGTCTGAACCGTCATTCCTGCGGTCACTTTTGAAACATTTGCACTGGTCATCTGTTTCTCCTCCTTTCTTTGATTTTCAATGTGCTTTTATATATTCTAAGGCTCCATGAGTTTGGTTACTTTTGCTGCTGTATCCGTCTTCATGTTACCGAGAATATCACCTCTGGCATCTGCTTTCATGGCACTTAAGATCTTTGCAACAAGTTCTAAGTTGTCTGTCATGGTATCAAAAATTGCTGCTGCCTGTTTCGGTTTCATCTGCGAATATGCCTTTACATAATCTGACATATCATCATCTTTTTCCTGCTGTTCTACTACCTGTTTATACAGATTCTCTGCATTCTGCGGATCTATACTCTCGTAATATTTCTTATATTCATTTATATCGGGTGCCTGGTCAGAAAAAACAACCTCCTTATAGAATTTTGCCTTTTCTTCCTCAAACTTTTGCTCATTTTCTTTATACTCTTTCCACTGAGCCGCCTGTGCCTCTAAATCTGCCACATATGCATCATTCTCAGAATTGCTCTCTTTTGCATCTGCTAATTCTTTTTCGAGTTCTTTGATGTATGCAACTGCCTCATCTACGGTCTTGTATGGATATTTGCTGTCTTCTTTGGTTTTTGTCTCTTCTTCCTCTGTCTTTGGAAGGATTTTATTGACATACGGAACATCCTTTAAGATCGGCTGCATAACGGTTGAGCCAAATCCTCCGACATCAAAATGTATCAGGACTGCTAAAATAGCAATCCAGATGACAATAATCATCAGTGTAACAAAAACGACTGCCGCCTTGCCGCCACCGGATTCTTCTTCAAACTCATCTGTCGTACCGTTTTTCTTCGCTTCCTTTTTCGCAAGTTTTCGATTCCGTTTTTCTTCTTTTCTTCTGGCTTTCTCTGCCTTCTTTGCGGCTTTTTTATCCATGCCTGCCGCCGGGCCTAAATTCTCTTCTGCCATATTTCCACCTCATATCAGGATTCTTTGTGGTAATTATAGCTTACAAGCTCATCCACCATCCTGTTTTCCTCATAAGCCACTTCCTGCTTAAACTCCTCAAATGCCTTTTCTCTCAGCTTTTCATAAGTCTTTCTCTCGATCATTACCTGATTGAGCTTGCTTCTTGCAAGTTCCACATTCTTTTCCGCCACATGAACTTCTATCATCTGTGTACGGATCGCAGATTTCATTGCATCGATCGCATGCTTACAGGTATGAATCTTATGTACATCAATGGTTCCCTGTACCAGTTCCCTTGCCTGTTTCTCATATCCTGCTTTTCTGATGATCAGTTCCCTTAGTTTATCCTCTTCTTTACGCAGTCTTGCATTTGCCAAGCCGTACTCCGCTTTTCTCTGCTCTTCCATCTTTATTTTTAAATCCAGGATATTCTGCATCCGGTATACGAACTTTGCCATACATGCCACTACCCTTCAAAAAGCTGTTCTAAAAGCTGTACTTCTTCGTCAAACATAAATTTTTCATCGGTTCTCTGTCTTAAAAACTCGTTGACTGCTTCAATCTTCGAAATCGCATAGTCTATATTTTTATTAGATCCCTGCTTATAGGCCCCGATGTTGATCAGATCTTCTGCCTCCGCATAGGTTGCTAACACATTTTTTAATTTTCCGGAAGCTGCCTTGTGTTCATCATCCACGATTGCACTCATAACACGGGAAATACTCTGCATGACATCAATTGCCGGATAATGGTTCTTATGTGCAAGTTTACGGTTCAGCATGATATGTCCGTCTAAAATACTTCGTGCCGTATCAGTGATCGGCTCGTTGAAATCATCTCCGTCTACCAATACCGTATAAAGTCCGGTGATCGAACCTTTATCTGAATTTCCCGCACGCTCTAAGATTTTGGGCATTTCTGAATAAACACTTGGCGGATAACCACGCGTTACCGGCGGCTCTCCTGATGCTAATCCGATCTCACGCTGTGCCATGGAAAAACGTGTCAGGGAATCCATCATTAACAGTACATCTTTACCCTGATCTCTGAAATATTCTGCTATGGCTGTTGCTGTCTTTGCTGCCTTATTACGGATCAATGCCGGTTTGTCGGAAGTCGCAACAACTACCACAGAGCGTTTCATTCCCTCTTCACCAAGATCCCGCTCCACGAATTCGCGCACCTCTCTGCCTCGCTCTCCGATCAGTGCTATGACATTGATATCTGCTTTGGTGTTTCTTGCAAACATTCCCATCAGTGTACTTTTTCCCACACCGGAACCTGCAAAAATTCCAATACGCTGACCTTTTCCTACCGTGATCAGTCCGTCCACCGCTTTGACACCTAACGGCAGAACCGTATTAATAATCTCTCTTGTCATCGGGTCAGGTGGTAACGCCTCTACCGGATATTCCTTATCAAACGTCAAGCCTTCTGCATCGGTCGGTCTTCCAATTCCATCCACCATATGTCCGAGAAGTTCATCTCCAACCGGAACAGTCAGGGGATGTCCGGTATTTTCCACGATACATCCGACTCCAAGTCCCTCAATCCCTTCAAATGGCATTAACAGCAGGCGTTTATCACGGAATCCGACAACTTCTGCCATCGTATAGATTCCTTTCGACTGGTCGATCACGATGCGGCACAGATCATTGATCTTCGCATCCGGACCAACAGATTCGATCGTAAGTCCTACAATCTTAACAACTTTTCCTAATTGTTTAAAATATGTCTTTTCTGTTAGCTGTAAATATTTCTCTGCATTAAAAGCCACTGAACTCACCTAATTTATACTCAAACTCTTTAAATCTTTGATCAGATTTTCTAACTGGACACCCAGACTGCAATTAAAGATTCCGGAATCCGTCTCGATCATGCACTGGTTTTCTTCTAACATCGGGTCTGCGATCATTTCTAATGAAATATCCTCTCCGACACGTTCTTCAAGCTCGTGACGATGGTTCTCCATAAACTCAAAATTCACTTCTGCCACACGGATACGGAAATCCTTACTTCCTTCAATCCCCATGATCGCATCGGATACTAAAGAAAGCAAAATCTCGGTCTTATCGTCAAACTGAATATGGAATACTTTTTCAAACACATGTACTACAACTTCAACGACCTGTTGTTCCATATGCTGCAGTTTATTCCGGTAATCTGTATTCAAAGATTCTTCTAACTGTTGCAGGTGTCTTTGCATCTCCTGCTCTTCGGCATCTGCTTTTGCTTTACCTTCGTCATAGCCGCGCGTTCTGCCTTCTTCTTTTGCCTGTTCTAAAAGTTCTGCTTTCCGCGTCTGTGCATCATTTAAAATTGCATCCGCCTTTGCTTTTGCTTCACTTAAGATACGCTCTGCCTCTTCTTTTGCTTCCTCGATTGGATCTGCCTGTGGTTCCTCAAGAATGGCTTCGACGTTCTCTGCACCAAGTCCCTGACTGAATCCATCGGTAAAATCCACTTCTGTTCCAGCCTGCTCGCGCATCTTTTTTGCCATTTCTTCTATTTTCTGTGCAACAATGGCATTGGAATTGATGATGCGAGCACCTTCCTGTTTAGGCGCTACGCCCCACTGTTTATAAAGATTAGACAATAATCTCGTCACCTCCGCCTCTGGAAATTACAATCTCTGCCGAATCTTCTAACTTACGGATAATACCAACAATCTTCTGCTGTGCTTCTTCTACATCTTTCATACGAACCGGACCCATGAATTCCATGTCTTCCTTGATCATAGCAGACAGACGCTTGGACAGGTTCTTAAAGATAACATTCTGTACTTCTTCATTGGCACCCTTAAGTGCGATACCAAGGTCATTGTTATCAACGTCACGCAACACACGCTGGATCGCACGGTCGTCGAGAAGAAGGATATCTTCGAATACGAACATTTTCTTACGGATCTCATCAGCAAGTTCAGGCTGCTCGATTTCGAGAGATTCCATGATATGCTTTTCTGTTCCGCGGTCTACCGTATTCAAAATATCTACGATCGCATCGACGCCACCGACGATTGTGTAATCCTGATTTAATAAGGATGCCAGCTTTCGTTCTAACACACGCTCCACCTCTTTGATAACATCCGGAGATGTACGATCCATCATTGCGATTCTCTTTGCAACATCCGCCTGTTTTTCCGGTGTCAATGCACCTAAGATCATTGCAGACTGTGCCGGCGACAGATAAGACAAGATCATCGCAATAGTCTGTGGATGCTCGTCCTGGATAAAGTTCAGCACCTGACTCGGATCTGTCTTTCGGATAAATTCGAACGGACGCACCTGAAGGGAGGCCGTCAGTTTTGTGATAACATCCTGTGCCTTCTGTTCGCCGAGTGCTTTTTCCAAAAGTTCTTTTGCATATCCGATACCACCCTCTGCAATATACTGCTGTGCAAGACATACCTGATAGAACTCATTTAAAACATCTTCTTTTTCCTGTGGAGATATGCTTCTTGTGTTCGCAATCTCTAAGGTCAACTCTTCAATTTCTTCTTCTTTGAGGTGTTTAAAAATTGATGCGGATTTTTCAGGTCCTAAGGTAATCAAAAGGACTGCCGCTTTCTGAACACCGGTTAACTCTGCATTTGCCATTTTTTAATCCCAATCATCATTCAACCAGTTGCGTAACAATGCTGCTACCGCCTCCGGATTTTCGTCTACAAATTTCTCTATTAAGATTCTTGTCTCTGATTTCTCATTCAGACCAATATCTTCTAACTCCGCTTCCTTCGTTGTCTCTAACAGAGTCTCAACGGAAAGTTCCGGCTCGATCTCCTGTGTCGGATCTTTTCTGGTACTGCGGAATACCACAAATCCCAGTAATGCAAAGATCAGAACTGCAAGCGCGATCTGTAAGTAGTCGCTAAATGTTCTGCCGGAATCATCCGAATGTTCAAAGAACGGTACTTCATATGCCACAATCGAGATATTCTCCTGTGGAATACCTGTTGCATTTGCCACCATTGGATATAAATCTTCATCGACATCTATTTTTTTACGTTCGCTGTTCTGTGCCGCAAACTCATCAAATGTCATATCATCCAATTTACCCTGTGCCTTAAGAGTATCCTCGTTATAAATCTTATTAACACTACATACTACTGTCACAGAAGATTCATCGTATTTTACATCTCCGACTGCACCTTCGGTCTCCGTTATTTTTTCATTCGGGTTATAATCTCTGGTAATATCTGAAATGGTAGATGATGTAGTTTCACCATCCCGCATCATATAAGTGGTATCATCATTAGAATCCGTTCCCGGAACTGCCGCTGCTCCTCCGGTGGATTCTGACTCATAGATACTCTCTTTATCCAGATATCCCTGTTCCTGTCCATCTTCTACATAGTACTGATGGTCTGTCACTTTCTCTTTATCAAAATCCAGTGCCAGGTTCATACCAACTTCTACGTTATCATAGACATTCGTTCCCATAACAACATCTTTGACATTGCTCTTGAACTGATTTTCCACTTTCGTTCTGTACGAAAGATTACTGCTCGCCTTACCGGCGTTTGAACTGCTGTCTCCGCCGGAAAAAAGCATATTCGTATCAGAATCTAAAATCGTAATACGGTCTGTTGTATCATTACCAACCTCCGTTGCTATGTACTGCGCAATTCCTGCCGCCTGGTCTTCGTCCATCTCTCCGTCCAGTGTCAGGATCACACTTGCATAAGTTTCTTCATCCTTAGAAATGATCGTACCGTCATCCGCCGGCATCGAAAGTGATACCGTTGCACTCTCGACATTTGACAAATTTGAAAGATGATCTGCAAACCGTTCTTCTAAGTATAGCTGATATTTCTTCGTCTTATCTGCTTCTGTAGAAGAAAAGCCGCCATCAAATACGTTATCGATCGAGTAACCCTCTGTCGGAATATCGTTAGATCCCAAAAGAATGGATGCTGTCGCCTCATCTTTTTCGTTTACCGAAAAAGTCAGTCCATCCTTCGAAACCTCATATGCAATACTTTCACCCTCTAACAGATCTTTTACGGTTCCCGCTTCTTTGGTAGATTCGCAATTGATCAAAGTTACCATCTTCGGTCTCGTCATGATGAATGCAAGAACCACGATCGCCATAACCACAACTGTCACAATACTGATCAACAGTGCTTTCTGCTTTGTGGTAAATTTACTCCACCATTCCTTTATTCTGTTTAAAATTCCCTGTAGTCTTTCCTGCATTGTCTGTCACTCCACGATTCTCATTAAATCTGCATATTCATAATTTCCCGATATGCCTCTAGCACCTTATCTCTTACAGCTACTGTGTACTGTAATGCTACATTTGCCTTTTCCTGGGCAATCTGCAAATCGTGAGTATTCGTTGACTCTCCTAAAGAAAACTGGATTTCTGCCGATTCTGCGCTGTTTTGCAGTTCATTTGTCTCATCCACCATGCCCAGTGCTGACTGGAACACGCTTCCGAAATCCCGATTCTCTGTTTTTGAAGCCTTTGCCGACTCCTCTAATGCATTCTTTATGTAATCTGACGTTACATGTGTAATTGTTGAAATATCCATTATCTGTCAGCCTCCCGTATCATTCCTACTTGCCAATCTGTAATCCTGCCTGTGCGATCGCCTTGCTTGCATCAAATGCAGTTGCATTTGCTTCATATGCACGGCTTGCATCGATCAGGTTTGTCATTTCCGTTACGATATTGACATTTGGATATGATACATAACCATTCGCATCCGCATCCGGATGGGATGGGTCATACTTCATAATATAATCTGTCTCATTGTCTTCTGTGACAGATACCACTTTTACACCATTCCCTGCATACTGCTGTCTGGTTCCCTGCAGTACATTGGTAAAAGGTGTTACATCCTTTTCCTGAAATGTTACAACTTTTCTACGGTACGGTGTTCCATCCACCGTTCTCGTTGTATTGACATTTGCCACGTTCTCCGAAATAATATCCGTTCTAAAACGCTGTGCAGTCATTCCGCTTGCGCTGATGTCAAAAGCCTGAAATAACCCCATGTTCAGTCCCTCCTTATCCTAATACACTCTTAAACCTGGAAATCTCGTGGGTAATGCTGTCTGTTAACGCCGTGTAACGAAGCTGCTCTGATGCCAGTTCCACCTGTTCTGTATCCACATCTACATTATTACCATCAAGACGGTAAGAAAAATTCGATGAATCCGTATAGGCTGTTGCATTCAAATGGTTCATATGCAGATCCTTTACTTTCTGATCCAGTGTTACATACTTGCTTCTTCCAAGTTCCGTTTTTAAAACGCCTTCAAAATCCACGTCTTTTCTCTTGAAGCCCGGAGTATCTACGTTTGCCAGATTGTTCGTGATCGTTGCCTCCCGTAACCAGCTCGCATCCGCTGCCTTATCCAGCACATTGATATAACTAAATGCTCCTGATGTAATCATATTCCCGCTCCTTTCTCTTGCTGTCCCTCTTTCTATTTGTCATATGTTTTCACATTCTTCTTTATGTTCAAAATTTGGACATAGTATTAGATTTTTCCTAATCATATTCTATTATAAATTATCCTGTAAAAAAGACAAGTATTTTTTTGTTCTTTTTTATTCGTTTTTGCTGATTCCTGTCAAAGAAAAGCCCTTGTTTTGTGATATTATCGACAATTTTTTTATTAAATTTTTTCAAAAAAATAAAAAGGACCTATAGTATTCTATAAATCCTTTTATCTCTCTTCTTAAAATCCGTTTAAGCTTTTTCTCTTTGTTTTTTTAATTTATCCAGTTCATCAAAGACTACATCGTTAATAACCTTGATGTATGTTCCCTTCATACCGGAAGATCTTGATTCAATGACTCCTGCGCTCTCAAACTTACGAAGTGCATTGACAATGACCGATCTTGTGATCCCTACCCGGTCTGCGATCCGGCTCGCTACTAATATTCCTTCACTACCGTCTAACTCATCAAAAATATGTGTGATCGCTTCTAACTCCGAGAACGAAAGCGTGCTGATCGCCGATTTGACAATCTGTACTTTTCTCTCTTCTTCTGCATTTTCCTCATGTACGGAACGCATCATCTCAAGTCCGACTACCGTGGTTCCATATTCACTCAAAATAATATCATCTATATCGTACGCTCCGTTATCCCGATAGATAAACAGCGTTCCGAGACGTTCTCCGGCAATATCAATCGGTGTAATGATCGCCGTGTATTTCTTGATATCGGAAACAAAGCCAAGTGTCTCAAGATTTACATTCTCTTTTGTAGACAAGATCCCAAGCAGACGCTCGTTTAATTCCGGATCAATAAATCCTCCCACTTCATCCACGATCAGTTCGTCGATCTCGTCCATTCCTTTCATTTCACTGGTTCCAAGCACTTTTCCCTTTCTGCTGATCACCAGTACATTGGATTTTAAAATCTCTGTTAAAACATCACAGATATCATTAAAGACTACTTTAGAGGAATTATTGTTGTGTAAAAGTTTATTTATTTTTCTGGTTTTGTCCAGTAATTGAACACTCATCCTGCTACCTCCCACTTCGCTCTATATAGTTTTCAGTACATTTATATAATATCATGTTTTGTCAGACAATTCAATCTTTTTTTGAACTTCATTCGCTGAATTCATTATTTTTTCACTTTTTCGATCACATGACCGCACTGTGTGTTAGAGCATACGATCTTATTGCCCTTTTCCACCATGAAACTTCCGCATTTCTCGCAGTTGATCCCTGCCGGTTTCTGCCAGGACATAAATTCACATTCCGGACTGTTTTCACAACCGTAATATTTTCTGCCTTTTTTCGTCTTTTTGATCACTACTTCTTTTCCACAGAGCGGACAGGCAATTCCTGTTTTTTCCAGATACGGCTTCGTGTTACGGCAATCCGGGAATCCCGGGCAGGCAAGGAATTTTCCGTGCGGACCGTATTTTACTACCATATTTCTTCCACACTGTTCACAGACCACATCCGTAACCTCATCCTGAATCTGCACTTTTTCTAATTCTTTTTCTGCCTGATTAACGGCTTCGTCTAAATCCGGATAGAAATTGGCCACTACGGTCTTCCAGTTTACCTGACCGTCCTCGATGCTGTCGAGCAGGGACTCCATGTTTGCCGTAAAATGGTCATCGACAATACTTGGAAATGCTTCTTTCATCATATCGTTGACTACTTCGCCTAACTCTGTCACATAGAGATTTTTATTCTCTTTTACCACATATCTTCTCGCTAAAATGGTAGTAATGGTCGGTGCATAGGTACTTGGTCTTCCGATGCCGAGTTCCTCTAAGGTTTTTACTAAGGATGCCTCCGTGTAATGTGCCGGTGGCTGTGTAAAATGCTGTTTTTCATCAAATGATTCCCATACAAGGGTCGTATCTTTGTCAATGGATCTTAAGAGTACGTTTTCTTTTCCCTTTTCATCGTCATCACTCATGTATACCGTCATAAATCCGTCAAAGACCACTTTAGAAGCAGATACGTTAAAACGATAAGTACCTGCTCCGATCTTAACGGATGTGGTTTCGTATTTTGCACTGTTCATTCTGCTCGCGGTAAAGCGGTTCCAGATGAGCTGATACAGACGGAACTGATCACGGCTTAAGGAATCTTTGACCTTCGCCGGTGTTCTTGTGATATCGGAGGGACGGATCGCCTCATGCGCATCCTGGATCTTATTGCTGTTTGTCTTTTTTGCCTCACTGACGGCTTTGTATTCTTCTCCGAAGGTCGCACTGATATATTCGGCTGCCGCACTCTGTGCCTCTTCGGAAATTCTCGTGGAATCCGTTCTTAAGTAGGTGATCAGACCTACGGTTCCGCTGCCCTTGACATCCACTCCTTCATAGAGCTGCTGTGCTAACCGCATCGTCTTTTGTGTGGAAAAATTCAATACTTTGGATGCTTCCTGCTGTAAGGTACTTGTCGTAAAAGGAAGTGGTGCTTTTTTGGTACGCTCTCCTTTTTTTACCTCTAATACCTGATAATCGGCATCTTTCAATTCTGCTAAGATACCATCCATTTCTTCTTTGGATCGGATGGTACGTTTCCCGTTTTCATCGCCATAAAATTTTGCAACTAACGGCTTTTTCTCTCCAGGGATCTGTAAATCTACATCCAGTGTCCAGTATTCTTCCGGAATAAATGCATTGATCTCTTCTTCTCTGTCACAGATAATACGCAGTGCCACTGACTGCACTCTTCCGGCACTTAAGCCACGCTTTACTTTTGCCCATAAAAGCGGACTGATCCGGTAGCCTACCATGCGGTCTAACATTCGTCTTGCCTGCTGTGCGTTCACCAGATTCATGTCTATTTCACGCGCCTGTTTTAACGATGCCTTAACGGCACTCTTTGTAATCTCATTAAAACTGATACGGTAGACTTTTTTATTCTCTAATTTCAATGCCTGGGACAGATGCCAGGAAATTGCTTCTCCTTCGCGGTCGGGGTCAGTTGCGAGATAGACTTTGTCTGCTTTTTTTACTTCTTTACGCAGTTTTGCTAAAATATCTCCCTTTCCACGGATTGTAATATATTTCGGTTCGTAATTGTTTTCCACATCAAATCCGAGCTGACTCTTTGGCATATCACGGACATGCCCATTTGAAGCTACCACCTCATAATTCTTTCCTAAGAACTTTTTAATTGTCTTTACCTTTGCCGGTGACTCCACGATCACTAAATATTTTGCCATCAGAAAACTCCTTGTTTTTCATTCCTCATTCTTCTATATAATAGTTCCGGAAGGATTCAAATACCAGCCCTTTTGCCAGTAATCCGAGCAGGATTCCTGCTGTTGCAGAAATTCCAAGCCCTGTTTCTTCCGCTATTTTTTCTATATTTTTAGGTTCCATGCTCAAACAACTATACACCAAGGATTCTTCTTTTGCAAGACACTGTTTTTTATTTTTTCCCATTTGCAGGCTTTGTGTGGCATTGTAAGGAAGCTGCTTTAAGAACTCTTCTACGGACAAAATAATGCCCGCACCCTGCTGAATTAAAGCATTACAGCCGTAACTCAATGCATCGGTTGTCCTTCCCGGAAAGACATAAATATCTTTTCCCTGTTCTAAGGCGTGCTCTGCCGTGATGAGTGAGCCGCTTTTTTTCTTTGCCTCTGCGATCACTACCACTTCTGCAAGTCCGCTGATGATCCGGTTTCTTGCCGGAAAATAATATGGTTTTGGCGTTGTCTTTGGCGGCAGTTCGGAAAGTATCCCTCCCTGCTGTCGGATTGTTTCATACAGTGCTGCATTTTGTTTCGGATAACAGATATCTACACCGCACCCTAATACCGCATAGGTCTCTCCACCGCCTTTGATCGCTCCTGCCTGCCCTGCCGCGTCTATCCCCTCCGCCAGTCCACTGATGACCGGAATACGGTTGCGTCCAAGTGCCTCTCCTAATTTTCTTGCCATATAATGCCCGTATTCACTGCATCTTCTGGCTCCTACAATGGCAACGGAAAGTCTCTCTCCCGGAAGTTTTCCACTGTAGTACAGTGCAAATGGAGGCTGGTAAATATTTTTTAACTTTTTCGGATAATTTTTGTCACATGCAAACGTAACGCTTACGCCGCCTTCTTCCAGTTTCTGATATTCTTCGTTAATATCCCACTTCCTTTTTGCCTTTGTGATACGCTGTATCTCTTCTTCTTTTAACTGTGGTATTTTTTGATAGGTTTCCTCCGTTCCACGGTACACTTCTTCCGCCGTCTGAAAGTATTCTAACAGGATGTTCTTTTTTCCATTGGATAATCCGGTGTTATCCAGCCAGTATTTATATTTCATCGTCGTCTCTCCCAAAAATTGCTGTCTATGGAGCGGTAACAGATTGCTTCGTGCAGATGTTCCATTCTGATCTCTTCGCTTCCTTCGATATCTGCAATGGTACGCGCTGTTTTTAATATCTTATGATAGGAACGCACGCTTAAGTTCAATGTCTCATAAATCTGCTGCATATGGCGTTTCTCATCTTTTTTTAATGCACAAAATGTCGCGATCTTTTTTGCCGGAATCTGGCTGTTATAAAAAAATCCCTCCTTTTCATAGCGTTCTCTCTGTCTTTTGTGCGCCATGACTACCCTCTCCCGGATGCTTTCCGAGCTTTCCTCCTGTGTTGTCTGCTCTAATTCCTGATAGTGTACTTTTTCTACTTTAACACACAGATCCATGCGGTCTAGTAACGGCTGGCTGATGCGGTTTCGGTATCGCCGGATCTCATAGTCTGTACAGGTGCATTTTTGCATATCGGGATAATATCCGCACTTGCACGGATTCATGGCTGCGACTAGCATAAAATCCGCCGGAAATGTATATTTTCCATGCGCACGGATGAGCTGGATCTGCCGCTCCTCCATCGGCTGTCGCAGTATTTCTAAAGTTCCCGGTTTAAACTCTGTCAGCTCATCTAAAAACAGTACCCCCGCATGTGCTAATGAGATCTCTCCCGGCTTTGGATTTGCCCCGCCTCCGGCAAGTCCCTGTGCGGAAACCGTATGATGCGGACTTCGGAATGGACGCACTCCGATCAGCCCCTGCGATTCATCGAACATACCGCAGATACTGTAAATCTTTGAGACTTCGATCCGCTCTCTTTCGGTCATTGGCGGCAGAATGGACGGAATCCGCTTTGCTGCCATGGTTTTTCCTGCTCCGGGAGGGCCTGCAAACAACAGATTGTGTCTGCCTGCCACCGCAATCTCACATGCCCGCTTTAGCATTTTTTGTCCCGTGATCTCTGAAAAATCTGCCTGCGTGGGAGGTTTTATTTTCGTTCCTGTTCCTTCTATTTTTATATCTGCCTGCGGCTTTTGATATTCCCCTTTTCGTAAATATTCGACGACCTGGTTTAAATGGCTCATCCCAAGGCTTTTCATGTGCGGGACTAACGAAGCCTCCTTTTCATTTTCAAACGGAACGATCCCTGTCTGATGCCCTGCTTCTGACGCCACTGCAGCCATTGGTAATATACCGGGAATCGGAACTAATTTCCCACTCAGGTTCAGTTCTCCTAAAAAGATCGTATTTTCCACACGTTTTTTCGGTACCGCTTCTAAGGCTGCTAAAATCGCAACTGCTACGGCTAAGTCAAATCCCGAACCGGATTTTCGGATGCCTGCCGGGGAAAAGCTGATCGTGATCCGTTTTGCCGGAAGCTGATAGCCGCAGTTTCTTAAGGCTGTCCGTACCCGTTCCTTTGCTTCTTTTACTTCAGAACTTAAAAAGCCTACCATTTCAAAGGTCGGCAGTCCCGGACTGACATCTGCTTCTACCTGTACTAAAATCGCCTCCATACCGTGCAGTACCGAGGTTGTTACCATACTATACAATTTTCCTCCTTTTTCCCGTGGGAATCTGGCGAATTGCCTGGAAATAAAAAAGATATTGTTATTATATCACACTTTTTCTTTTTGAAAAGATTTATTTTTACCCTGCTCCAGTCTGTTGGAGCAGAGCACAAGTTTTTTATCGATCCTCTTCTTCAAACTGTCTGCGCAGCTTTGCCAATGCCTTTTTTTCGATCCGGCTGACATAGGAGCGGGATATTCCTAACGTCGCTGCCACTTCCCGCTGTGTATGCGGTTCTTCCCCTAAGACTCCATACCGCATGGCTATGACATGTTCTTCCCTGTCCGTTAGTACCTGCGGCAGATATCCATAGAGTTTTCTGATATTTTCGCACTCCTCCATTTTTTCTACCACATCTACTTCTTCATCTGCGGCAATATCTAACAGATTGATCTGGTTCCCCTCTTTGTCCGTACCGATGGGTTCATATAAAGAGACTTCCCTTGAGGTTTTTTTCTTCCCTCTGAAATACATCAGAAGTTCATTGTCAATGCACCTTGCTGCATAGGTTGCAAGTTTTATCTGCTTATCGGTCTTAAATGTTCCGACTGCCTTGATCAGCCCTATGGTCCCAATGGAAATCAGATCCTCCATATCTTCATCGGATGCCTGATATTTCTTTGCAACATGGGCTACCAGTCTCAGATTGTGCTCGATGAGCTGGTGTTTTGCTTTAAGGTCCCCTTCCTTCATTCTCTCTATGCATTCCTTTTCTTCTTCTGGGGTGAGAGGAGATAAAAAAGTCTTCACATTTCCACCTTAAAGCCGCTTTTCTAACATTGTATGAAAGGACACTGCCCTAAGTGCCTTTCCCCTTTTTCTTTTTTCGCTGATTTTATTTTTAGACAATTTTATTTTCGCTCTGAAATATGTTAAAATTGTAATCTGAAGTATGTTAAACTTATAATTAAGAAATGTTTACAATTTTGTGACTCGTATGGATTAGGATGTTAAAAGACGGCTCACAACTTAGTGACTGGAAGATTGCACAAAAGTGTGCTTCGCCCGAAGGGCCTTTTGATACCCAAATCTTATATTAGAAAGAAACGAAAACTATTATGAAACGTACCCTGACTTATACAATAGAAAACGAAATTACAGTCTTAGATTTTTTAAAACGGCATGGTTATTCCCACAGTGTCATTACTCATTTAAAACGGACACCCTACAGCATCCTTGGCAACGGGAACTGGCTCTACGTCAATGACCGGTTAATGCCCGGAGATACCCTGACCATTCATCTGATCGAAGAGGAAAGTTCTGCTAAGATCCTCCCGGTTCCAATGGATTTAGATATTGTATACGAGGATGAAGATATCCTGGTTTTGAACAAGCCTGCCGATATGCCGATCCATCCTTCCCTGAACAACTATGAAAATACCCTTGCAAACGGTGTTGCCGACTATTATCAGCAAAAAGGGGAGGCTTATGTTTTTCGCTGTATGAACCGCTTAGACCGTGACACTACCGGTCTTACGATCCTCGCAAAACATATGTTAAGTGCTGCCATTTTATCACAGGATGTTGCGAATCGTGCCGTCCATCGTACCTATCTTGCCATTGTAGAAGGAACTTTGACCGGGAGCGGTACGATCGATGCCCCGATCGGAAGGGAAAGTAACTCTCTCATTACCCGCTGCATTGATTATGAACATGGAGAACGTGCCGTGACGCATTACCGCAGTCTTGCCTGTCATAACGATCTGACGCTTGTTTCACTTCGGTTAGAAACCGGGCGTACACACCAGATACGCGTTCATATGAAACACTTGGGTTATCCTTTGATCGGAGATTATCTTTATCATCCTGATATGACAAAAATCAGCAGGCAGGCTCTGCATTCGAGCCTTTTAGAATTCACACATCCAATTACAAAAAAGGCAATGAAGCTGTCTGCTCCACTGCCTACTGATATGCAAAAATTATTTCCGGATTTTTAAGAATTTATCTCTATACAGATCCGGGTGTCAAAAAACGGTTTCATGTATTGTCTTAAACGCCCGTCCATGGGGCGTTAAGATTTTTGCTGCATGTTCTTTCCAGCCACAGTTGCCTTTGTGACTATGGGAGGAATGCCAAACTCTTAATACTCTGTCATTATCCAGAAATTTTCTGGCACGGATGCCGGAAAAACAGATAAAAGATCATACACAGATTTACTTTATCACATCCGCAAACGTAAACCGCACCACCTTCGCCAAATCCTCCGGTGCAACCTCCACCTGATACCCGATTTTTCCTGCACTGAAAATGATATGCTCCTGTTCTTTCGCTGTGCTATGTAAAAATGTTGTAAATACTTTCTTCATTCCGATCGGAGAACATCCCCCATGGACATAGCCGGTCAATGGTAAGAGTTCTTTGGATTTCAGCATTTCAATGGATTTTTCATTGGCGGCTTTGGCTGCCTTTTTTAAATCCAGTTCTTCTTCTACCGGAATGACAAATACATAATTCTTCTTGCTCTTTGCCACTGTTACTAATGTTTTATAGACCACTTTCGGGTCTTGCCCTAACATATCGGCAACCTCGGTTCCGCTATATGCCTGTGAATTGTCATATTCATAGTGATGATATGGTATTTTCTTCTGGTCTAAAATTCTCATCACGTTTGTCTTTTCCATATCTGCCACATTCTCCTTTTTTCAAAACTTTTCATTTACCGGATAAATTATAGCACACAACCCTGTTTACTTCACGGTTTTATATTGTCTTTTTTTTGTTTCTTTTTTATAATGAAAGCAACTAGAAAACTTTTACATTAGAGGAGGTCATTATGAACACGAAAGCAGTACGCATTTATGGTGTGAAAGATTTACGTTTAGAGGAATTTGAACTCCCGACAATGAAGGATGATGAGATAGAAGCCCGCATTGTCACAGACAGCCTTTGCATGTCTACATATAAGGTATCGAATCAGGGAGAAAAGCATAAAAAACTTCCAAATGATCTGAAAAACCATCCGGTTATCATGGGACACGAATTTTGCGGAGTGATCACAAAAGTCGGCGAAAAATGGAAACATCTCTACAAACCGGGAGATTGTTTTGTTGCACAGCCAAACTTAGGACGTGCCGATACTTTTTCTCTTGGTTACTCTTTCCCATATGTCGGCGGCGAAGCTACCAACGTGGTGATCATGAATGAAGCTATTGAAAAAGGCTGCCTGCTCCCATATAAAGGAGAAGGATTTTTTGAGGGTGCTCTCGTAGAACCGCTCTCCTGTATCGTTGCAGGATTTAAAGCCAACTTTCATTTAAGAGACCGCAATGATTATGACCATACCATGGGCATCAAAGAAGGCGGTGCTTTAGCCATTTTAGGCGGAACCGGGCCAATGGGATTTTTAGCAATTGACTATGCGATTCACAATGACAGACGGCCAAAACATTTAGTTGTAACCGGACGTACCCAGAGCAAGCTGGATATGGCAAAACGCCTGTATCCTGTCGAAGAGGCTGCAAAATATGGCGTGACCCTGACTTATGTTCTGACGGCTGATGAAGATGATATTGTAGAGGAGTTAAAAGCACTGACACCGGATGCTAAAGGCTTTGACGATATCTTTTTAATGGCTGCAAAAGAAAGACTGGTAACCCAGGCTGAACAGCTTTTAGCCTATGATGGCTGCCTGAACTTTTTTGCCGGTCCTGCAGATTCTAAATTTGCTTCGACGATTAATTTTTACAATATCCACTACAATGCGACACATTTTGTCGGCACCAGCGGAAGCAACACGCAGGATATGAAGGATGCCATTGCCCTGATTGAAAATAAGACCGTTAATGTGGCAAAAATCGCAACGCATATTATGGGATTAAACCATGTTTGTGAATCGATTTTAAATCTTCCAAAGATGCCGGGCGGCAAAAAGATCGTCTATTCCAGCAAGGAATTCCCTGTGACAGAGGTATCTGCCTTTGGTGAAACCAATGAATTAGAGAAGCATTTAAAGGAATTGGTAGATGCGCATGACGGCTTGTGGAATGCCGAAGCCGAACAATACTTTTTAGAGCATGCGAAAGATATCTGATATAAAAATATAAAATACACCGTCCATATCAGGAAAAATGAATTGATACGGGCGGTGCATTTATTAAATCTTCATTTTATTTATTTCAAATCTTTTTCTATAACAATGCATCTGCAAGTTCTTCCATAACGCCAACGGTTTCCGGTTTCATTGTGGAACGGATCGTTACCACCGGTTCTACGATTGTCAGATCTTTTTGTTTTTCCAACATTCCCTTCATCAGCTTGGCTGCTGCCGGTGCCCAAGAACCATTTTCCATAAATGCCACGGTACGTTTCTGATAGTTCTTTGCCTTTAAATGATTTAAGAAATCTTCCATACATGGGAAAATTCCTCCATCGTAGGTTGCACATGCAAGTACCATTTTTGAATAACGGAATGCATTTTCTACGGCTCTTGCCATGTCATCTCTGGACAGATCCATAATGACGACATTTTTGGCACCTTTTTCGATCAGGATATCTCTCATTTTTTCAGCCGCCTGCTTAGTATTGCCATGAATTGACGCATAGGCAATGAGGATGCCTTCGTCTTCCGGCTCATAACTGCTCCAAATCTGATATTTTTCAATATAATAACCAAGGTTTTCTTTTAAGACAGGTCCATGCAGCGGGCAGATCATCTGAATGTCTAAACCGGATGCTTTTTTCAAAAGTGCCTGTACCGGGTTTCCATATTTTCCTACGATATTGATATAGTATTTTCTTGCCTCTGCGATCCACTCTTCATTTGCATCGAGACTTCCAAAAGTTCCAAATCCATCGGCACTGAACAGGATCTTTTCGGACTGCTCATAAGTTACCATAACCTCCGGCCAATGTACCATTGGTGCCATAAAGAACTGTAACGTGTGTTTACCAAGGTTTAAGGTATCGCCCTCTGCCACAACCACTTTTCTGTCAGAAACATCCAGGTTAAAGAACTGCTCCATCATCGGGAAGGTCTTAGCATTTGCCACAATCTGCATCTTTGGATATCTGCGGGCTAACATCTCAATATTTGCCGCATGATCCGGCTCCATATGGGACACGATCAGATAATCCGGCTCTTTTCCCTGAAGCTCTCTGTCCATATTTCGCAACCATTCACCGGTTGCACGCATATCTACCGTATCCATGACTGCTATTTTTTCATCTAAGATCAAATAGGAATTGTAGGATACTCCATTCGGTATCAGATACTGGCTCTCAAATAAATCTAAGGTTTTATCATCTGCTCCGATATACTTGATCTGTTCTGTGATTTCTACATGACTCATGTTATGTCCTCCTTATCTGCCTATGTTTTATATCATCATCTTAACGGATTCTTTCGGTTAATCCGACTTTTTTCTGCACTTTGCGCAGAGTCTTATTCGCATAATATGCTGCTTTTTCATCATTCTGCTTGATCATGCTCTCAATATATGCTTTATCTTTCATCAACTGCTCATAGCGTTCCTGTAACGGTTTTAAATGATCTGCTACCGTCTCGCCGACTGCTAATTTGAAATCCCCATAACCTTTTCCTGCAAACTCTTTTTCAATCTCCTCATAGGTCTTTCCGGTTACGGCACTGTAAATATCCATTAAATTGCTGATTCCCGGTTTTTCTTCCGCGTAACGCACTTCACTCTCGGAATCGGTAACTGCACGCTTGAACTTCCGGATGATCGTATCGGTATCATCTAAGAGCAGGATCGTTGCATTGGCATTTGTATCTGATTTTGACATCTTCTTGCCCGGCTCCTGAAGGCTCATGATCTTCGCGCCTTTTTTACCGATATATGCCTCCGGTATGGTAAATACATCTCCGTAGATGTTGTTAAAACGCTCTGCAATATCCCTTGTAATCTCTAAATGCTGCTTCTGGTCTACACCTACCGGAACCACATCTGCCTGATAGAGCAAAATATCCGCTGCCATTAATACCGGATATGTATACAGACCGGCGTTAATATTATCTGCATGTTTTGCCGCTTTATCCTTAAACTGTGTCATTCGGTTCAGCTCTCCCATATAGGTAAAGCAGTCTAAGATCCATCCTAACTCTGCATGGCCTGATACATGGGACTGATAATAGATACAGTTCTTTTCCGGGTCTAATCCCGCTGCAACATAGAGTGCATAGAGTGCTCTCGCATTTTTACGAAACTCTGCCGGAACCTGACGTACGGTCAGGGAATGGAGATCCATAACGCCGTAAATACATTCATATTCATCGGTCAGCTCCACCCAGTTTTTCAACGCTCCTAAATAATTGCCCAGTGTCAATGTGCCGGTTGCCTGCATTCCACTGTAAAGTACTTTTTTTCCATCTAACATGTCTTTTCTCTCCTTACTTTTTATTTTTTAAAACTTCTCTTCTGATATATTCATACGTCGCTTTCTCGCCTTCTTCTGCGAGCATCGTCAGCAGACGTTCTAAAAGCTCTCTCGTATTCGGATGCAGAATATGTATGCTTTTGCCATTCTCATAATATTCTAACGGACTTCTGTCTGTATAAGCACCCTTCTGATAGTTCTTCGCCGCGCTCACCCGGTCGATATACATCTCCACCACATATTTTACCGGTATCTCCATACCGCAGATCCCTTTTTCTTTGTCTACACTGTAGTCGATCCAGTACTCCATGTGATGCTTGTTTCTTCCCTTGTGATGCAGCCATGCAGAGGAATATCCCCTTGCGACCCTTTCTGCATTATTCGGACTCATATTGCCCTGATAATATTTGCATCCGACTAAAAATTCGGTCGGACTGTATTTACTCCAGTCGTGCATGATACCCTGCCGGTATAATCCCACTTTAAAGCAGCCTGCACGCACCAGTCTCTTATGATGTAAAATCGTCTTTAAATGCTGCCATGCTTTCATCTTATTTTCTTTACCTGCCCACTAAAATTGAAATTGTCTGCCCAAATGCCTCATAGGAATTATTTTTCAAAAGACGCGGTTCTTTAAAAAACGGACACATCTGTGCAGTATCCATGATCTGATACCAATGCTTTCCCTTTGGCAGCTTTGGAAGTGCAAATACCTGCAATCCCATATAAAAATTATATCCTATATAAAGAAATGTCTCCTCTGTATCCTCTTCTTTGGCATAACTCTCACTGTACATCACGCCCACAGCCCTTGCATTCCCTTTCACATCGCTGATCCAGGCTTCGGAACTGTGATAGGATAGATCCGGATACCCGGTTCTCTTATAATCACTCATCTGAAACGGTTTTTCCGAAAAAAGGATCGGATGCTCTTTTCGAAACTGCAACAGTTCACGGACAAATTCGGTATATTCCTCATACCGACCTTCATTTTTCCAGTTCACCCAGCCGATCCGGTTATCCTGACAATAGGCATTGTTATTGCCGTTTTGGGAATTTCCGATCTCATCCCCGCTCCAGATCAGCGGTATTCCCCGTGCCAAACACAGCATCGCCATTGCGTTGCGCATCTGCTTTTCCCTGATCTTTTTTACAAACTGCCTGCGGGTGGCTCCCTCAACGCCATAATTCGTACTGTAATTCCAGTTGTTTCCATCCAGATTTTCCTCGCCGTTATCACCATTATGCTTCTCGTTATAAGAAAATACATCCGCTAAGGTAAATGTATTACTGTTGGCAATATAGTTAACAGAATGTCCGCCGTCCTGCTGTCTTTTCATCACTTCCGTATATTCTACCATATCACCGCCTAAGTGATTCAGCATTTTTCTCGCCGGATATAAGAAATCATCATTATACACATAGATATTTCCATAATTTTCCTCTTTCAGATCATATGGAAATTTCTCATAAAATATTTTGGTTCCTGTCAGATACGGATCTTTTGCAATCTCTGCGATCGGAAGCCCTGCACCTAAAAGTTTAAATCCATCCACATGATATTCCATGACCCAGTAGCGTAAGATCTCTATGATGGCACCTGCTGTCTGTTCCGGCACAAAATGCATCTCCATGATCAGCTCCATCTGCTGTTTGTGTGTCTCTAAGATCAGACTCTTAAATTCCCAGTCTGCGTCTTTTTGGGATGCATAGGAAGATTTAACCGCAAAATAGTCACTCGGCGCATATCCCCAGTAATTCAGCCTGCCATTTTCCATTAATTCTTCAAATTCGTAGACCGGCATACATTCTAAGGTTGTGATCCCAAGTTCTTTCAGATAGGAGAGCCTGTCCATCACAGCCGCAAAGGTTCCCTTATTTCTGCCCCTGCCGTCCATGGAAAATCCACGCACATGGAGTTTGTACATGACCATCTCATTTGCCGGAATCTCTACACTGACATCTTCACTCCAGTCAAAACCTTCTTTTTTGAATCCGCTTAACAGTGCATCGTCTAAGGTTCTTTCGGTATCGCCCCACTTTTCCCTGCCGATCACACGCTCTCCGTAAGGATCACGCACTCTTTTTCCTTCAATCTCATAACAATAATAATATTTTTCTGCTTTTAAGGGATAAATGGTGACAGAACGCACCGAACCCACACGATACTGTGGTAGTACATCGATCTTTGCTGCCTGCTTTCCTGTCTTTTTTTCAAACAGCACTACTGCACAGGCAAGCTCTTTGGGACACTGAAAGGTAAATGTGACACCATCTGCACATTGCTCTGTTCCCATCTTTCTGTAATCTCCTGCCCGTGTCTGAAATATCATCTTTTTGTCCACCTTTGTTTTTTATCTGTATTATTATATCTTTTTTCGTGGAATTTGTACACACCCTTATCAAAAAGAAACAGGTATTTTTTCCTTGACTTTTCTACTTCTTGTTTTAAAATATCTCTATAGGAAAAATATGTATAAAATGAATGATATTTTGTAAAGGAGCCATATGCGTACCGTAAAAACACAAGATTTAACCCCAGGAATGATCACAGCCGAACCGGTCTTATCTAAACATGGACAGCTTATCGTAGCTGCTGACACGGAACTTACGAATCAGATGATCGCTCATCTGAGCTATTATAATATTCCATCTGCTTCCATTGTAGATGGTACGATCCCGTCTGCCGCTATCGCATCTATGCAAAAGACGGAACAGGTAACCCTGTCTTATTCACAAAAGATCCGCTCTTCCCGTTCTTTCCAGCGGTTTAAAAGCGATTATGTGAAGAAAATCCGTTTTCTTAAATCGTCCTTAAATGATTTGATCGACCGTACGGACCCAATCGACCAGGCCGAACTGCTTTCCGAATCCGTTGGCCTGTTTGGCAAACAGTCAACTACGATCTCTATTTTTGACAATTTACATAATATGCGTCAGATTGATGACTCTACCTATGCCCACTGTCTGAATGTCAGCATCATTTCGAGGATGTTCGGTATGTGGTTAAAGTATTCCGACGAGGACTTAGATGTTTTAACGCTTGCCGGACTGCTTCACGATATTGGCAAATGCAAGATTCCGAATGCCATTATCTTAAAAAAAGGCAAATTAACCGATGCAGAATACGAAGTGATCAAAGCGCATGCCCAGCTTGGCTATGACATCTTAAAGGATCAGCCATTGGATGAACGAATAAAAAATGCTGCTTTGATGCACCATGAACGATATGACGGCACCGGCTATCCAAATCATCTTGTCGGTAAGGAAATTGACGATATGGCAGCCATTGTTGCAATCGCAGATGTCTATGATGCCATGACCTCTGACAGATGTTACCGACGTGCGCTCTGTCCGTTTGAGGTAATTGCTTCCTTTGAATTAGAGGGATTAAACCGTTACAATCCACAGTTTATCCTCTGCTTCTTAGAGCATATTGCAAATACCTATGTCAATAACAACGTGCTTTTAAGCAATGGACAAACCGGTAAAATCATTCTGATCACGCAGAGACTGACACGACCGGTCATCCAGCTAGAAGACCAGACCTTTCTTGATTTAAATGACAGACCTGATCTCTATATTCAGGCTATCATATAAATACTAAATACATTTTTATTAAAAGGAGATTTAATTATGGGAAACAATGCACAGAATCCGGTGGATGATGAATCTGATATGCAGGTCACACTGTCTCTTGATGACGGCAGCGAAGTAGAATGTGCCATCCTTACCATCTTTGAATTAGAGGAACAGAACTATATTGCTCTGCTTCCGTTAGATGAGGACGGCAATGAAAATGAAGAAGGCGAAGTATTCATCTATCGCTATTTTGAAGACGAAGAGGGTAATCCTTCTTTAGAAAACATTGAGGACGATGAAGAATACGAAGCTGTTGCAGACCGCTTTGATGAGTTACTCGATGAAGCAGCATATGAGGATATGGATTAAATAAACTTTTGATTTAATTTTGATCAAGGAAACATTCATCAAAAACGGGATTCCGGATGATCCGGAATCCCGTTTATTTTATATTCTCTTTTATATTGCCCTATATATTCTTTCGTCTTTCTTTTTCTATTGTCTTTTATGTTGCTTTTTTATTTATCCTCTGTTCTCCTGTCTCTGCTCTCCCCGCTTCTGCGACAAAACGGGAAATCTCTGATTTTTTCCCATTATACTCCTGTACTGAACTGATCGACAGCCGGTGTCTTGCCCGCGTCATTCCCACATAAAACATTCTGCGCTCTTCTTCAATATCCTGCTCTAATACCGCTTTTTTATAAGGCATGATCCCTTCGTTGACATCGACAAGATAGACGATATCATATTCTAACCCCTTCGCGCTGTGTAAGGTTGCTAATGTAACTCCGTCCGGCTGCTGCTTCTGCTCTTTTGCCTGACGTTCTAACTCCTCTTTATATTCCTCCATATGTAAGAACCAGGCTTCATAGGACTGGTACTCTTTTGCACTTTCCTGCAGCTCATCTAACACTTCTAAGAGTTCTTCCTCTCGAATGTGGCGGTACTTTGCATATTCCCTGCAATAATCATCATATCCGATACCGCCCCGGATATAATTGACTGCCGCATAAGGCTTCATCATCGATAACATACGGATGTCATATTCTAACCGGTCGATCCGCTCTGCGATCCACGGCTGCTCTTTATAATACTCCATCCAGACATCAAAGGCAACACTCAGTTCCTCTAAGCTCTCTCTTCCGATATAACGTTTCGGACGATTGATGATCTTTAAAAAATCTTTTCTCTCCTGGCTGCCCTGTGCAATACGGATATAGGTAAAGATATCTCTTGCGATCCAGTGCTCATACAGATTCGGGATCTTATCTTTTGCGATAAACGGGATATTGTGGTTCATCAGCTGCCGCATCAGCATCCGCGGCTGGATATTCGTCCTGAATAGAATCGCAATCTCCTGATAGGGAACGCCCCTTTGTACCTGTCTTTTGATATCTGCAATGACGGCCTCATTTTCCGCCCACTGATTCTTGTAGATCGCAAATTCCACCTCGCCCGGCTGTGCACTCTGTGCCATGATCTTTTTTGAAAAACGTTCACCGTTGTGAGCGATCAGGTTTCCGGCTGCCTTTATGATCTCACGATCTGAGCGGTAATTGGTATCTAACAGAATCTTTTCTGCATCGGGATAGGATTTGGTAAATCCCAGCATCAGCTCCGGTTTCGAACCACGGAAACGGTAAATAGACTGGTCATCATCTCCCACCACAAAAAGATTATTATGCGGTAATGCCATCATTTTTACAATCTCAAACTGCAGTTTATTAATATCCTGAAACTCATCGATCAAAATATAGGGATACTGTTTCTGCCAAAGGGCTAAAATATCCTTTCTTTCACGGAACAGTTCATAAGTATAGACAAGCATATCATCGAAATCGATGAGTCCTGCTCTTTGTTTGCCTGCCTCATACTGCTGATAAATCTTTCGGAAAATATCTGCCGCACAGTTCTTTGCATAGTAATGTGCCAGATCGATCCTTTCATTTTTTACCAGACTGATCTCTGACAACACTCCGCTCATAAATTCCTGCTCATCCTCGTACTCTAACTCCATACGATGGATAATATCATACAAAATCTGATACTTTTTCTCTTCTCTGATGATATTCTGTGCCGTATAGTGATAGGCATTTTTGAGTACAGAAAAAAAGACGGCATGAAATGTTCCAAAAGTGACCGGATAGCGTCCCTCTCCCATCAGGATCGTAAACCTTTCCTTCATCTGTGTCGCTGCCGCTTTTGTAAACGTAATGACTAAGATATTCGATGGTCTGATATGTTGTTTCTCGATTAAATTTTTCACCCGTTGGGTAATTACAAGAGTCTTCCCACTTCCGGGACCGGCTAATATCAATGCCGGTCCTTTCCCATGGGTAATTGCCTCAGATTGAGGTTTGTTAAAAGATGATTTCATTTTTATGGTTCTTTTATAATTCTTTTTCTAATTTTTCAATGGCTGCTTTGATCCTGGAGATGGATTCTTCTTTTCCTAAGACTTCCATTAACTCTGTTGCGCCACCCGGTGTCATCTGTTTTCCTGACACTGCGGTACGGATCGGCCACATCACATAACCATTCTTGTATTCTTTTTCTTTTACATACTCACAAAGCATTGCATAGAGTGCATCGTTGGAATAATCTTCCTGCGCCTCTAAGCGTGGCAGGATGTCCTTTAAGACTTCTAAGGAAGATTCCGGTGAAGTCTTCATTTTTTTATGCGCATACATGCTGATATCATATTCCGGTACTTCTTCAAAGAAATCCACATGCTCTGCAATATCCGGGAAGATCTCGATTCTGGTCTTGACCATCTCTGCAATCCGGCGAAGATCTAAATCTTTGGTAATAGCCTTCTTTAAATATGGCTCTGCTGCCTCATAAAATGCATCAAAGTCCATTGCTTTTAAGTATTCCCCATTCATCCATTTCAGTTTGACAATATCGAATACTGCCGGGGATTTGCTGATCCTGTGATAATCAAAGTCACGGATCAGTTCGTCTAAGGTAAAGATTTCCCTGTTATCTTCCGGGCTCCATCCTAATAATGCGATGTAGTTTACGATCGCCTCCGGTAAAAATCCCTGCTCTAATAAATCCTCAAAGGATGCATGACCGCTTCGCTTGGATAATTTCTTATGGTTTTCATCGGTAATTAACGGCAAATGGATATAAACCGGTGATTCCCAACCAAACGCATCATACAGACGCTGGTATTTTGGTGCGGAAGACAGATATTCATTACCACGGACAACATGTGTGATATTCATGGTATGGTCATCTACCACGTTTGCAAAATTGTAGGTCGGATATCCGTCGGATTTGATCAGGATCATATCGTCTAACTCTGCATTTTCCACGGTAATATCTCCGTATAATTCGTCATGAAAGGTCGTTGTACCTTCATTTGGGATATTCTGGCGGATGACATATGGTTTTCCTGCAGACAGATTTGCCTCTATCTCCTCTTTTGATAGAGAAAGACAGTGTTTGTCATACATCGTGATCTCTTTTCCTTCTACGACCTCTGTCTTGATGGACTCTAAGCGCTCTTTATCACAAAAACAATAATATGCCTCGCCTTTTTCAATTAACTCTTTTGCATATTTCAGATAAATGCCGGTCTTCATACGCTCACTCTGTACATAAGGGCCATAACCGCCATCTTTGTCCGGTCCCTCGTCATGTTTTAACCCTGCGGTCTCTAAGGTACGGTAGATGATCTCCGTTGCTCCCTCTACATAACGTTCCTGGTCTGTATCTTCAATGCGGAGCATAAATTCTCCTCCGGCATGCTTTGCTATTAAAAATTCATACAATGCGGAACGCAAATTTCCCACATGCATTTTTCCGGTCGGACTTGGTGCGTATCTTGTCCTTACTTTTGTCATGGTGTTTCCCTCCTGTTTACGGTTGTGATATGGTATTCTCATCTGTCTATTCTGTATTGTAAAACAGCTATTTTCTATAAAACGATAAAAACGCCATGAAATATTATATAACATTCATGGCGTTTCATCAACTGTCGGAACGGATTTTCCTAGACTGTCAGTCCGTTCATATTTGTAATGGAAAATTTGATGTCATCACGGTCTGATATCCCGTTGAGATTTGTGATATCAAACCGTAAATGATCCTGATCAGTAATTCCATTCATATTTGTGATGTCAAACTGCAAGTCATCACGATACGTCATTCCGTTCATATCTGTGATATTGAATTTCCACCCTTTGTTGGAAATTTCATTTTCCCTGTTCGGATAATAAAACCACTTGACCATTCCAACACCTCCTCGGGGATTTTATTTTTCAATCCCTGTTCGGTATTTTCTACAGTTTTTGTGACTTTATACGAATAAAATGCTTAGTCTAATTCAATCTCACTTAATTCTTTCGGTGGAAGCTGACGGGAAGATGCTTTCTTCATTTTTTCAACTTCAACTTTTGCTTTTGCAATTGGAAGAATTGTTCCGGCTCCTGCTACACAGCCTCCCGGACAGCCCATTCCTTCGATCATGCAGCCGTTTTTCTTTCCTGCTTTTGCAAGCATTAATACTTTCTTACACTCTGCTAAACCTTCTGCATGTTCAATCTTAACATCAATATCCGGATAGAATTCATGGATACAGTTTGTAACTGCCTCTGCAACACCTCCGGCAACGGCATATCCACGTCCTGCTGCTGTCGCATTGTGCATAGAACCTTCTCCTTTTTCATCATTCGGATTGATTCCTTTTGCTTCAAACATTCCGCTCAATTCTTCAAAGGTGATAACAAAGTCTACATCGCTTCGTACCTCGCGGCGGCTTGCCTCTAATTTCTTTGCGGCACAAGGTCCGATAAAGACGACTTTTGCATCCGGATGTTCTTTTTTGATACTTCTTGCTGTTGCTACCATCGGTGTCAACTCTGAAGATACACTCTCGATCAGATCCGGGAACTGTGTCTTCGCAAGCATTGCCCAGGAAGGACAACAGGATGTCAATAAGAATGGAAGTTCTCCGGTTGCTACATGGTTTGCATAGTGATGTGCTTCTGCAACGGCTCCGATGTCTGCACCTAATGCAGTCTCTACAACATCACTGAATCCAAGCTCTAACAATGCAGCTTTTACTCTGCTTGGTGTTGCGTCCGGTCCGAACTGACCTACAAATGCCGGTGCAACCTCTGCAATTACGTTTCCCCCCTGCTTCATACAACGAATCAACTGGAAAATCTGTGACTTATCTGCAATCGCTCCAAACGGACAGCTTACCATACACTGACCGCAGGAAACACATTTCTCTGCATCAATCTTTGCACGACCATACTGGTCTGTACCAATGGCTCCTACACCACATGCCATAGAACACGGTCTTTCTTTTTTTGCAATGGCATCATATGGACAGACGGATTTACACTTACCACATTTGATACATTTTTCCTGATCAATCACGGCTTTTCCCTTTACACGGGAAATCGCATCCTTTGGACAGACCTCCATACATGGATGTGCGATACAGCCCTGACACATATTAGAAACTTCATATTTTTTGTCCTCGCAGAAATTGCAGGCAGATGGAATGACCTGCATAAGAGGCGGCTCATAATATTTTTCCGCAATATTACTCTCTTCTAATCCGCTTGTTACATGCACTACATGATCTGCCGGTCTGAGTGACATACCCATGGCAAGACGAACCCGCTCAGATGCAATGGCTCTCTCATGAAAAATGCTCTCACGGTAGCTTGCAATATCTCCCGGACAAACTTTAAATGGAATTGCCTCAATAGAATCATTGATATTCTCTGATTCATATGCTACCCTTGCAATTTCCGTAAAAATTTTGTGTCTGATTTCCGACACCGGTGTCTGAATTCCTCTCATACTTTCCTCCTATTTCGCTACATATGGTTTTCTATGTAAAATATTGTTAATTATTTAACACTTTCATCTTAATACTAATCTAACATAGGATTTCTCTTATGACAAGGGAATTTGTGCATGTACTAAATTTAATACTATTTTTTCGTATTTTTTTGTCGCATGCAGGAGGCACAACTGCCGCTGCAACCGATACAATCCCCGTTTTTACGCTTCTTACAAATGCATCGGACAGCCACAAATACTGCCACTCCGATGCCTCCTAATAAAATCCAGTCCAAAATATTCATGTTATCTCTTTTTCCTGCCTCCTATAGCAGACTTCCGATCCGGTATACGCCAAATGCAACCAGCCATGCGATGACGCATTGCATGATTACAATTCCGACTGCCTGTAACGCAGAATCCATCTCCCGTCTAATTGCTGCAATTGCTGCTACACATGGAGTATAAAGCAGTGTAAATACTAAAAAGCTGACTGCGGAAAGCGGTGTGAAAAAGCTTCCCAACGTCTGCGGCAGATTGGACATACTTGTGCCACACAACACGCTCATCGTACTTACAACGGCTTCCTTTGCCGTAAATCCTGTGATCAGCGAAGTAGAAATCCTCCAATCTCCAAAACCGAGCGGAGTAAAAATCGGGGCTACCCATCTTCCAAGCACTGCTAACAGACTGTTTGCACTGTCCGTTACCACATTGATTCGTGTATCAAAGGTCTGTAAAAACCATATGATGATCGTTGCCACAAATATGATCGTAAATGCTCTCTGTAAAAAATCTTTTGCCTTATCCCACATCAGTTGCAATACACTCTTTACCGATGGCAGACGATAGTTTGGAAGTTCCATGACAAAAGGCACCGGCTTTCCGCTAAAAACAGTTCCCTTTAGGATCAGTGCCACCAAAATAGAGACTACGATCCCGGTTACATAAAGTGCCATCATCACCAGTGCCGCATGGTCTTTAAAAAATGCCATGGCAAACACAGAATATACCGGTATCTTTGCCGAACAACTGATAAACGGGGTCAACATGATCGTCATTTTCCGGTCGCGGTCAGAAGAAAGTGTCCTCGTTGCCATAACTGCCGGCACGGTACATCCGAATCCGATCAGCATCGGCACAAAACTCCTCCCGGAAAGTCCGATCTTTCGTAACAGCTTGTCCATTACAAATGCAATCCTTGCCATATAACCGGAATCTTCTAAAATGGATAAAAAGAAAAATAACACCACAATAACCGGCAAAAAGCTCAATACACTTCCGACTCCTGCAAATACGCCATCTATGATCAGGCTATGTACCACCGGATTGATCCCATAAGCAGTCAGTCCCTTATCACAGATATCCGTGATCTGCTCAATCCCAAGGCTCAACAGATCACTCAGCCATGCTCCTATCAGTCCAAAAGTTAAATGAAAAATTAACATCATAATTGCTAAAAACATTGGAATTGCAAGATATTTATTCGTTAAAATTCTGTCAATCTTTTCACTTCTTTTATGCTCTTTGCTTTCTTTCGGATGCTTGACCGTATCTTTACATACTTTTTCAATAAAGGTATATCGCATATCCGCTAACGCTGCATTGCGATCCATCTTATGGTCTGTTTCCATTTCTTCTATGGAATGCTGCATCATTTCAAACTCATTTTGGCTGAAATTCAGCTTTTTGATAATTTCCACATCATTTTCGACCACTTTGGTTGCTGCAAACCTCGGAGAAATTCCAAGATTCTGCGCATGGTCTTCCACCTGATGCGAAAGAGCATGGATACAGCGGTGTACCGGTCCTTTTTCACAAAAATCCGTGATCTTCGGATATTTTTTTTTCTCGGCAGTCCGTATCACCTTTTCCACCAGTTCTGAAATTCCTTCTGCCTTTACTGCAGAAATCGGCACAACCGGAATGCCTAATTTTTCTGACATTCCCATAACATCTATGGAACCGCCGTTATTTCGCACCTCATCCATCATATTCAAGGCTAATACCATTGGGATCTGCATCTCTAAGAGCTGCAGAGTCAGATACAGATTTCGCTCTATATTGGTTGCATCTACAATATTGATAATGGCATCCGGCTTTTCATTGATCAAAAAGTCTCTCGTTACGATCTCCTCGCTCGTATAAGGACGCAGCGAATAGATTCCCGGCAGATCGACCACGGAACAATTCTTATGCTCTTTGATCTCTCCTACTTTCTGATCCACCGTAACTCCCGGAAAATTTCCCACATGTTGATTTGCGCCCGTAAGCTGGTTAAACAGAGTGGTCTTTCCACAATTCTGGTTCCCTATTAATGCAAAAATCATGGCATGTCCTCCGTTACCTCAATTTTTGCTGCATCCTCTTTCCGGATCGTCAGGGTATAACCTCTGATTTCTAATTCTATCGGATCTCCCATGGGAGCAACTTTTCTGATTTCTACTACAGTCTTGGGAATCAGTCCCATATCTAAAAGACGACAGCGCAGTTCTCCCTCGCCGCCTACTTTCGTAATGACTGCTTTTGTTTTGATTGGTAATAAATCCAGTGTCACTTCTTGCGTTCCTCTTTTCTAAATTTCTTTTGTTCGGCTTCATTATATTTTATTGAGAAAATGTTGTCAATATTGTTGATATTGAGTCTCATTTTTGAACAAAAGTGTGCTTCGCACACTTCGCGATTTTCAGATACTTCAATAGCACAGCTTTTGTTCCGCGCGCTCGCGGTTCGCAAAGCGATATTTTCCTTACCGCGAGCTGTGCATCCTCGCGGAGCGTTTTTATTTCATAGGAAAGCGTCTGCTTTTGCACGTTAATGTAACACGGTCTTTCCTATGAAATAATAAAACAGGATAGTGGATTTCCACTACCCTGCTGTGTTTTAATCAAATGCCGGATTGAATGCATAGAAATTCTTTGAATCCAGTTCATCCTGTACTTTTCTAAGTCCTTCACCAAATCTCTGGAAGTGAACGATCTCACGCTCTCTTAAGAAACGGATCGGATCTGCGACATCCGGGTCTTTGACCAGGCGAAGAATGTTGTCATAGGTGGTGCGGGCTTTCTGCTCTGCTGCGGATTTGCAGGAACAACCTTTCAAAAATTCCAATGTATCTCCACTGGTATTTCTCCCGTCTCTTTCGATTTTTTTCCAACGACAATATGATCGATCAGTTCCTCAACAATTTCTTTTGTTAAAAATTCCGGATTTATGTATTTTAAAATACGCTTGCCGCGTTCATCCCCTTTTTCTAATCGTTCCGTAAGTTCCGTTAACCTCTTTTTTTCAGATTCCATCAGCTTTTCTGACTGTTGTTTTCCCTGTCGGAATTCTTCTGTCAATTCTAGATACTCTTTTTCTGTTAAGATCCCGCTGACTCTATCCAGATAAGCCTGACTGATCCCTTTTTGATAGGTCTGTTGCTTCTTTTGATAGGTCTCTATCTTTTTTTCACACTGCTCCTGCTGCCTTCTGATATCTGTATCCAGCTTCAGATTTTTCTCTAATGTTTCTATATCCAGATATTCCTTAGACATCCGGTGAATCTCCGATAAGACGGCATCCTCTAATGCTTTTACAGAAATAAACGCTCCCTCACAGGCATCTTTTGCAATATGATGTGTAGCACACTTTAGATAATAGCGGTCTTTTGTCTTTGTGGAACGCATGTGATAACCACATCCGGCACACTTTACTTTTTCTGCAAAAATCCCTGTTTTTCCTGTAGCAAACGGCTTTGCTTTCTCCTCTAACATCCTCTGGACCGTGTTCCATAGTTCCTGATCTATAATTGCCTCATGGGTATTCTCTTTCCGATACCACGTTTCTTTCGGACGTGGGCGGTTCTGCTTCGTCTTATAGGAAACACTTCCATATTTGCCCTGCACCATCGTTCCGATATACATTTCATTGCGGAGCATGGCACTGATCGTATAATATCGCCAGAGTGTACTGTTTTGGCTTTCCGGCTGTTGATAACGAAGTCCTTTTTGTCTTTTGTATTCGGTTGGGTTTGGCACCCCCTGCTCATTTAAGATTTTTGCAATCGCAGTCTTACCATACCCCTGTGAAAACAGGGTAAACACTTCTCTCACAACCTCAGCCGCTTCCTCGTCTATGAGCAGATGTCCTTTTTGCTGTGGGTCTTTCTGATAGCCATAGAGTGCAAATGCCCCGATGTGATAACCGTTTTTCCGCTTATCGGTTAATACGCTTTTGATATTCTCTGACATATCTTCTAAATACCACTCATTGACCAGTCCGTTGATCTGTCTTGACTTTTTATTTCCTTTATTTTCCGTATCCGCGTTGTCTACGATGCTGACAAAACGGATGCCCCAGATTGGAAAATATCCGTGGATATATTTTTCTACCAATTCTAACTCCCTTGTAAAACGCGATTGTGTTTTACAGAGCACAATGTCAAATTTTTTATGTTTGGCGTCTTCTAACAGACGGTTAAACTCCGGTCTGCTCCGATCTGCTCCGGTATAATCATCGTCACTGTATATCCCATAGATTTCCCATCCCTGTTCTGTGGCATACTGGATCAGCATGGATTTCTGGTTCTGAATGCTTTCGCTGTCATCGGTGACATGGCGCTTGTCTTTGTCCTCTTCGGAAAGACGGCAGTAGATTGCTACTTTCATCTTTGCACCCTACTGCCGTTTTGTTCTGATCTTTGAATGAGTGTTACCCATTTTTTTGTATACTGTTCTTTTTCCGGTACTTTCGCTCCATTTTTAAAAACATGTTTGCATTTGATCGGTACTTTGTTCCGTCCCATTCTATCACCTGATTACATACCTGTTCTTATATCTTTTATGCAAAAAGTCTTGTACTTTATGACGGTGATTACGTTAGATACAAAAGGACTGTTAAACCAAAAGCCACATAACCTGTTAATCTCTAACAAGTCATGTGGCTTTCTTTTCTGATTTTAATTGTGCTTATGTCTATTCTTCGAAAGACTCTGCTTTCTTTGAAGTTTCCTCTGCAATCGGCATAGCACCATTATCCTCATGTTCGATTTCTTCTAAGGCATGGTTTTCTGCCTTTTCGTCGACATTGTCATCACGGTCCTCTTCATAAACAACGATCTCCTTGATCGTATGTTCATTTCCCTGCACCAGATAGGTGTGCTCGCTTCCGCAGTATGGGCAGGTCTTTCCATGTTCTACCGTACCATAGGTCTTTTCACAGTCTTCGCAGAATGTAACTGCCGGGATCATCTCTATTTCCAATGCACAATCTTTTAAGATCCCGCTCTTGGTACACTTCCATTTCCAACAGTCCTCTAAGTATGATGGAACTACCGTAGAAACTTCGCCAATCTCTAAGACCACCTTGGCAACATGATTGACATGGTTTTCAACCGCAATGGATTCCACTTTTTTTGCAATATGAAACACAATTCCTAATTCATGCATTTTTTTAACCTCTTTAAAACGGATAAGGATTATTTATCCTGCATTGCTTCTTTGTGTGCTTTGATCGCAGCCTTTTCCTCTGCTGTCTTTGGTGCAAATACGATCTTGACTGCACGCTTCAACTCATAAGGAACGATTGCCTTGAACTTATCTTCTGCAGGTATCATCGTGGAGCACTCCGGATGATCTCTGTGGAGTGTGATCGCATCAAATGCACACTTGGTTGTACAAACACCACAACCGATACACTTGTTAGCATCGACAATTGTAGCACCACAGCCTAAGCAGCGGGAGGTCTCGATCTTAACCTGTTCCTCTGTAAGTGCAATATGTGCATCCTTAAAGGACTTGTTGCCTAATGTCTCGTTAAATCCTTCGGACTGACGGGAAGAATTGTCATAACTCTCTACTAAGATATCATCCTTGTTGAGTTCGATGAATTCCCATTTATTACGTCCGATCGTCATATGACCGTTCTGTACATATCTATGTAAGGATTCAGATGCCCAGTGTCCTGCAGCGATCGCATCAATGGCGAACTTCGGTCCTGTCATGACATCACCACCGATAAAGAGATCCGGTGCACCCTGTACCTGATAGGTCAGTCCGTCTGCCACGAGTGCCGGTCCACGGAACTCTACTTCTTCGCTCTTTAACAGATCACCCCATACAGACTGCTGTCCTACGGCGAAGATCACACGGTCACATTCAATTGTGATCGTTTCATTTTCATCATATTTTGGAGCAAATTTCTTGCGTCCGTCTACTTCTTCAAATACAGATAAGCACTTCTTAAATACGATACCTGTTACCTTACCATCGCTGACAAGGACTTCCTTTGGTCCCCATCCGCATTTAATGGTAACACCATCTTCTCCTGCTTCTCTTACTTCTTCATCCGATGCCGGCATTTCTTTCTCTGACTCTAAACAAAGCTGTGTCACTTCAGAAGCACCGTTTCTTGCGCTGACACGGGAAGCATCGATAGCAACATTACCGCCACCGACAACAACCACTCTGCCGGTATATTCAGCACCGCCGCAGTTTGCATCCTTTAAGTAATCGATTGCTGTAAAGGTTCCTTCTGCATCATCTCCCGGAACACCCGGACGACGGCCTGCAGAGCATCCGATCGCAAGATAGAATGCTTTGTAGCCCTGTGCACGAAGTTCGTCTAAGGAAATATCCTTTCCGACTTCTACACCGGTCTTGATCTCAACGCCCATCTCGCGCATCACATCGATTTCAGCCTCGATCACATCTTTTTCTAACTTGTAAGATGGAATACCATAGCGGAGCATACCACCGGCATTCTCATTCTTTTCAAATACGGTTGGCTTGTAGCCTCTCTCTGCTAAATAGAACGCACAGGAAAGTCCTGCCGGACCACCACCGATAATTGCGATCTTTTCTTCCCATCCGTTTTTGTGGATGCTGGCAGGAACAACGATCGGCGGAACATATCTGGTATCTGCATGCAGATCACGCTCTGCAATAAAACGTTTTACTGCATCGATAGCGATCGGTTCGTCAATGGTTCCTCTGGTACATGCATCCTCACAGCGTCTGTTACAGATACGTCCACAGACAGCCGGGAACGGGTTCTGTTTCTTGATCAATGCTAATGCTTCTGTATACTCGCCCTGTGCTGCTTTTTTCAGATATCCCTGTACTGCGATATGTGCAGGACAGGCAGTCTTACATGGAGCGGTACCGGTCTTATGAGAATTGATACGGTTATTATCTCTATAATCCGGATCATAGTATTCCTTGCCCCATTTTACCTTATCCGGAAGCAGCTGTTTTGGATAGGTCACTTCTGTGCCATCTGCTTTACAGAGTTTCTGTCCTAATCTGGTTGCACCTGCCGGACAGTACTCTACGCAGCGTCCGCAAGCCACACATTTTTCCTTATCTACATGTGCAACATAAGCAGAACGTGACATATTCGGTGTATTGAATAACTGTGATGTACGAAGCGCATTACAGATATTTACGTTACAGTTACAGATACCAAAGATCTTGTTCTCTCCATCGATATTTGTGATCTGATGTACGAAACCGTTGTCCTCAGCACGCTGTAAGATTTCAAGAGCCTCTTCTTTTGTAATGTCATGACCTTTTCCTGTCTCACGGCAATAGTCTGCAAAATCGCCGACACCGATACACCAGCCATAATCATCATCTGCAACACCTTCGCTGATCGCCTTACGGGAAGCACGGCAGGAACAACGTCCTACACCGATCTTTCCTTCATACTTTGACAGCCAGTAAGATAATTTTTCAATGTCGATGGCTTCGTTTTCCATAGAGATTGCTTTTTCTACCGGAATAACATGCATGCCGACACCGGCACCACCCGGAGGTACCATCTGTGTAATACCCTCCAATGGGATATAGGTCATACGCTCAAAGAAAGAAGCAACATCCGGATGCTGTTCTAATCTTGGATTTCCCTTGACATCCCCAGGGATCTCTTCCATGTTGAAAAGTTCGGCAGATCCCGGTACGAACATCGGAAGTGTATAGCGTCTTTCTGACTGTGGTGCGGTACGGCCATTGTGGTCATAATGATAACCATAATCGTACTCTAACAGTCCGATGTAACTCATTTCGTCGAGTAACTTCTGGAAACCTTCTTTTCCTTTTTCTGCTACCTTGTCTTTGTTCATTTCACAGAGCTGGTCAAATGTGTAATGCGCACGTCTTTTCATGGTAAGACCCACCTCTGCCATTTCCTCTGTAATGATCTCTGCAAGTCCCCAGTATTCCGGATCCTCTGCGGTAACGCCACCGATCATATGACCGGCTACGTCTGTGATCCGCTTTCCTAAAGCGATGATCTTTGGACTTGGATTTTTGTCGCCTTTGTGATTCGCAGGCCACTCGTTGTACTTATTCATGTCCATGTCTATGCTCTCCTTTTCTCATTTCTTATTGTTTGTTTCTATTGTCTGCACCTGTGTGATGCTAAACATTCTCTTATGACTACTTATGTATGTTCTTCGCTCATGCCAAAATGCATCTCGCGCAAGCCTTCGATTTCATCACAGATTTCCTGCAATCCACAGGAACCGCAATCCATATTGACATCTTTTAACATATGGTCAATCGTTGCCGTGATCTGCTTAGTTTTTTTGAGTCCATCCTGCAATCTGCCGTAATCAACTTTCGGATCTGTAATAAAGATGATCCTGACTGCCTCTACTTCCTTATGTAAATGCAATGCCCGAAGTATGGCATTTCCGATCGCCGTAAAATTTAACCCTTCATTCAGTGCTTCTGCCGCCACGCGTACACTCTCCCTGTCATTAGAAGACGATACGCGCAGCATAAACCCTTTCGGATAGATATGGTAACGGAAATAGCCGATATTCCGGATCGTATTGTATAACCGATCTCCCGTTCCGATACTGTCCTTCGCGACACGCACCAGTGCGATCCTCGCATATGGAGTATCCTCTGTGATCTCCGGCAGATCTTTTCCTATGAGGATAATCTCATCTTCTGGAACAAAATCTTCCTCCGTCGTTACTAAGGTATTTCCTACGGCTGGAAGATTATGCCCTCCTAATTCATATGCCATATCTGACTGTAAGATCATCATTGCTTTTCCGGCATCCTGCCAGTCTCTACTGACAGGATCTGCCGCAGCACCAACCGGAAGGATATGCTTATCCTGCTTTTCAAGAGAAGTCAGGATATCATGGATAATCTCATCGTAAAGTCTCATAGATGTGTATCTCTTTCTATCTTATCGTAATGCTTTTGCATCAGCGGTTCGATCGCTGCTGTAAGTTTCATATCAAGATTAAAAAAGTAAACGATAAAACTCAAGACAAACAGACACACTAATACGATCGCAATGATCAAAATTACATGTAAAAATGTTGCCATATTAAACCGCTCCTTCCTTCGCCATTCCTTTTTGACGGGCAAACTCTGCTGCACCAAGCGCTCCCATAAGCTGTGGGTCGATCGGGAGATCAATGACTTTCAAATTCAACACCTTTTCGATAGCCTCTTTTAATCCATCGTTCTTTGCACATCCGCCTGTCAAAGTGATGGAATCCACAGCTCCTGCCTTCTTTGACATCACAAAACATCTTTTTGCAACGGATAACTCAATACCTGCGGCGATCTCATCCATCGGCTTGCCCTCGCCTACTAAGGAGATGACCTCTGACTCCGCAAATACGGTACACTGTGCCGTGATCGGGATTACATTCTTTGCTTTCAAAGACAACTTCGAAAATTCTGAAAGATCCATCTCAAATGCCTTTGCCATTGCCTCAAAGAAACGTCCGGTTCCTGCCGCACACTTATCGTTCATAGCAAAGTTTAAAACCGTTCCGTCGGCATCAATGGCAATACCCTTTACATCCTGTCCGCCGATATCAATAATTGCCTTAACATTCGGATCTGCCACATGCACACCCATAGCGTGACAGGAAATCTCTGAGATATTCTCATCTGCTGACGGTACCTTGTTTCGTCCATATCCGGTACCTACCAGATAAGCCAGATCCTCTGCTGATTTCAAATCCGGCACCTGTGCAACTGCCTTTTCAATGGATTCCTCACAGGAAAGAACCGCATTGATACGGCTGCGAAGTGTTACATCTGCCACCATCTTTCCTGTCTCATCGATGATGACACATTTTGTATAAGTTGATCCGGAATCACATCCGCCATAATATTTCATCTTGCTCCTCCTTTTTTACCATGAATGCTCGTCGTGTAAAATTTCCAGTGACGGATCCAGTGGTTCTTCCTTAAATACAGTTCTCATATAACGATTGACCTGATCACGAACGCCCTGACGGGATACGATCCTAGGATCAAACAGATCGTGCGTTACCCAGATCAGATGAATGCCTTTTTCTCTTGCCTTTTCCTCAAACTGACCATGCATGCCATTGAGTGCCTTACATGCCATATGCTCCCAGAGAATGACCATATCAGCATTGAACTCCTCGCAGTACTCCCAGAGTTCATCGAGAAGTACTTTGTAACCGCCATGGGTACGGTTTCTCATGATCATGTTTTCTGTCAGCCATGCCATATCGTAATATGCTTTTTCACGGTTCTGTGGTGTATCTTCCTCTGCGATCATCTCGGTATTTACCATAGAAAGCATATCGGTCAGTGGAACAATACCCCAGCAGTTTAATATCCAAAGCAAAAAGTCCATGTAAAAATGCGACTGTACGCCCCATACAATCGCACGGTGACGATATTCTTTTGCCATCATCATCTTGTCTTTGTATGCCTGATTTGCAAGTGCGGTAAGTTTTCGGTCTACATCGACAAATTCCGGCACCTTACCACAGATTGCCATGTAGTTTGTCTCGGTATAAAGTGCAAGATTTGAACCAAAGATCTGCGGATAATCGGTCTTATTCATATCGAGCCATTCCATACGGTGTCTGGTGGACTCGTTGACACGTTTTGCACACTCAAAGTAATATTTCCAATCCCATTTCTCGCCTGTCTTTTCTTCGATAAATGCGATACAGTTCCTGATCTCCTGTGCTGCGTAATCCTGTACGTCATCTTCTCTGTGGCGCAGCGGTGCTGCTAACTGGAAGATTGGTATACCATCTTCTAATTCCAGACGTTTTGCAATACCGCCATTACTCATAAGGGAACCGTCACAGGTTGTATTACACTGTACGGCACAGGCACCAAGGATCGGTGCATCATCATCAATGGAAACGCCAAGTTCTGCCTCCGGCATCGGACAGACATCACCGGCAAGTCCAAACTCCTGTGCCACATCGATATAATGCAGTGCCGCGTTCTGGTTCAAAAGAACCGATACATAGGTAGACGGTGTCTCACGGGAAAGTCCCTTTAAGGTAGGAAATCCCATCATAACGGCTGTCATTTCGTTTTCGTCTACAAGCACGACTTTCTTAGAGAACTCTTTATCATTGCCGATACGACGATCTCCGCGGAATAAGTTATCAAGAAGTTTTGCCACATCATAGACAACGAGATCCTGCTCTAAATGACACATACGAAGGTATGGTCCGCGAAGTCCCTGTGTATGTTTATCGACCATCATCGGTACTGCTAAATAGTTTGCCATCCAGCGATAGCGGAACATCGCTTTGATATTTCTGGGCTTGATGATAAAGCCAGCTAACTGCTTCATAATATAGAGCCAGCGTGTGTAATCATAAAAAGTATCCTTAAATCCACGCCACTCACGTCTGCTTCGTACTTTTCCATCGGTAAAAAATCTACCCAGCGCTTCTGCGCCTACTTCTTTTGCCATTATTTCTTACCTCCTTGAATCTTCTTGATCTCAATGCTCTCTACGAATGCCTGCACGCGTGTGCGCATCTGACCGGAAGAGCCAATGGAATATGGACGATCCACGGCAAGTACCGGATAGCCATGCTCATCACGGAGAACGATCGTACCGATCATCCGCTCATATGCCCATGGATCACAGAACTTCATCTGTTCGTAAATAATACCGTCTGCGCCGTATTCTTTTGCAAGATCTGCAACGTAATCGCGTCTGCCTGTCATCTTTGCCATATCCCAGTAACGTGGACACTGTGCTCTGCCCTGCACCTGACGACAGACCTGTTTTACAACATCTTCCTCGTCATTTAAGATAATCTCATCACGTCCCGGCAAAGATCCGTAGCAAAAACGGTCTGCACAGACATAAGCACCGGATTCCTCTACTAACCTGATCACATCCACATCGTCCACCTCGGAGCCGACAAAAACGACACGGGCACGATACTTGTCTGCCGCATCCGGCTCTCTCGTCTTGATCTCCTCTAATGTCTCACGGAGTTTATCTACGATCAGATGCTTTGGTGCCACATAACTTACCAGGGTAAGGATATGGAACTCATAGCCCGTTACGCGTGGATTCGCTTCTTTACGAAAATCACCGATCGCACGGATCAGGCGGCACACTTCGTTGTGCTGTTCTACGGCTGCACGGATAGCCTCATCCGATGTGTCGATCCCATATTTTTCTGCTAAAGGCTTTAAGATGTGGTTGCGGCACTGCAAAGTGTACATTTCTAATGCATTGTCATCATTCTTCTGTGGGATCTCCATATATTCCCAGAAAAATCCATCTTTTCCCTCTCCCATGGTTTTAAGCAGTTCCATATTCTCCACACAGCGGTTCATCATCGTACATCCGTCCGGTGTTACGATACCGTCCACAAAATTGTAACCGCCTTCAATGGCTCTTTCTAAAAGTGCTCTACTGTACTCACACAAAAAACTTGTCATGTAATAAGTAGCCATCTCCATAGAGCCTGTACGCGGTGCACGCAGTCTGACGGAAAATATTCCCGGAAGATTTAAAAGTGGTTCCGGTACATTTTCGCAAGTCGTTGCGATACACTTAAGCCCCTCACTTTGTGCCTGACGCACAAGTTCGTTATTCGCATCTTCTAACAACTTTTCAAAATAATATAAGTGCTTTAAGTCTTTCACGCTTTCCCTCCTTTACGCTTCTAAAATTCCTATACCGATCAGGGCTTCTTTTGCTCCTCTGACGATCGCCGCATCATCATCTAAATAAAATACACTCTCTCCCTTGATGTCGAACTCTGCTAACGAGGCATCCGATAATATGTAGGAAAGTACCGGAATATCACCCACATCCATGTACTGTTTGACATCTAAATTGGGAAGTCGGTTTGCGATCACACCGACCTTATCGTACATCACAAGTTCATCTGCTACCTGTTTGATTGTCTGAACGACCTGCGTTCCTTTCTTAGAAGAGTCCGTGATCAGCATGAGGTGTGTCACTTTTTCCATCACACGTCGGTTGATCTGCTCAATTCCAGCCTCTCCGTCAATTACGATATAATCATAATTCTCTGCCAAAAGACCGATCACTTCTTTCAGATAACTGTTGATCTTGCAATAGCAGCCTGCTGCCTCCGGTCTTCCGATCGCAATAAAAGAAAAGCCATCCATCTCGACAAGTGCGTCAAAAATACGATATCTGGCTTCTCCTAACAATTCAATTGCCGCCTTAGCGTTGCCGTCCTCTGCGTTTGCCACAACCTCTTTGCGAATATCGTCTACCGTGAGTTTCACGTCCACACCGAGTGCAGTAGACAATCCCACAGCCGGGTCTGCATCGATTGCAAGTATCCGCTTGTCGGGGTACGCTGCTACCAGAAGTTTGACCATAACTGCCGCAAGCGAAGTCTTACCAACGCCACCCTTGCCTGCAACTGCAAGGATTTTGGCATCAATCTTGTCTTTATTCATTTGCCGTCTCCCTTACTTATAAACATCTTTTTACATTCGTTTATAAAATGTTTATATAAATTTTATCACATGTACATACTTTTTTCGACACAAAATGCCACGATCATATAAAAATGTCATGTTATACAAATATGGCATACAAACTTCATACACTATTACTACTTGACCCTTATCTTTCGTGCAGTGGTTCTAAAATAAACAGCAGTGGTATTTTATTACTCCTACTCTTTTCCGTTTGCAATGACCGGTGTCGGTCTTCTTGTATCAAACACTTCTGCCGGCCGGATCATCTGGTCTAAGACCGTTGTCCGTCCCTGCGTTGCGGTATAGAGCAGATAGCCGTCCATATCAATCCGTCCCTGACGCACATTGTCTGCATTGATCTGTACCCAGTGTGGTTTCGAGCGGTCTACATTACAGAAAAAGTTATAACCGGCACTCTTATAATAGGCATACAGCGGATTGTCATTCGTATAAGGCTGCGGCCCTCCGATGTCATTTCCATGTGCAAAGATCAACGTGTCCACCGCTCCTACAATATTCTGTACATTCGCAACCCACTTCTCATTATCTGTCTTTAAACGTTCCACGGTCTTTCCCGTAACACTCAGATGTCCCCAGGTGTGGCTTGCAAACTCCCAGCCTTCCGCTTTTAGTGCATCAGCAATTTTTTTTGCTTTTTCAATCTCTTTTTCCCGGTTGTAATCAGGGTGTTCGTTCAGCCATGCAAGCTGATCCGGTTTTAAATGTTCTCTGACCTCGTAATCCGAATCTGTACGATAACCAAACACACCATTATATCCGGTCATGGCGATCATACCTCTTGCCCCTTTGTAGGCACCATCCGGGTGTTTCTTTAAGAATGTATTCAAACGTGGAACCACATCGTAATCTCCGATATGCTTCTTACCATCTGCTGTCTTATAAAGACACTTTACATCATTGTTGTCATCTAGGACCAGTCTTTCCGGAAATCCGGCAGGCTTATAGGAATGGTAATAACTCAGATCATCCACGGACAGAACGACCGCTTTTTTATCCGGTGGCAGCATCAGATTCGTGTTTGGTGCAAAAGTTACGTTGCCATTTTCATCCTTTGTCTCAACTACCAGATCACGCAGTCTTACAAATACATATCCATTGTCATACATCTGCTGGGTAATGCGGTCAAATTCTTCCACGGTTGTCATCCACGCGTTCATGCCGTCCACTGCATTTTTTCCCAATACGGATACGTTAAATGCACGATCCGTATCATTGATCAGGGAATGATAGAAAATGTGTGGCACTGCATTGACATCCACCGGAACACATGCTGCCTTTTGTTCTTCAAACTTTTTGATCAGTTTTGTGATCTTCGTATTTTCTTTATAATTTTTTACGGACTTTAAGAGATTGATCGCTCCGTCGTAATCATATCCCATCGCCAGCAGTTTTGCCTGCTCTATGTTCTTGTCCTTTTTCTTCGTTTTTTTCTCTGATGCTTCCTGTGACTGTTCTGTCTTTGTATTTTCTTGAGAATTTCTAATGCTCTGTGGTATAACCTTTACAATGATCACGATCAGAACCAGTATTGAAATTCCAAGTACCATGGAAAGCATCGCCTTTTTTCTTCCCATATCTTCCTCCGTTAGCATATATTTTTGTTGTTCTTATCAAGCCGCACCCTCTGCTGCCATATCTTCCATCAAATCTGTGATCGGATCACCCTTTGACTGGAATTCACAGGCATTAAATGGAATGCCCCCGGCTGCCTGCGGCCAGATTCCCAACGTATGATCTACATAATATTTGTCAAAACCGGATGCTTTAAGCTCCTCCGGTGATAAATCTCTTGTCAGCTGATGCACGATCGTAGAAACCATCTCTAAATGTGCCAGCTCCTCGGTACCGATATCATTCAAAATTCCTGCAACCTCACGATAAGGCATCGTATAACGCTGTGAAATGTATCGCATGGAAGCTCCAAGCTCTCCATCCGGTCCACCGTACTGCGACATGATGACCTGTGCGATCTTCGGATTGGTCTGTTTGATATTTACCGGATATTGTAATCTCTTTTCATAATTCCACATAACTTAACACATGCCTCCTTCCCACGGCCAAGGCTGGGTTGCCCAGTCCCAGTGATCTCCTACTTTTGCACTGTCGATCGTAAGAGGACCATACTGGTCTGCATAGGCACGAAGTCCCTGTTTGCGTAGTTCTTTGTAGTGTTTTAAATAATTTAATGCTTCTTCGTCGTCAGGATGCGTATCCAGATAAAGGGTAATGTCATTGACGGCAAAGCTTACCATATTGATCCACTGTAACAACTGTTTCTGGCTCATCTGCTGATTCATCATCCCCGCATCCCCTTTCTTCCGTAAAACGGTTTATTTAATTCCGGAAAAATGGTTCCGACCTGAAGAGCACGGTCCGGCTCATAGACATGCTCAAAATGCTGCCATGGTACATATGCCATTGCCAATGCAAAATCCTGACATGAGGACATATCGTAACGCTCACCGCATTCCCGTTGTCCCATATTGCTTCTATTGCAATTTCCCATAATGTTATTTCTCCTTATCTCTTTACTTACAAAATATGCATATTTTATTTTTTCGTGCATAAGAGAAATAACCCGTTTTGCAAACACACTTTAAGACTGGCTGCTTAAACTGTCAATGGAATCAATGATCTCTTTTAACTCCGGGACCATCTGCTTCTGACTTGCCGCGATCTCTTCTACCTCTTTTCGCATATTCAGGATATTTTTCGTATTATACTCTATGCGTTCTCGGAGTTTCTGTCTCCTTGCGATCAGATTATGCTGTACCTCGACCATTTCCTTGTCATTATAAATCGCTTCCGGATTGCCGGTCCATACCTTTGCATCATAGAGCTGATAATCTTTCAGTCTGCGTACCAAGCGGGAGTTATAGTAATCTAGTTCTTCGTTTGTCTGAAGATATTTTTCCTTTTCCCGCACTGCATCCTGATACTGCTCCCAGATATAGGTCAGTTCCTTCGAATTGTGTACATGGTATTTTTCACAGGCATAGTCGACTGCGTTCTTCGTATTGACATATTTAAACTTGATCTTATTCAAAAGGATGATCGCTCCGTTAATGTTTGCCTCGCAGCGTTTTAACTGATCGATATCCCGCTGCTGACGGAAATAGAGGAAAAATCCACCGATTGCTGCCGCGGATACCAGCAGCGTAAACATCAGCTTTGTGTCCACGTTTTTCACTCCCTGCAGGACTAAGATCAGCGCCATCAGTACAATAAATACGCCAAACAATACATAGGAAAAAATCCTAAGATAATGCATCTCTTCCTTTACTTCTTCCATGCAGTACACCCACGCCTGTTTTTCTCCCTCTAAATAATTCATATCCCGGCGGATGGCTGCCTCATAGGCTTCATTTGCCTCTAATCTGCGGATGGCATCCGGTATCTCATCCTCTTCCTGCTGCATCTGAACGAACTGTGCGTCGGAAATCTTCTGGGCCGTATTTAAATACTGATCCCTTGCCTTATTGAGTTTGGCAACATTTCCTGCAACCTCATGCAGATCCTCCTGTGTTTCTTTTGGAATATTGCGGATTTTCTGGATATCATTCAGATAGTCCGTGACAATGCGGTACTCAGACTTCGCCTCTTCTAACTCCCGGATCGCCTCAATGATCTCCTCACAGCGTCCGAGCATCTCATGCTCTGCCTGCCTCTTATATTCCGCACTGTCCGTATATGCACCCCGCGTATTCAAATGCTCTAACACATCTTCAATATTCTGTTTTGCTTCCGGCTGTTCTTTTGCTTTCTTTCTTCTTTTCCAAAATCTCATTGTTTCTTACCTGCCATACTTCTCATATTCCTGACGCCATTTATGGACGATCCCGTAAATTTCTGATTTTGTCTCTGCTTTTATTTCTTCCTTTGTTCCTTTTTCATAAGCCTCATATAGGTTCCGGATCTTTTTTACATTTTCATCCAAAGGAAGCTGCTCTTTTATCGCTTCTAATTCTCTTTCATACTCTTTGAGTTGTTCTGTACCGATCCCGTATTCTTTCGCCCGTTCGCTTTGTTTTTCTTTCTTATCTGCTAAGAACAGACAAAATAATTCTGACTTTTTGGAACTTGGGTTTGTATTCTTCTCATAAGCTGTTTTGTAACAATCTGCCGCCTGGGAAAACAGAAACAGATTTGCATAGGCGGTTCCTAAATTGTGGCTCACATCTCCTAAGAACGCCTCCTGTGTCTCTTCTGTCTGATTCTGTAAGATCCAACGATATTCCTCCATGGCGCAATGATATTTTTCACGCCGCAACAGACGGTCTGCACGCAGCTTATGCCTTGAAAGCTCGTCCTTTTCCTCTAACTGTCTGAAGATCTCCATGGCAGCCTGCTGTTCCGCCTCGGTCGCATAGCCGGTCTCCTCTAAAAGAATCCTTGCAAATTCATAAGAAGGCACCCCCTGTTCTAATGCCTCTTCTAATTTGCAAGCAAGTCCTTCCTCTTTGATCTCCGTTCTTACCCAGTCGCAGAATGTCCTTCCGACAAAGTCCATCTCCACAAATTCTGCATTGTGGATCAGATAATAGCTCATCTCCTCTAAGGAATATATATTTAAGGAAGCACTCTCTATATCATATGGTTTTTTGGCTAAAGCATGACTACAAAATAGTAATTGTCCCATCGGCTTCCTCCTCTAAAATTCCATCGTATACTTCCACACCTTTTCACTGGATGGAAATAACTCTCCAAATCCAAGGTCCTCTATCTCAATCTCCGCTTTTGTATCTCCTAACAGATGTACCGTGATCCTGATCCTTGTGGTCCGTGCCGGTCTTTTAGGCAGATCCGCAAGCTCTAAACTCTCTATTTTTGCCTCCCTGCCATATGGATGCTGTAACCACAGTTCCACGGTATCCGTACCGTCTAAGATCACCTCACAGCTATGCTCCTTTAAATACCAGTTCTCTCCGGCAGTTACAAGCGAATAGAATTCCAACTCCTGCTTCTTTCTTACCTTCAGACTGATGTTCATCTTGAACTCACTGTCTCCTAAATACACATATTCCCGCTCTGTCTCTTTTTTTTGGAATGCCACAAAACATGCACCCAGAGAATATAGATTCTTCCCTAAAAATGCCCGTCGTCCACGGCAGATATATTTTAAAGATTCCTGCATCCATCCACCGTCAAACGCACTTCCGACAAAATAGACCGTAGACACAAGCTGCTTGTCGAATGCCTGCTGTGCCATTGCTAAAAACCCTGCATCTTTGTCATCTGTCAGTATGCCCAGTTTCTGTTCTTTTATCGTAACCACACAGGGCTTCGTTCGTTTCTCTTTTTCCAGACTATAATACACGATTTTCTCACTGCTGCCATCAAATAATCCTGCCTGATGATTCTGAAGTTTTTCCTCCTGATTGCAATGATAAAAACAAAAACACTCTTTATAATCCACAACCTCAAACTGTTCTTCGGACAATTCTAATTCCTGCCGCACCCGGTCTAACAGGCGGACACATTCTTCCGTGACGGTCTGCACCGCAAAGACCAGACGTTCTAGTTTCCGTTCCCTGTCGAGTTTATTCGGGATGGATAAGATTTTTTTTATAAATAAAAGGAACAGATCCTCCGCCGGATACTCTCTGCCCTCTACCGTTATCCTGTTTTTATTTAGTGCCTGCCGGAACAGATTCTCTGCTTTCGTTCCCTGTCCTGCCTCTGCTAAACGCTCTGCATCTTTACCGTAAACCCATTGTCCGATACCATGGCGTTTTGCAACCACCAGTGGCAGACTGTATTCAGAGCTTCCTGCTACAAAACTGACCGTTGCAGGACGTTCCATACCCGGATGAAAGTAACTGAGCATTGCCGACTCTTCTTTCAGATCAATACCAATATATAATTTGTCCAAAAGTCTCTCACTCATAACTTTCTCCTTTATAGAACCTCAAAGAGTCTCTTACAGAGCTGTTGCTGCTCTTCGTATTCTATCATCATTTCTTTTGTCTTTTTGATATCCTCTTCGAGAATGGTCTGTGTGATCAGCTGATTTAAAAGCGTATACCGACTCTTGTCCTGTTCTTCACATACCATGCTTCCCGTAATCTGATTGCTTTCTAATATCTGTTCTTTTTCTTCCCGCATCTGACTGACGTAATATTGGATATTTTCACCAAAAAACAGTAAGAAATCACTGATAAAAATCCCACCATAGGCTTCTTTCATTTCCATGGTACGGTATTCATCATGTTCCCCGCTCCGATAGTGCAAAAAGACACGGTTTCCTCTCCGATTCTGATACTCTATAAATACCTTATCATAAAAACCATATTTTTGCTGTAAAAAGACAGGAAATCTTCGATAAAACGAAAAATAAATCTTTTCTGCCGTAAAATCTGCCAGATAGGTATCTAACAGTTCCATGTATTCTTCCTGCTTATCTTTATGGGATGCAAGATATTTTAAAATTGCCAAACGGCACACCGGTATCTGTTTTTCTTCCGGTCGTTCCACCAGATGCCTGAAGAATCGTTCACTGATCACCATATGTTCTACAAAGTATGCCTGCGAAAAATAGTTCAGATAGGCATCTTTTATGATCTCTTTTCCACCATTTCTACAATAGCTTTCAAAAATTTCTTCCGTATATTCCATATACTCCGTAGAATACAGCAGCTGGATCAAAATATGTTCTTCTAAACCATAAGTCTCAATCCCAAACTGTTTTGCTGCCTGCCAGATCTCTCCTAGCCGTTTTGTCGAACCATCATAATTCTCACACAGATATTTCAGGATAGCTTCGTCATATTTTCCACCAAAAAAGGCTTCTGCACAAAGATATACCAGGAATTCTTCGTCTGCATACTCCTCTTTTCCTGCCATGCTTCCGGCAACTGCGGCTAACCGCACGGCATCAATTTCTTCAATACCATATCGCTGCAGCCATGCATATGCCTCCCGATAAGCATGTCTGTCGACTAAAAGCTCTACCATATATTTTCTCGCACTCTGATTCAGCATTGACGGATTGATCCGTTTTAAATACTCTCTGATATCTAAATTTACCTGATTGACCTGATGCAGCCTTATGATCTCCGGGAACAGATAGGTTCTGTATTCCTCACTGACCGAATCCATGCGTAAGAATCTGCGCAGAAGTTCTAACTCCTTTTCATCTAATTCCTCATGGAATGGTTTTTTGTCTAACTGATAAATAAAAAACGATTCACACTCCGGTGCCTGCTCCATGCATTTTTTTATAAATCTGCCGGGACGCATCAATTTTTCTAACTGATACTCCATACCGGAGGCATAACGGTTTCCTTTCCGGTCCTCTAAAAGAATGACATAATCGGAAGAATAGATGGGAAAATATGCAGTTCCGTTCTGGATCGATACCGAAAAGCCATCTTTTAACTGTCTGTGCACTACATAAAGACGAACGGCATCTTTATCAAAGCAAGTCAGCTTATGATAAAACAACAACTGCCCTAATGCCTTTGCCGTCTCGTTTTGTATCATATTTTCCGTTAAAAACGTATCATAGATAACCGCAAGATTATCATCCATATGCCGCTCTAATATCTGTTCTAAGGCAAAACGCTCCATGGTTCTTTCATAACTTGCGTAGACAGACGGCTGACTTTCTTTATTTGCAATAATATTGACATAGAGTGCCGCTTTTTGTGCATACGGAAGACTGCTGTGATAACGGAAATACATCTGTACCATCTTAGGTACCTGACGCACTTCCCTTGCATCCATCGAATAGACAAAGGCTTCATATAAACCTGCTAAACGCAGATCTGCGGTAATTCCCTCTTCATACCAGTGATGATATAGCGTATCGTATTTCTGTCCCTTGATCAGATAGGCACAGATCACGGTCAGCAGTTCCTCTTGCGGATAGATCTCATAGCAGCCGCAAAGAATCTTATAGACCCGCTCCTCATAGGTACGCAGATCTCCTGCTAAATGGGTCACCTGTATGGCAAGCTCTTTTGTGATTGCATGCTTCCTGCATGCCCAGAGCAGCAGACGGCATTCAAACTCGCCCATCTCCGTCATAATATACGGTTCTTTTTCAAGCAGCAGATATGCCTCTAAATAAAAATACGGACTGGTGCATCCGCCCATGACCTGTTCTCTTATGGCATAGTATTTTAATGCTGCATTCTTTGCATAATCTCCCCGTAAAAATAATAAGATCCACACCAGACGCATATCTTTGTTATGCACCCTGCAGATGTCTTCTACGTTCTTTAACACCTTATCTGCATAACTGTCCTCGCGGATCAAAAGGGTGGTCAGATAGAGGTAATATGCCCACGCTACGCTCTTTGTGTCCGTGATCGTTTTCTTCTTTTCATCTAATATCCACTCGGCTTCCTGTCTCTGCCGGTTGATAAGTAGCACCTGTGCCTTCATCAGGCCATACCAATGTTCACTCGGAAAAGCAGCAATGAAATGGTCGAGGATTTCATTCGATCCCATTACCCACTCTCCTAATGTCATCTGTTTTAACCGGAAACGGATATAGCTTTCCGTCAGTCTGCACTTCATTTTGGAAAGTTCCGTATGTTCTTCCCGCTTTTCCGGCACAGCTTCCCTCTGTTCTTTCTGATATACACAGACTGTATGCTCCAGTGTCTGATAAGGGCTTTTTAACGTCAGCTTTCCATAGTTTTTTCCTGCATGAAGCTTTTCTTTTTCAATCAGATACTCCACCTGAAGCATACTCCCGATAAAGTCAGCGGTTGTCATCTGCTTTTTCACAGGATGTAAAAAGGAGGCATCACTTGTAATCTCAAGTTCTAAATATCCCCACTCTCTTTTTCTTAAAACAAGTGTCTCTTTTCTGCTCTGTGTTATATCACAATACTCTTTGCTCTTTTCATCCATGGTCAGTAAGACCGTTTCCTTCTGTTTGCATGCGATCAGAAACTCCTCCATATCCTGCATGCCTGCTCCCGGACGGCAAAGTCCCTCGTAGAGCATTCTTTCACGAACTTCCTCTTCTTTTATCAGATTTACAAACATTGGGGATGTAAAGATCTCATAGGCTTCATTTTTGTCTTTTGCCGCTAATTTTGCAAATTCATAAATAGAACGGATCGTTCCGATGGAAGTCTTTGGATATAATTTGGAAATATTTACAACAAAAGAAAGGTTATATTCATTCTGGTTACAGATTATGTAAAACTCACCCTTTTGAATATTCCCTTCCATCAGACCTTCACTATGAAATTCAAATTGAATATGAACCTCTTCTCCCTCAAACTGCGGATTCATACACTCCATCCGTACATCGGAGGTATAGATCACACCACGCAGAGGAAGCCCGTTACCGCTTCTTATCGTAAAGCTTCCTTTATAGTTCTGCCCCTCTACTACTTTTAATTCCAGCCGGTCTGTTGAGAGCAGCAATTCCGGTTTCTCATATTCAAATTTACCATTTGCCAGATTATAAATCCGTCTACGCAAAATGTCACCTGCTTATCTGGTTTTTATTGCTTTTTCGCACAAGTCGATTATAATAGATTATAAACTATTTCACAGGTTCGTGCAACTGCTCTTTCTGCACCCTGTCAGCATTTGGAGGTATATCATATGTTACAGCATCAGGATCATTTTCATGGAAGTGATTTAGAAAAAATAGAAAAAATTTACGGCATCAGAAAAGAAGAGATCATCAGCTTCAGTGCCAACGTCAATCCGCTTGGGATCTCCCCCCTTTTACGCAGGACTCTGACCGAACATATCGATGCCATTACCGCCTATCCGGACAGAGAATACACTTCTTTAAGACAGTGTATCGCCGGCTATTGCGGCTGTGAGGCAGAACATGTCATTGTCGGTAACGGTTCTACAGAGCTGATCTCTCTTTTTATCCAGATCGAACATCCGAAAAAAGCGATGATCATCGGTCCTACTTATTCCGAATATGAGCGTGAGATTTCTTTAGGCGGTGGTACCACCCTGTACTATCCGCTGCGTGAAGACAATGACTTTCATTTAAACGTTGCGGACTTTACCGCACACCTCAATGAAAATATTGATCTTTTGGTACTCTGCAATCCGAATAACCCGACTTCTACTGCGATCACCAGAAAAGACATGCGTCTGATCTTAGATGTCTGCAAACAGCATGATATTTTTGTGATGGTAGATGAAACCTATGTGGAATTTGCCGAAAATATGGACGAGATCACTGCTGTTCCACTGACAAACTTTTACAACAATATCATTATATTAAGAGGAACTTCTAAATTCTTTGCAGCTCCGGGACTCCGTCTGGGCTATGCCATTACCGGAAATCCGGATCTGATTAAAGCTATTAATACACGAAAAAATCCGTGGACGATCAATTCCCTTGCCGTAATTGCCGGAGAATTGATGTTTACCGACACCGATTATATTGAAAAAACGAAATCCCTGATCTCAAAAGAGCGTTCAAGGATCTATGAAGCATTTGCTTCCCACCCGGATTTCAAAGCCTATGTACCAAAGGCAAACTTTATGTTACTCCGCCTGCTTCGGGAGGATATGAATGCTGATGAAATGTTCGACCGCACGATCCGGGAACGTATGATGATCCGCAACTGCTCTACGTTTCCATTCTTAGACAATAAATATATCCGTTTCTGTTTTATGGAACCGGAGGACAATACCCGTCTGATGGAATGTCTGATGAGAAAATAATAAAAACTTTGCTTTTTGAATATTTCTTGACAAATATTCCCATTTGCATTATTGTATTATTTGACTAATACATATATCAGAAACGAGGTGGGTGTATGCCATGGAATCTCAATTCCGACCGTCCGATTTTTTTACAGATCGTAGAACGCATTGAAATGGATATCATTTCGGGTGTTTATCAGCCCGGACAACGGCTCCCTGCTGTCAGAGAGCTTGCCTCCTGTGCAGCCGTCAATCCGAACACTATGCAAAGAGCCCTTTCCGAACTCGAAAGAACCGGCTTAGTCTACAGTCAGCGGACGAGCGGACGTTTTATCACGGAGGATACTGCTATGATCGAAGGATTAAAACAACAGATTGCCGAAGAAAAGATCCATGATTTTTTTGAAGCTATGAAACATCTTGGAATTTCCAAAGAGGAAACACTCCAACTGATCCAACAACACACTACCATTTAAGGGAGAAGGAAAAAATGAGTTTAGTTACATGTAAAGACCTGAGTAAAACTTATGGTTCTACAACCGCTCTTTCCCATATCAATTTGGATATTGAGGAAGGACACATTATCGGACTGTTAGGTCCGAACGGAAGTGGTAAGACCACACTGATCAAAATTTTAAACGGTTTACTGACTCCGTCAGCCGGCGAAGTCTATATCAAGGAGGCTCCGGTGGGTACGGAATCGAAAAAAGTGATCTCCTATCTGCCTGACCACACCTATCTTGGCGGCGGTATGCGGGTAAATGAGATCATCGACTTTTTTAAAGATTTTTATGAGGACTTTGAGCCGGAACGTGCCTATGATATGTTAGAAAAGCTGCAGATCGATCCAAAGCAGAAATTAAAGACGATGTCCAAAGGTACCAAGGAAAAGGTTCAGCTCATTTTAGTAATGTCACGCCGTGCAGACCTCTACATCTTAGATGAACCGATTGCCGGCGTAGATCCTGCGGCAAGGGATTATATTTTAAACACCATCATCACGAACTATGATGAGCATGCAAGTATTCTGATCTCCACACACCTGATCGCCGATATTGAAAATATTTTAGATCAGGTTATCTTTATTAAAAACGGACAAATTGTAAAGGACGCTTCCGTTGAATCCATTCGCGAAGAGGAAGGCATGTCCATTGACGCACTGTTCAGGGAGGTATTCAGATGTTAGGAAAATTAATGAAACATGAATTTAAAACAACTTCAAAGGTCATCCTGCCACTCTATCTGATTCTTGTGGTTTTGACCATTTTTGCAAGAATATTTGCACAGTCACTTTTTACGGCAGAGAATTCTAACATCGACTCCATCGGCTTTGGACTCTTTGGCGGACTGAGTGTAATCCTCTACATCTTAGGATTGTTTGCTGTCAGCATTGCATCCTTTATCTATCTGTTGGTACGTTTTTATAAGAACCTGTTTGGTGATGAAGGCTATCTGATGCATACACTTCCGGTAACTTCCTGGGAGCTGTTAAGCAGTAAGCTGCTCGTCGCATTTATCTGGAACCTTGTGGAATCGCTGTTGATTGCTTTCAGTATCTTTTGTATTTTTGCAAATCACTATGTCTTTGATGCAATAAGCAATTACTTTGCATCTTTTGGCGGTTTTGATGGAATGGTCTATTACTATACCGGCATGCATACAGGTACTTTCTGGCTTTCCCTGATCGCCTTTATACTGGTTTCCTCGTTTTACGGTCTCCTGCTTCCATATGCAAGTATCTGTATCGGACAGCTTTGGCAGAAACATCGGTTAGCCGGCTCTTTTTTAACTTATTTTCTGATCAATATCCTAACCCAGATCATCCGCACTATTTATGTCGGACTGACCGGAAATGAAGATGCGATCACACATGCACAGAATTATATTCCGACAGCAACCTATGGCTTTATTATGGTATTAAATCTGGTGCTTAGTGTTGTCTTTTTCTTCTTGTGTGGGTATATTATGAAGAAGAAGGTGAATTTGGAATAGATTCTGTTTTTCATAGCTCACTGTTCCGCGAACAGGAACAAGAGGTTCTATATTTTGCGATTCAGGTAATGACAACGGACGAAACCGACGCTGATTCGTCTTCCTGACTCAGCAGCATCTTTTGCAGGCATCCGTGCCTGCAAATTTTTGTTTTTGTACGCAAAATAAGAACCTCTACGTTCCTGTCGCAGTCACAGTTCGCTATGGAAACAGTGGAATTGCAAGCTATGAGAAATAATAGAATTCTAAATGCTTATTTTCCTAGTTCATCTGATTTATCTTCCCCGGTAACTCATCGAAAAGCCGAAAGTTCTTATTCCTCTGGAAAGTATAGAAGTTAATTAAAATGTCGTGTTTTTCCGCAAGCTCATGACAAACTCTAAGTTTTTCTAGCTATACATGCATTATCTCACCTCATAATATATTATTTCTTATTTAATCTTTCCGAGATAATTTTGCAATATTCAGCATTTACTTCAATACCAATATATTCTCTATTTAAATTTTGTGCAGCTACCAATGTTGAACCACAACCACAAAAAGGATCTAAAACCACCTGTCCTTCCAATGTTGTCAAATTAATCAGAAATTCCATAAGTGCCACTGGCTTTTGAGCCGGATGAAGTCCTCTATCATTTCGAGAGGATTTACATTTAATAATATTAGAACATACTTCTATTCCCGTGTTATTTAACGGATTTTGCTTAAAATATTCCTCATTGTATCCACCTACATCATATAACATAATATTATCCGTTAATGTTCCACCAATAGGATACGGCTTCATAAACCATAATATAGGTTCAAATAAAGGACGTAAATTTCCTAATTTCCATCCAGTCCATTTATCAGCATTTTCACTATCCCCACGTCTTTCAAAAACAACTTTTACATTTTGAGCCCTATGAGCTGCTGAATCCTTCTCCCATGCAATCATATCTTTAAAGATAAACCCTGCATCTTCCATAGCACAAATACACCTATGTGAAAATCTCCTGCCTGCAAAAACAAAACAACTAGCTCCCGGTTTTAAAACTCTTAGCCATTCTTTTGACCAAGATGAACACCAATTATAATATTCTATAGGCATATTTTTATCAGCTTCTGACCATCCATTTAAAGGCTTACCTCTTTTTTTAAAAACTGACGATTGTTTTTGTGCTGGACTCATACCTAAAAGTGATGAATTAGTATTATTATGCAAAATATCCCAAGTATCTAAGGATATTCCATAGGGTATATCCGAAAGAATCAAATGCACTGAATTGCTATCTATATTTTTAATTTCTTCTATAGAATTACCACAAATTATGGAGTTTGTTTTCATATTATAACCTCTACTTTTATAAAGAACTCTTATAAGATAAAATAGCTGATATTTTTTCGTTAAGTTTCCTTGACTTGATTAATTCTTTAATTGCTTGTTCTTTTGTATACTCTTCTATCTTTTGTATTTCTGCATTTAATACTGCTATTTCATCATTACTTCGTTCAAAAATATATAACTTACATATATTCAATTGTTCCTCAAAATCTTTAAGACTAATTGGTATCCTATCACATACCATTTTATTGATATAAGGAAATAAGCAATTCATTCTATCTGCATAAGCAATCTTACTATCTCTTTCTATCCTAGTTGGTGCATTCCATATTTGTTCCAAACTTAACGAAACATCTTCAACAACCTGCTGATTTAAGAGAAATAATATATGTTCCCATGACAACAAACAGACTTTATCTGATAAAGAAGATGCATAAATTTGACTACTTGTATTAGGATATTGAAAATATGGTGCTACTAAAACTGCAAAATCATGTTCCATTCCTCTCCATCTACTTAAAGTAGATATTTTAAAATCTTTCTGATTTTTTGCCGTTCTGCTTAATCTAAAAGTTTTCGCATCCGCAACTAAGGTATATCCATGATGACTTTCTGCAACAATGTCGGCACTATTACCTCGTTCAGATAAAGCCTTTGCTTTTAATCCTATTTCAGAAAAACACCTTGCTAATACAATATCTGAAGCCTTAGAATAAAGCTTTTCTTCAGTGGAGCTAGCTTCTATAACCTCTGGTATTGTACCAATTTCTTTAACAATTTCTATAAAATCATCTTTTGATAAAGACTGTATATATGACTCAATATCATTTCCCGACAGCTTAAAATTCTTTTTTTCCTTTGTTAACGAAAATAATAATTTCAGAAAATCTGAGTATTGTTCTTTCATCTCTTTTTATTCCTTTCATATAACACTACTTTGTATATTATAACATTCTAATTTATCATCGTCATCTAATTTAAAAATTTATCATACTAATGAATTGCAATTGTGTATATCTGAACTCCTCCTTAATATTATTTTAGCATTTCTAGTAACTCATCGAAAAGCCGAAAGTTCTTATCTCTCTGGAAATCATAGAAGTTAATTAGCATGTGGATGCGGAAACCGGCGAAGATAATCAGACGGAATAGAAAACAAACTATTATTTATTATTTATTGTTTCCCTATACCTTTAGACAGATTTCCTCCTGTTCTTCTATTACTTTTAATATTTGTGGATCTTTTTGAATACTTTAGATTTACTCTTAGATTGTTAATAAAATAACACTTGATTTTTGACTTACTGTCATCCTTGAAATAGTTAGATTATACTGACTTTTGAATAAGAAAATACATTCTGACAATGTCATTCCTATATTTTTGTAAGGAACTCCTCTATTGAGTCCGCCTTTGCTGCTGCCTTGAGCCACTCGTTCAAGCTCTCAGGATTCTTTTCATTTAGAATCTTTTCTTTGATCTCATCCGGAACTGTACCTAAATCCTCTAAAAGTTCCATGACACTCTGTGCTTTTCCGGTAACGACACCTTCTGCTAACCACTTTTTCTCTTTTCTTTTGAGCATTTATTCTACTGTCATGTACCTTCCCTCCAGTTCACGCCATTGTTTTAATTCCCTGACTCTGTCATGTACTTATTATATCCTGTCACTGTGAAAATGACAAGAAAAAGAAGCCGATATCTTATTGTTTTCTAATAAAAATATCGGCTTCCTTGTAAATATCACTATATCGATATGAACTCTCTTAATGTTCACTTCGTTGTACTTCTGACAGTCTTATTTCCGGCTCAGGTACTCATCAATGCCCTTTGCAGCAGCTTTTCCTGCTCCCATGGCAAGGATTACGGTTGCGGCTCCGGTTACAGCATCTCCACCGGCATATACACCCTCTTTGGTGGTCTTACCGTTGTTTTCATCTGCAACGATACACTGCCATTTGTTTACATCTAATCCTTCTGTTGTAGAAGAGATCAATGGGTTTGGTGAAGTACCAAGTGACATGATCACCGTATCTAATTCTAAATCAAATTCAGAACCTTTGATCTCTACCGGTCTTCTTCTACCGGAAGCATCCGGTTCTCCTAATTCCATCTTCACACAGGTCATTCCTTTTACCCAGCCGTTTTCATCCACTAAGATTTCCTTTGGATTTGTCAGCAGGTCAAAAATGATGCCCTCTTCTTTTGCATGATGTACTTCTTCGACTCTGGCAGGAAGCTCTTCTTCACTTCTGCGGTATACGATATGTACCTCTGCGCCAAGTCTTAATGCAGTTCTTGCAGCATCCATCGCAACATTACCGCCGCCGACTACGGCAACCTTTTTGCCTTTCATGATCGGTGTATCATACTCATCTTTGAAAGCCTTCATCAGGTTATTTCTCGTTAAAAATTCATTTGCGGAAAAGACACCGTTTGCCTGCTCGCCAGGAATGCCCATGAATTTCGGAAGTCCTGCACCGGAACCGATAAATACAGCTTCAAAACCTTCTTCGTCCATCAGTTCATCGATTGTTGTAGACTTACCGATTACGACATTGGTCTCAATCTTAACGCCAAGTGATTTGACGTTTTCAATCTCTTTTGCCACAACTGCACTCTTTGGCAGACGGAATTCAGGGATACCATAGATCAGAACACCACCTGCTTCGTGAAGTGCTTCAAAGATTGTTACATCATATCCCATCTTTGCAAGGTCACCGGCACAGGTCAGTCCTGCAGGACCGGAACCGATCACTGCTACCTTGTGGTTTTTCTTTTCTTTTGCCGGCTCAGGTTTTACATTATTTTCTCTTGCCCAGTCAGCTACAAAACGCTCTAATTTTCCAATGGAAATCGGCTCACCCTTGATGCCACGGATACATCTTCCCTCACACTGGCTCTCCTGCGGACATACACGGCCACAGACTGCCGGAAGTGCGGAGGATTCACTGATCACTTTGTAAGCCTCTTCAAATTTTCCTTCTTTTACTTCTGCAATAAATCCCGGAATATTAATGGATACCGGACAGCCTTCGATACATTTTGCATTCTTACAGCCGATGCAGCGGGAAGCCTCTTCTACAGCCTCGTCCTTGTTATATCCTAAACATACTTCGTCAAAGTTGGTTGCTCTTACCTTTGGTTCCTGCTCTCTGACAGGTACTTTATTTAATACATCCATTATTTGTCACCTCCACAATGTCCGCATCCGCCATGATGTGTATCGCCTTCCTGTAATTTCAGCATGGCTCTTCCTTCTTCCGTCTTATACATCTGCTGTCTCTTCATTGCCTGGTCAAAATCTACCAGATGTCCGTCGAACTCCGGTCCGTCTACACATGCAAACTTCACTTCATCGCCAACAGTCAGACGGCAGGCACCACACATACCGGTTCCGTCCACCATGATAGGGTTCATGGAAACAATGGTTGGAATCTCTAATTTCTTTGTTAAAAGACAGACAAACTTCATCATGATCATCGGTCCGATTGCAACACAGACATCATAAGTATTGCCGTCTTTTACTAAATCTTCAATTACGGTCGTAACCATTCCGGAACGTCCGTAACTTCCATCATCCGTTGTTACATAGAGATTTCCGGCAACTGCCTCCATCTCTTTTTCTAAAATCAACATATCTTTGGTCTTAGAACCAACGATCACGTCTACATCTATTCCATTTTCGTGCATCCACTTCACCTGTGGATAAACCGGTGCTGCTCCTACACCACCAGCCACGAATAAAATCTTTTTCTTCTTTAAATCTTCGATCTCTTCTGAACAGAACTCAGAAGCACATCCGAGCGGTCCTACGAAATCACGGAAAGAATCTCCAACCTCTAATCCGGTCATACGCTGTGTAGAAGCTCCAACCACCTGGAATACAATGGTAATTGTTCCTGCTTCCCTGTCATAATCGCAGATTGTCAGCGGGATACGCTCGCCTTCTTCGTCTATTTTTACAATTATAAACTGTCCCGGCATACAGGTCTTTGCCACTCTTTCGGCTTTGACATCCATAAGAAAAATCTTATCTGCCAGTTGTTCCTTTTTTACTATTGGATACATCGTTATCCTCCCATCTCATTGTTTTTGCTGCTCGCTAAGCATACCTACCTGTTAATGATACTAAATTTTCAATTATTTCGCAATATCTCTGCAAAAAAAGTCTAAAAACATCCTATGTACTCTGATTTTTTAGTCAAAAACACCCTTCGCTTTTAACTCTGCATAATCCATCCCCAGTTGTTCTATCACTTCTTTGGTATGATAGCCGGTCGGATAACCGGCAAACTTATATTCACATGGACATTCACTAAGTTTGACTGCCGTTGCAAGCTGTTTGACACTTACGTCTTCATGAAGCGGCAGTTTTACATCCACTACCATCTCACGTTCTTTTACCTGCTCATCCTCTAAAAGTGCTTCTTTTAAATTCAAAACCGGCTGTACGCAGGCATCATAATGAGAGAATACTTCTACCCATTCATCTCTTGTCTTTGTCTTTAAAATGCCACGGATCTCTGCTTTTACTTCATCGATATTTGGCGGATATACCGTTCCTTCTATTAAGTCCTCACGTCCGATCGCCGTGCAGAATCTGCTCCAAAATTGTGGTTCTAAGGAACCGACGCTTAGATATTCACCGTCTTTTGTCTCATAAAAATCATAGATGCAGCCACCATTGAGACGTTCTCCCTCACGCTTTGGTTCTTTCCCGGAAACTAAAAATCCGGCACCGTCTAAGCTGTTAAACGGCACACAGCCGTCCATCATTGCCACATCTATGTATTGTCCTTTTCCTGTATTTTTCCGATAATTGACCGCTGCTAAAATACCGATCACGGAATTCATAGAACCGACTGCAATATCTGCAATCTGAAAATTCATCAGGGAAGGTCCTGATTCCCTGCGCCCTGCCTGTGAAATAATGCCGCTTCTTGACATATAGTTGATATCATGTCCTGCCGCATCCCGCAGTGGTCCTGTCTGTCCGTATCCGGTCAGTGAGCAGTAGATCAGTTTCGGATTGACTGCTTTTAAATCCTCGTAGCCGAGTCCTAATTTTTCCATAACACCGGGGCGAAACTGCTCTAGCACAATGTCATATTCTTTGACAAGTTCTTTTACAACCGCCTTTCCCTCCCCGGTTTTTAAGTTCAAAAACATGGTCTTTTTATTTCTTCCAAGCCATGCCTGTGATGCAGACACTCCGGTATCCCCGATAAACGGCGGATAGTCCAATACGATATCCGGTCTGCTCGCAGAGCTGATCTTCAACACCTCTGCCCCCATATCCGCTAACATCAATGTTGCGTATGGTCCCGGTAATAAGGTAGAAAAATCCAAAATTTTCAAATCATCCAGTGAACCCATTGTTTATTCCCTCTCGTTCTCTTTTCTAATTACCACATTCAATACTGATCCGGTTAAATGTTTCTAAGATGTCATCGACTTTCATCTTTGCTTTTTCTTCGCCTGCCTTATCGATAATGGCATTTCCCTGATGCATCATGATCAGACGGTCTCCATATTCTACGGCATAACGCAGATTGTGTGTGACCATGATCGTTGTTACTTTTTTCTCTTTTACAATCTTATCGGTCAACTCCATGATGATCTCTGCGGTCTTTGGATCAAGTGCCGCTGTATGCTCATCTAAGATCAGAAATTCAATCGGGTTCATGGTTGCCATCAAAAGGGCAAGGGTCTGACGCTGACCTCCGGAAAGCGAACCGACTTTTGTCTCCATCTGATTTTCCAATCCAAGATTTAAATCTCTTAACATTTCACGGTAATGCTCTGCTCTTGCTTTGTTCACGCCTCTTCCTAATCCATAACCTTTTCCCTTGTTATCGGCTATGGACATATTCTCAAGGATGGTCATGCTTGGACAGGTTCCTTTGGATGGATCCTGATACACTCTTCCGATCCTTCTGTGACGGATATAGTCTTTCTGATTGACGATGTCTGTTCCACTGACTAAGATCGAACCGGAATCCACCGGGATCGTTCCGCAAATGATATTGAGCATAGAGGTCTTACCGGAGCCGTTACTTCCGACGACTGATAGAAATTCACCATCCTGTATGGTCAGATTGAAATTTTCAAACAGGCAGAGTTCGTTGACAGTGCCCGGATTATAGTTTTTATTGATATTTTTTAACTCAAGCATTGTTCTTCACCTTCTTCTTTCTGTCCATGCTGACTACTAAAATGATTAAAAACAGGACTGCTGTGACCAGTTTTAAGTCTGTGGACTGTAAACCAAAGCTGATCGCCAATGCCACACATGCTTTATAGATAATGGAACCGATCACAACACTGGTGGTCACCCGGAAAAATGTCACTTTTTTAAAGAGACTTGTTCCGATGATCACGCTTGCCAAACCAATGACAACGGTTCCTGTTCCCATGGAAACATCGAAATATCTCTGCTGCTGGGTATAAATACATCCGCTTAAGGTTACCAATCCGTTAGAAATTGCAAGTCCTGCAATTTTTACCAAGCCCTTATCGACTCCCATGGATGTTACAATGGTGTCATTATCTCCTACTGCCCTTAGTAAAAATCCGGCTTTTGTACTCATATACCAGTCCAGTAAATATTTCATCACTAAGGTAATGATAAGAATAATGACAACGGTTGAAAACTGTGCTGCGTTTCCTTTAAAAATGCTGTTGACCAGATCGTTATCAAATATTGTTTTTTCTGTATAGATCGGCAGGTTTGCACGTCCTGCTATCCTTAAATTGACGGTATACAATGCGGTCATCATAATGATTCCCGACAATAAATCCCGCACCTTTAATTTGACATGGATGACTCCGGTCAGAACTCCTACGACTGCTCCTGCTGCAAAGGACACCACCAATGTGATCAGTGGATGAACTCCTTTGGTGATCATAACAGCCGTAATGGCAGCTCCCAGTGGGAAGCTGCCGTCTACGGTCAAGTCCGGAAAATCCAGAATTTTATATGTGATATATACTCCTAATGCCATGATCGCATAGATCATGCCCTGTTCTAATACACTCAATACCAGTGCCACGTTGTTACCTCCAAGTTTTCCGTCTGTATTTTTTATTCTACGGTAATCTCCGTAAATGTTTCTGCTGCATCAGCAATGTAATCTTTGTCTAACTCCATACCAATTTTATCTGCTGCTTCTGTGTTGACATAGAGTGCGGAATCTGCTGTTTTGATGTATTCTGTGTCTTTTGCAGTTGCTTCACCTTTTAAGATCTTTGCTGCCATAGCACCTGTATTTTTTCCAAGTTCAAAATAGTCAATTCCCATTGCTGCCACACATCCGGCTTTTACCTGCTCAATCTCACTTCCGAATACCGGAATTTTCTTGCTGTTGGCTTTTTCAATCACGGTCTGAAGTGCCTGTACTACGGTGTTGTCTGTCAGGTTGCAGATACAGTCCACTTTTCCTACCAAATCCGCTGCTGCCATATCTACATCTGCAAGGGTGTTGATTCCTGTGTCTACGATTTCAAATCCGTATTTATCTGATACTTTTTTGTACTCTTTGATGGTGCTGACGGAGTTTGCTTCGCTGGTAGTGTAAAGGATTCCGATCTTCTTTGCATCCGGGAGCATCTTACGGATCATTTTTAACTGCTCATCTACCGGAAGAAGGTCACAGGAACCTGTGATGTTGCCTGCGTTGCTGCCATCCTCTTTTGCAAGTCCTGCGCCGACCGGATCGGATACTGCGGTATATACGACCGGAATGTCTGCACTCATTGCCGCATTATAAGCACTCATGGCACTTGGTGTTGCGATCGCGCAGATCAGATCTACTTTCTTTGACACATAGCTGTCTGCAATGGTTCCGACTGTTCCTGTATCTGCCTGTGCATTGTCGTAATTCACTTTTAAGTTCTTTCCTTCTTCGATGCCTGCTTCTTTTAAGCCCTCTAAGAATCCTTCACGGCAGTTATCTAAGGAGCCATGCTCTGCAAACTGGGAAATTCCGATGGTATAGGAATCTTTGCTTTCTGTTTCTGTACTCTTTGTGTCTTTTGTGGATGTCTCTTTTGTGCTGCTTCCGCATCCTGCTAACATTCCTGTTACAAATACCATACTCATTACGACTGCTAATAATTTTTTCTTCATTTTTCTTACCTCTTTCTTTCTGCCTTCTGGCTGTTGTTAGATCCAGAACAAACGCAGATACAAGTTCGCCGATTTTTATGGGTTTTGATTTTACGGATTCCGCTTTCACATAGGGATGTTATCCTGTCATTACAAAAATCCGATGTGCTTACGCACTTCCTTTCAGAAGCAGAAGGATGCTGCAGATAAATCTGCCCATCTTTCCGCTTCTGAAAGAACCTTCGGTATCGGATTTTTGCAATTTCTAAGATACAAAAAAACCGCCTCAAGCATTTGCTTGAGACGGTAATATTATCATATTATCGCGGTACCACTCAAATTGACGAATTGTCCTCTCTTTCACATACTATCATACATGCCTCATTGATAACGGGTTTGGTTCCCGGCTCACCCTACTATGTATTACGCTTCAGGCTGCCCTCAAAAGTCCATTCAACGAATACCGCCATACTGCAATCCCACCACCTGCAGCTCTCTGTGACTTTGGTCTAACGTCTACTACTCTTTTTCAACGGTTTGTTCTATCTGATGTCTAGATTAATACTTTATGAGGCATTTGTCAACCGCTTTTTTGATTTTTTACTTCTTACTTTTTACACCTGAAAATGCTTCATGCTTCCCTCTAACTCATCCGCAATATTTTTTAAGCCTTCCATACTGCCGGATACTATATCAAAATTCTCTGTTACGGTATTGGCTGCCGTACATACTTCCTGCGTAGTGGCTGCATTCTGTTTTGCAATTTCTGAAAGTTCTGACACGGTCTCTACGATTTCTTTTCTTGCCCCATCTAAATACTCTACGCTGTCTGCGATTACCTGCATTCCTTCTATGGATTCTAAAATTCTCTTCATAACCGCTTCTGTCATTGTCTCGGTCTCTTTGATATGTTCGGTCTGTGCCTCTATCGTCGTTGTAACTTTTCCCATGGTCTCTACTGCACGATCAGAGTTCTCCGTAAGCTGCTGTAAAATATCAGAGATATTCTGACTCGACTCATTGGACTTGCTTGCTAACTGCTGGATTTCTGTAGCAACGACCGCAAAGCCTTTTCCACTTTCTCCTGCTCTTGCAGCTTCAATGCTCGCATTGAGACTTAACAGGTTTGTCTGTGAAGCAATGGATGCAATGATTTCCGTTGCTTCTTTGATCTGTACTACCGATTCATTTGTCTTTGCTGTCTGTGCTTCGATCTCCTGTATCAGTTCCTGCACTTCTTTATTGCTTTCAAGCAGTTCCCGGATGGTTTCCACATTCTGTTTCTCTGCACAGGACATGGCATCTGCATTCTGCTGCATCTGTTCCATCTCCTCTGTGGTCCGCTCAATTTTTTCACCCATACTATGTACATTCTTTGCCGCTTTGTCGGAAATCTCTGCCTGCGTTGCCGCACTTTGCATGATGCTGTCAATCGCTCCCTCTACCTGCCGCATAGAAGTTGTGGTCTCTCTTGCCGTCTCGCCCAGTTCGCCGGATGCCATCAGCACCGCCTCTGCATTTCCTGCAATATTCGCAATACTTTTGATCATTTCCTCCTGCAGGCTGCTGATCGCCTTTGATAAGTCTCCGAGTTCATCCTGCCTTTTTATCAACTTTGTATCCATTTCATTTTTCAGATTACCGGAGGACACGGACTGTACCATATTGATTCCTTTTTTCAATGCTCCTGAAAAATTAAAAGCAAACACTGCTGCCACTGCGATACAGAGCAACATTACAATCAGTACCACTAAGATCACGGTATTGATAATCTTATTGATCGCGGAATCCTTCTGTGCCTTATTTGCTCCCACAAAGATCATGCCGACCGGTTTTTTGCTGTCTCCCTGATAAACCGGAACATAGTAACCATAGTGAAGTGTGCCGTCTATGGACACGGAGTCACTGAAGTATTCTTTTCCCTTTTCTAAGACTTCTTTTTGGATGGTCTCTCCCGCCGGAGAACCTAAGATACGGTCTCCGTTTTTATCCTTTGCAGAAGTCATGATCCTGTCTTTTCCATAGAAAAAAGTCACTTCTAATCCTGTCTTTTCTTTGATACTGTCCACAAGACTTTCCGACTTGGAAATATTGTAACTTCCTTTCCATATTTCTCCATTTTCCGTCTTAATATAATCCCCTGAATTCTGGTCATACGCTGCAAACGTAGATGTTGCCGCACTCTGCAATGCATCTTTAATCTCTTTTAGCAAAGAATCCCTGACAATGGTCTGTGCTATAAAGATAACCATCAGTCCCAATACTAAGACCGGAAGAACCCCAAGCATTAAAATCTTCTTTTTTAAGTCAAATCTTATCTGTCTTTTATTTGTCTCTTCCATCCGTATCTCTCCTACTCTACAATCTTCACGTTTTTATAGTACCAATTGATACCTCCCGTGATGGTATCATCGTCTAGTGTCTTACCTTTCTTTCCAATTGTATCCCCTGTATTGGTTTCAATCTTTCCATCAAAGACATTGCATTTTCCGGATAAAATCTCTGCCCTTGCCTCATCTACTTTTTCCTGTGTTCCATCGGCGCAAAAATCTGCCAAGTCCGTAATGTCCACCAATCCTTCTGCCATACCACCATAATAATTCTTTCCATCATAGGTACCATCTATGATACTCTGTACCTCGGAAGTATAATATGCACTCCAATTCCATATTACACTGCACAGGCAGGCATCCGGTGTCTCTTTTCGCATATCAGAGTTGTATCCGATTCCATAGACTCCTGCATCCTGTGCCGTTGTCTGTGGATACGGTGTATCGCAATGCTGTGCCATAACATCACAGCCCATATCTAAAAGCTGCAGGGATGCCGCTTTTTCTGCCTCCGGTGCATACCAGCTATGTGTGATCTTTACATATACTTCTGCATCCGGGTTTACCGATGCGACTCCCATTGCAAAGGCATCAATCCCTCCTGTCACTTCTGAATTCGAGGAATCCTGTGCCGCCACATAACCGATCTTATTGGTCTTTGTATTCATTCCGGCGACAATCCCGCTTAAGTATCTTGCCTGATAGATGCGTCCGAAATAGTTCGTAAAATTTTTTCCGTTGCTCTTATAACCGGTTCCATGGCAAAAATAAATGTCCGGATACTCTTCTGCCATCTGTTCCATCACATCCATGTAGCCCCAGCTTGTACCGAAGATAATATTGCAGCCTTCGTCTATGCACTCCTGTATTGCCTTTTGTGTTGCCAGCGCATCAGTATCATCTACATTGTTCTTTCTTACGATCTGTTCATCTGATAATCCGAGATTCTTCTGCATTCCCTGGATTCCCAGTTCATGTGTATAAGTGTAACCGCTGCCCTCTGCCGGGTCGGACAAATGGACTACACCTACTTTAATCTTGTCCTTTGCTATCCCTTCTGATGTCTTTTTCGCACTGTCTGTCTTTTCACTCTTCACATTATTGGTTGCATAATCATCCGGTTCTTTTTTCGACTGTCCGCATCCGGCTAACATAGCCACCATACATACGAACAGAATCATGATAAATTTACTTTTTCTTCTCATCAGTACCTCCTTTTTCTAATCCTATAAATCCAATCTCATAGCCACGTTCTACCGCCTGCTGCCGGTTTTGTACCTTGAGCTTTTTAAAAATGTTTGCCGTATGAAATTTTACGGTTCCCACTTTCTTGTCTAATTCCTCTGCGATCATATCATTGCTCATGCCTCTTGCCATCAGGCGTAAGACCTCTGCTTCTCTCTCCGTTAAAGCACCGTAATGCTCTCCCGGTGACTTTAAGTAATCCGGAAAATGACTTGCTACACTGCCTGCAAGGTCGAGCACGTTTTCCGTAAAGCTGTCTGCCCCTGCCTCTTTATGATAAATTTTTAACATTTCTACCATACAGGCTCCCTCGTCTGCTAACAGGCGGTAATATCCATACTGTTTTGCAAGGTCTAATGCCTTTTGCAGCTCCTCGCACAGACGCTTGTTATCTTTTGCCTTATAACATGCCATGGCTGATAACATATAGCACTCACACAGATCCATATACCTGTTGACCGGCTCGATCAAATTGATCAGACGTTTTGCTAATACGATTGCCATCATATGCTTTCCATTTAAGAGATAACAGCGGATCTTGATCAGATAAGCATACATATCCATCATATAAAGTTCTTTATTTTCATCCGGTGCCTGATATTCTAACCACGCCTCGATACGCTCCATATTTCCGCCATATAAGGCTGCTCGGCATTCTAATGCATCCAGACTTGACTCTAACTCATCCCGTCCGCCTCTTTGGATGCGTTCCCGGATTTTTTTGATGTACGGCTCTGCCATCTTGGTCTGTCCGTTGACAAGAAGTATCCGAAACTGCAACGCCATCGCCACAAACAGGCACTGTACATCCTGCTCGGACTCTAACAACGGAATTGTTCCGGTGACTAAAACTAATGCATCAAAACATTTGTTGTTCTGGTAATTCCATTCCGCTAAAGCCACTTCATAGACCCCTTTTCCACTATTGCCATATAATGTCTGCACGGATTTCGTAATCTCATCTTTATAGCTGACTAAATATTTTCCATAGGGTGTGAAATCCCTAAATCCATCCAGAATGCTTGGTCTGCATGCAGAAAGTATCAGACTTTGAATCGGCTTCGTATGAATCCGTTCCAGAAAACATACAATCTGAAAAAAACGTTTGTCCGTGGTATCGGGAAGCACCATTTCTAAAATCAGACGAAAAAATTTCTCACGCGTCAGTTCCTCTTCATCCGGCGCTGGTGCTTCACACAACATATCCGCATAACAGCGTGCCTCTTTTAACTTTCCTTCCATTGTTGCCAGTAACGCTCTGATGGAAAGCAGGACTGTGTCACCCTCATAACCGTTCTCATCTTCCATATGAAAATAACTTCTGCACTCCCAGATGCCGGTCATAGACACCGGCTTTTTAAATTCCTCTTCCATGACTGCCCGAAGCTGTCCCTGCTCTTTCGCCTCTTCCATAATCTGACACAGCTCTTTGACATGTCTTGGGTAATGCACCTCTTCTTTACTCTTTCTTACCGTTCTCACTGTTCTTGCCACCACTTCCTCATTTATATAAACTTCTCCGTTCTTTTCCTTTTTTTACCTCATTTATTATAGCGTATACGGTCATTCCATGTAAACCAAACCAAAACCAAACTTTTTACCAAACTTCCTTATTATAATAAGAGGACCGATGACAGATTTTCCCTGCCCCGGCCCTCTCCATATAATATTATGGATACCGTTTTTCCGGTTCTTGCTATTTTTTTACGCTTTTTATTTTACGCTTTTTTAATCATCATCTTAGAAGTAAATCCAGTGTTTTTGTTAAATAATTTCTTATATTCCTTTACTTTGTTCTTCGGTACTTTGATCGTTGCTTCTTTATGGATGTTCTTAACGGCATTCTTACCTACACTTTCGATATTTTTCGATTCAATGGTAATGGTCTTTAACTTCTTATAACCTTTGAATGCGTCGTCTCCGATTGCTGTAACCTTGAAGGTCTTACCACCGATTTTTACGGTATCAGCTATTTTACAGGAGGTAAACTTCTTATCGGATTTTGACTTTTTGGTTGCAGCAAGGGTAACGGTTCCTTTTCCGTTTGTGGATGCTTTTGTCATCTTGTATTTAAAGTTTCCTGCCGTATAGGTTTTTCCTTTTGCTACGGTAATCTGGAAGGTCTTTTTGATGCTTCCTTCGTATTTGCCTTTCCCTTTGATGGTCACGGTCGCTTTTCCGATATTCTTATTATTTTTATAGGATACGGCATAATCGGTTCCCTGTTTTAATGTCTTTTTGCCCAGTTTGACCTTAATTGACTGCTTCTGGGATTTTCCATTGTAATTCTTATTGGAAATACCACTTACCGATGCCTTTTTGATGCTGGTCTTTGTCTGGATATTTTCCTGTGGTTTTACCCGCTTTGCAATGGTTTCCGTCTGTGTCTGTGTACTAAATGCCGCATTTTTAAAGGCTGCCGTATAAGTACGGACTCCTGTCTTTTCATACGTCGGCTGCGTGGTCACTGCAGAGGTTACGGTTGCTTTTTCTGTCTCTACATGTGTCTTATCTTTCTGACAGATCCGGCTTGCCGTACAGGTACTCTTATCCGCACTCCAGCTATAGGTCGGGGCTGCATATTTGTGTCCTTTTTTCGCTACTGCTTCTGTCTGCGTCTGTGTGGCAAATGCCGCATTCTTAAATTCTGCTTTGTATGTACGCTCTCCGGCTGTTGTACAGGTTGGCCGTTTTGTAATAACAGAAGTTGCAGTCGCTGTCTCTGTCTCTATATGTGTCTTATCTTTCTGACAGATCCGGCTTGCCGTACAGGTACTCTTATCTGCACTCCAGCTATAATCTGCTGCTCCATAATCATGGTTTGTCATTGCCACAGAAAAATCCTCATCCGCATCGGCAGGTGTCTTTACACTGCAACTATCTAAAACATACTCTCCATCAATCTTAGCAAATGTTCCTTCTTCCACCTCCAGTGTTCCACCCGCAACTGTATATTTGTCCACAACCCTTTCTTTATGAATCTCAATGTTATTGTAGTTTCCTCCCCGGATGATCAGATGTGCCACTTTTGAGGTAATCTTATTGTCTGTTACTGCTTCTCCCTGTTTAAATTCTGACCCCTCACGCACCCTAGGATATGAAATTTCTGTTCCATCAAATGTTCCTTCTTTAAGTATTACTGTTCCGGTTCCCTCAAAAACTGCGGGGATGTCATTTATACATTTATACTCCCTACTTTCCTCATCGTAATATCCCGCTCCCCATTGTGCTTTATTATTTACATCCTGTTCTAATTTAATCTTGGCTCCATCTTTTACTTCTTTGATAGTCATTGTTCCATCCACCCGGAACAATCCACGATAAAATTCATGCGTTGTGTTACCTTCATAGTTTTTATCCGATACAGAATTGTGAATTTTTACCGTATCGTCTACATAAAGATTTGCCGTTCCCTGTATCACAAACGGAGTCAGACTCTTGCCACTCCAATAGCCACTGTTCCAAACATATGCTCCATCATCATTCTGAATAGAAAAATCTTCTGCTAAAATCAGATTTACGGTTACTCCCTCCGGCACCTGTATCTGAGTATCTACCCAAGTGTCATTCATGTAATTCTGTCCCATTAAAATATAGGTTCCATCGTGATCTAATGTAAGGATCACGCAGTCCTCATCAATCTTATCTTCCTGTTTTCCAAGATCAATCTTCGTCACATTCTCTTTGCTGATGCTGAGTGTCTCTGCCGCCTGTACCACGGATACATTTCCGGTTCCGGTCAAATAAGACGCTAATCCGGTAACTGCCGGACATGGATTTACTGCCATCCCTGCTGTTAAGGTTGTTGCTAACAGAAGTCCTGCTTTTGCCTTTCTACGCTGATTTTTCATTCTTTTTTCGTAACTGTGTCTGGTTGGTTTATACATATGTTCCTCCTTGTGATTTCATTTCGTCACTTTTGTCTGAAACCATTTATGCCTTTATGTGTATGTGTGTTTGATATGTGAGTTGATGCAGTATGATCTACGCCAAACACGAAGCTCCACATATAGGCATAAAATGGTTTCAACACAAAATTCATACCTATATTATATGAATTATAATACATTCGTCTTATTATCAAAAATATCCGGCAATACGTCAATGCTATCTGCCTGATTGTCAAAAAAAATGCCTATTTGTCATTCGTGGCTATCCATTTTTTTGTGATTATGCTATAATTTATAAAAATTTTTTGTGATTTATTTTTATGTTTTACTGATATGGATTGTGATAGAAAAGGGGGTTGCCTGTTATGCTGATCTACATTTGTGATGATTCAAAAAGTGATTGTCTACGCCTGATGCACCATCTTTCTGCTTATGAAAATGAGATTGGTGCAGATTTTTCTACGGTTGCTTTTTCAAGCGGTGATGAGATGTTTTCGTATCTGAAGAAACACCGGGAAATCCCGGATCTGTTTTTCTTAGATATTTATATGGAGGGAAAAGACGGCATGGAAGTCGCCAGGGAGCTTCGCAGGCAGCAGGTGACAAGTGGCATTATCTTTACTACCTCTTCTACCGAGCATGCCATGGACAGCTATGAGGTACATGCGCTTTATTATCTGCAAAAACCTTTTACCCATGAACATTTTCTGATGGCGATGCAAAGATGTGAGGCTTTGATCCAAACGGCTCAAAAAAAGCTCTCTGTCTCTGTGAAGGGCAAAGAGCTTTTAATCGCATTTTCTGATATTTTATACTTAGAGACCGGACGGCATACCGTGATCTTCCATACACGCAAGGAGACCTTTTCCGTACCGGGAAGCCTAAGCCGTTTTGCGGACGCTTTCGCTGATACGAAAAACTTTCTTTCCTGCGGTCGCAGTTATTTAGTCAATTTGGATTTCGTGGAAGGATTCTTAAATCAGGATTTAATTATGTCGGACAATTCCCTGATCCCTGTTCCGATCCGTAAGCAATCCGAAACTGCCCGTATTGTTGAGGAATACAAAAATTCTTTGGCGAAACCTACGGTTACTTTCTGACCGTGCCTTTTGAGGATGGCTTTTTGCTCATCTCTTTCCGGTTTAGGACAATACCGTCTGTATAAGTCGCACAATACGCTCCCATTCCTGCATGGCTTCTGGTAAAAGTTCTTCAACCTGTCTGCTGTTTCCCTGCTTTGCAGTCTCTTCTAATTCTTCAAACAGATTTCCAAGCCGTTCCGCTCCGATGCCACGGACTTCTCCCTTGATCCCATGTACCTGTGCTATAAAATATTCATCAATATCAGTGGTATGTATTTTTTCTCTTTTTTCTTCGTATTCTTTGATGAACATTTCTAACAGATTCCGGTAAAATTCCACATCTCCATCCGCAAACTGCAGACCGTTCGTTACATTGATCTCACCCTGTTCTAAGACATGGAAAATCCCTTCAGGAACTGTCTTTGCTTCCTGCTCATCAGACTCCCAGCCTAAATATCTGCCTAACAGTCGTTCTAATTCTTTGGGCTTTATGGGCTTTGTGATATAATCGGCAAATCCTTCTTTTAAATACATCTGCTTTGCTCCCGGCAGTGCGTTTGCCGTCAGTACGATCACGGTCGTATAGCGGTTCCTGCCCGCTGTATCCTCCTGTATCTGATGCAGTGTCGCTATGCCGTCCGGCTGTGGCATTAAGTGATCTAAGAAAATTAAATCATAATTTCTTTTTCTGCATGCTTCTATAGCGGCTTCTCCACCGATAACGGTTTCTAAATGTACATTTGTCTTTTTCAAAAGATGTTTTAATACCTTTAGATTGGTTGCGTTATCGTCTGCGGCAAGTATCCACTTATCGGTTAAGTCGCTTATTTGTTTTGTTCTGTCTGTATTTGCCGTTGTATCTATATCGGCTGTCACATCGGCTCTTCTGCCATTTGGGTTATCCGAGTGTGCAGAAATTTCTTCGCCTGTCGCTTTTTCAGCTTCATAGATTGCCTTTTCGATCAGTGCAAGCATCTGTTCTCCTGCTTTTGCTGTCTCTTTGGCATACTCTAACACCTGCTCCTCTTTGCTCTCCCGCAATATCATTTCATTCATTCCAAGCATTGCGTTCATCGGTGTACGGAGCTTGTGGCTGATCTGTATCAGGATATTCTGTTTGATCTCGTTGGCTGTCCGCAGTTCCTCCATCTGCTTTAACTGCTGTGTCTGATTGATGAACCAGAGCATCATGCCGCTTTTTTCTCCGTGCTCTATGATACTTTCGGTTCTAAGCTCATAGATTTCTTCGCCCCACTCTAACATATGGTCTTCTTTTTTCAACACTTCTATGATGTCCGGGTATTTGGATATCCTCTCCCCTTCCCGGATGCCCGGATACATCGCATTCATCCTCGCGTTGACAAAGATAATGGTATTTTCGTTACTCAGTACGAGAAGTCCCTCATCACCATGATTAAACGCGTTATCTACCGCAGCATGCAAAGAACCGAAGTAGCCGTATTTTACCATTGCCATCATCATGCAGAACATCGTAATGGTCATAGCACATACCACCGGATTGTAGCTGCCAAAGACTCCTACGCCTTTTAATATCAGTTCTAAGGCAAAGACTCCGTTTCCTGCCGCTATATAAAGGATTCTTTTTTTCTGCGTTGCCGTACTCTGTCTGTAACGCACACCACAACAGATCTGGATCGTCAAAAGGACCGCCGCCATATGGACATAGTGTATCTCCCAGATGATCCCGCCACTGACATTGATCCTGTGATACATGCCGTCATTTAAGATCTTCATGGAATTGTAAAAATAAGGATGGTGTTCTGCCGTAAACACACCGACTAATACCACCGTATTGATCGCTGCCTGTATGATATAAATCCAGCCGGGTATTTTTAAATAGGCAAATTCGGAAGCGAACCACAATAATGCCATTAAAAATCCTGCCTGTCCGACATATTGGACACAGAGACCGCTCAACGCTTCTCCTACCGTATCTGCATGCATCAGCTCTAACTGGACCCCTATTACAAAGATCACGGTAAATACGTCATATAGCACAAATGCCATCTGTGCTCTGGATGGCTGTTGTCTGATCACAACCACGAGCATAGACAGCATTAATAAGACCGCTGCTATATTGACTGCTTCAAGTACATAAAACATGTCTGTTTTCTCCTATATTAACTGAAATATACCAGCTCATCTTCCGGCTTTTTCGCCGGTTTTATTTCTACCGGATAAAGGACCGGTCCTTTTCCACGATACTCTTTTGCAAATTCCACTTTGACTTTTGCCGTAATCTCGATCCAGGATTTATGAGGTATCTTATCGGAATCCGGATATTTGCACTTAAATCCGATAAAGGTGATATCCTCCACGCAGCAGGTCATTGCAAAACGTCCCGGTACAAAGACTCCTTTTTTCATTTTGTCCGGGTTATAGACTAATGCTAAGAACTTGATCGTCTTTCCGTCATATTTTTTCGGATTGTCCATGGCATCGAGATACCACAGTCCGTAATCTGCATCGGATAATTCGATAAAATCCGCACTGGTGTCAAATGGAACGTCCTCCATCTCACGCTCATCTAAGGTTCCGTCTTTTCTCTCATAGACGATCTGTGCTTTCCGGTTCAGTGCTTTGACATTCCGACGGAATTTTTCCCGCGGCGTATCATCATCGCAGCGGTTAAAAATGACCACATCCGCATCAAATAACTGCTCCATGATCATTGTCCGCATATTTGCCAGATACATCTCAAAGGTTGTGGCATCGGCGGTTGCTAAGGACTGTACGACTACCCAGCCCTCTGGCAGTTCTGTCTCTTTTAGGGTGTCCATGCCCCAGGTGCCGTTATATTCGATAAAGATCACCTGCGGTTTATAAGCCTCATTGAGTTTTTCTAATGTCTTTGCATTAAAATCTTCTTCCTCATCGATCGTTGCAAGTTTTACATTGATGCCGGCTAACTTTTCTTCGTCATACTCTACATCTCCGTCCTCGCAGGCGATGATCAGTCCGCGGTCCTCTTCCGTAAAATCGTTCTCAAACAGGGTCTCTAAGATCAATGATGTCTTACCGCTGTCCATAAATCCCGTAAAGAGATATACCGGTATTTCTTCCATGCTGCTGCCTCCTTTCCTGTCTCGTTTTTCTATACCAGTTCAAACAGATGCTCTAACCGGTGCTCCTCAATATCTGTTCCGATCACGCAGAGTCTTCCCGTATAATCAGGTTCGCCCTCACGGATCTCATACTCGCCCGGAACCATATCGAAGTAAATCCAGGTTCCGTCTTCTGCCGGAACCATACCTTTTGCTCTTAAGATCGTGCCATATTCTTCGGTATTGCAGAATTTCTTTAAAATGTTCTCAATACCCTCTCTGGTGTATTTGTGAGGTGTCTCCTTGCCCCAGCTTGTAAATACATCGTCGGCATGATGATGTCCATGTTCGTGATCGTGGTCATGGCAGCCGCAGGTGCAGTTCTCGCCATGTTCATGATGGTGGTCATGATCGTGATGATGCTCATGGTCGTGATGATCATGTTCATGGTCATGCTCGTGGTGATCATGATCATGATGATGGTGATGCTCATGCTCCTCTTCCTCGCGATGATGTGCTTCCGCTAAAAGTTCCGCTTCCATCGTGTCCTGACCCTCAATGACTTTTAATATCTGCTCTGCCTTGATTTCATCCCAAGGGGTGGTAATGATCGCAGCTTTTGCATTCAGCTCCTGTATCTGCTTTACGCAAAGCTCTAACTGTGCCTCAGATGCTTTCTGTGTTCTGCTTAAGACAACGGTGGTTGCATATTCAATCTGATTGTTAAAAAATTCACCAAATGCCTTCATCTGTTTGCTGGCTTTGAGTGCATTGACAACGGTTACTAATCCGTTTAATTTGACATCCTGCTCTTTTTCAATATCCATAACGGATTTCATGACATCCGAAAGTTTTCCAACACCGGATGGCTCGATCAGAATACGGTCCGGATGGAATTTCTCGATCACTTCGTTCAGATTCTTACCAAAGTCTCCGACTAAGGAGCAGCAGATACATCCGCTGTTCATCTCGGTAATCTCAATTCCGGCATCCTTTAAGAATCCACCGTCAATGCCGACTTCACCAAATTCGTTTTCGATCAGCACGATCTTTTCTCCCTTGAATACCTCGTCTATCATTTTTTTAATAAATGTTGTTTTTCCTGCTCCTAAGAAACCGGAAATAATATCAATTTTTGTCATACTATCGTCTCCTTCTTTCTATATACTATTGTAGCACAGCCTGTCAAACTTCTTCGTCGGCAAACTGCATCCGGTAAAGACCGGCATAAATTCCATTTTTTTTCATCAGTTCCGTATGGGTTCCCTCTTCTTCAATGCCATTCTCGGTCAGCACCAGTATCTTTTTCGCATTTCGGATAGTCGAAAGTCTATGTGCAATGACAAAGGTTGTACGGTTTTTTGCCAGTTTTTCTAAGGATTCCTGTACGACCCGCTCACTCTCGTTATCGAGTGCGGAGGTTGCCTCATCAAAGATCAGGATCGGCGGATTCTTTAAAAATACCCTGGCAATGGAAAGACGCTGTTTCTGTCCCCCGGAAAGTTTTACGCCGCGCTGTCCGATGTCGGTGTCATAGCCATCCGGCAGTGCCATGATAAACTCATGGGCATTGGCATTTTTTGCTGCCTCTATAACTTCCTCCCTTGTCGCATCCGGTCTGCCGTAGGCAATATTGTCATAGACCGTTCCGACAAAAAGATAGACATCCTGCTGTACAATGCCGATATGGTCTCTTAGGCTCTTTAAGGTCAGATCCCGGACATCTTTGCCATCCACTTTGATACTGCCACCCGTCACGTCATAAAAACGCGGGATCAGGTTGCAGAGTGTGGTTTTTCCTGCTCCGGAAGAGCCTACCAGTGCCAAATACTCTCCTGCATCCACATGTAGATCTATGTGGCTTAGTACCTTTTCTGTATTTTCCTCATACTGAAAAGACACATTTTCAAAATCAATCGTTCCTTTGACATCGGTCAGCTCTTCGCTGCCCTGACTGTCCTGTATATCCGGCTCGATCGCCAATATCTCCTGAAAACGCTCATAGCCGGAATATCCGTTCTGGAACATCTCCGCAAAGTCGATCATCGTGCGGACCGGATCGGTCATAATACTGATATAGAGTAAAAATGTGACTAAATCGGTCACGCTGACCTGTGCTTTTGTGATCAGTATTCCACCTGCGACTAACACGATGACCGTGATCATATTGATAAATGCCGTCAGTCCCGAATGATAACCGCCCATATAGAGGTAACTGTCTTTTTTTGCAGCTAAAAATCCATCGTTGCCGACTTTGAATTTTTCTTCTTCCACACTCTCGTTTGCAAAAGATTTTACCACACGGATGCCCGATAAATTATCCTCAATCTGGGCATTGATATCGGCAATCTTCACGCGGTTTCTCGCAAAGGCTTTTTTCATTTTACGGTTAAAAAACCACGCATACAAAAACATGAACGGTATCAGTGCAAATGCAGCAAATGTCAGTTTCGGACTGATTGTGAATAATATCACAAAGGCTCCGATAAATTTCATTGCAGAAATGACCACATTTTCCGGCCCATGATGCAAAAGCTCCGTAATATCGAACAAATCCGAAGTAATGCGTGACAGCAGTTGTCCCACCTTCTGATTGTCATAAAAGGAAAACGGCAGCTTCTGATAATGTGCAAAAATCTCTGCTCTCATATCATACTCAATCTTTGCTCCCATCACATGTCCGTAATTTGCTATAAAATAATTGCAATAGCACTGAAATAAAATCAAAACGGTCATCATCAGACCCAGTTTTAAAATTACCCGGAATGCCTCATCCGTTTCATAATATATCACAGTCGAGGTGATATAACGTACCACCAGCGGAATCACCAGTGTAATGATGGATGCCATAATTGCAAAAAACATATCTGCAAAAAAGATTTTTTTATAGGGTTTATAATAAGAAAAGATACTCTTTTTCTTCTCCACGTTATCACTTCCTTTACGTTTTTATTCCGTCAACGTTTCTTATCATACCTTCTTTTGCCATGAAATGCAAGCTATGCTATAATGCTGTCAGACAATTTTTCAAAAGAAGGAGGCTTCCCTATGAATCCAAAACAGACCTTTTATGAACATCAGGCAAACACGATCATTGCAAATTTAAAAAAACGTCAGATGGACGGCTTCTACTGTCCAACCTGTAAAGACGCAGTAAAAACAGCCATGGAGCTTGTATCCACCGGCGACAGTGTAAGTTTTGGCGGCTCCATGACACTTTCCGAATCCGGTATCATGGATGCGTTAAATGCCCGTGAAGACATCACACTCTATGACCGTTCAAAGGCTTCTACCCCGGAGGAGATCGGTACGATTTACCGCAAAGCATTTTCCTGCGACACCTATTTTATGAGCACCAATGCCATTACCTTAGACGGCGAGCTTGTCAACACGGACGGCAACGGCAACCGCGTGGCTGCTCTGATTTTCGGTCCGGCACAGGTCATTATTGTCTGTGGCATGAACAAAGTTGCAACGGATACAGACGCTGCTATCGCAAGAGTACGCAACATCGCCTCTCCACCAAACTGCAACCGTTTGAACAGAAAGACTCCATGTGCCACCACCGGTGTCTGTGCAGACTGTCTTTCCCCTGAGTGCATCTGTAACCATACCGTAATTACCAGACGCTGTGGTACGCCGCACCGGATTAAAGTGCTGTTAGTCGGGGAGGAACTTGGGTATTAAAAAAATACCGGTAACATGATAAAAGGAGAGGATGCTATGATACGCATACCTCTCCTGCTTTGCTTTTCACACTTAATACTTCCGGATACTATCCTCCGCTTCATCATCAGACTTCTCAATGGCACGAATCTCCAGATAGTAGCCGGCATTCTCATTGACCTTGACATACACGCGGTCACCGACCTTGGCTCCGCGGATGGCTTTGCCGATCGGAGATTCAATGCTGATATAATTTTTCAGGGAATTGCCGCGTACACTGGTCACTAATTTGTAGACCTCTTCCTCGTCATCATCCTCAAAATAAACGGTTACCCTATTGTTCAGTCCGACCTCGTCCATCTTTGACTCATCCGAAATGACGCTTGCCGTCTTTAACATTCTCTCTAAATACCGGATACGGCTCTCATTTTTATTCTTTTCCTTTTTCGCTGCATGGTACTCAAAATTTTCACTCAGATCGCCCTGCGCTCTTGCTTCCTTTACGGATTCGATGAGCTCCTTGCGAAGTACCAGCCTGCGGTATTCAATCTCTTCTTCAATTTTTTTCACATCGCTCTTTGTAAGCTGTTCTCTCAAAATTCTCCCTCTTTTCCTGTTTCCACTCTAATGCTTACATCTTCTCCGGTGCTTCAAATCCAAGCAGGTCGATGCAGATTTCCAATGCAGATTTTGTCAGTTCTAACAGACGGATATATCCTGCCTGTACCGCTGCATCTTCCTCCGCCATGATCTTTGTCTCATGGTAAAAATGGTTAAATGCGTTAGACAGATCATAGATATATGCACAGAGTTTATGCGGTGCTTTCTCCTCATATGCATTTTCCATTACAGCATTAAACTTTGATAACTCTAACATCAATGCTTTTTCACTGTCGGAATGTGCAGGCTGTATCACAGCATCTTTTGCACTCTTACCTGCCTCGGCATATTTTGCTAAGATCGACTTGATACGCACGATGGTATATAAAATATATGGTCCTGTATTTCCTTCAAAAGAAGTGAAACGATCAATATCAAAAATGTAATCTTTAGATGCCTGATTGCTTAAATCTCCATATTTGATTGCAGAAAGTGCTACGATCTTTGCTGTTTTTTCTGCTTCGTTCGGGTCTACCGTATGGTTCTCCGTAATCTTTTCGTACATCTTCTCGTTGATATTTTTCATCAGCATTTCTAAACGCATAACGCCGCCTTCACGGGTCTTAAACGGTTTTCCGTCCTTGCCGTTCATCGTACCAAAACCTAAGAACTCTAATTTGGTATCCTCCGGTACAATTCCGGTCTTTTTCGCACAACGGAATACCTGTACAAAATGCAGTTCCTGACGCTTGTCTACCACATAGATAACCTCATCCGGGTGGTAGTCCTGCTCACGCATGATCAAAGTTGCTAAGTCTGTTGTTGTATACAAAGATGCGCCATCGGATTTTAGGATAATACACGGCGGGATTTCTTTTGTATCCTCTTCTTTTGCAACATCTACTACCAGTGCGCCGTCACTCATGTAGGCAAATCCGTCTTTTTTCATCTGTTCTACCATATCCGGAATGTATGGCTGGGCATCGGATTCGCCCTTCCACAGTTCAAAAGATACATTCAGATTTTCGTAATTTTTCTTTAAGTCTGTTACGGAAACATTTAAAATGTGGGAAAGCAGTGCCTGATATCCTCTCCGTCCTGCCTGCAATTCAGAGGTTGCTTTCATGGCTGCTTCTTTGTATGCCTCATCCTCTTTGGATTTTGCACTTGCAGTCGGATAGATCTCCTCTAACTCTGAAATGGTAAACGGTGCTTCTTTCGGATATTCTCCGGTATAGTTCTCATCATAATATACAAGCTCCGGTTTACGCTCTCTAAGCTCGGTAATGATCAGACCCATCTGGAGTCCCCAGTCACCTAAATGCACATCACCGATTACCTCATGTCCCATAAATTTTCCAATACGTTTGATACTCTCACCGATAATTGCAGAACGTAAGTGTCCGACATGCAGCGGTTTTGCAACATTCGGTCCGCCGTAATCAATGATGATCGTCTTTGGGTTCTTTGCTTTTTCACATCCAAGTCTTTCTTCATCTTTCTGCATAGACTGCATATAGGATGCAAGATATTCCTTTGATAAGATCAGATTTAAAAATCCCGGTTTCACGGAATCTACCGACTCAAACATCTCGCTCTGCTTTAATTCCTCTGCTACCTTATCTGAGATCATAAACGGTGCACAGTGGTATTCCTTTGCGGCAGCCAATGCACCGTTGCACTGGTACTCGCACAGATCCGGGCGGTTTGAAAGTGTCACTCTTGCATATTTTTCATCGTAACCGCAGGCTATAAATGCCTTAGTCACTTCCCCTGTAATTAAATCCAGCATTTTTTCCATAAAAGTATCTCCTTATATCACCACATCAAAGAGGGTAAGATGACTTACCCTCTGCATAATCTATTATAGTATAATACTTTTTGAAATCCCGTGCAAGTTCTGGCAGAAACTTAAGAGAAAAAGTTCTCAGCAATCGTATAGCTCTCTGTTTCCTTGATACCGCCGGTTAAAAAATGTGCCATATCTTTATTGAAAAAGTGCATTTCGACACCACCCTGCTCATCTGCAAGTACGAACTCATCGTCTTTGATGTAACCGTCATCTAATAAGTATTTTGCAAATACGCAGATGCCGCCTTCATACTGCTCTGCTTCTCTTCCGCTCTTGTCATACATCCGCACTACGATCTTGCCGTCATCTAAGATCGGTCCATACAGTAAACCGACTGCATTGCTTCCAAAATTTCTCTTACAGAGCATTTCGATATTACGCTCCTGTAAGTGGATGTCATTTTTATTCGGATCTAAGATCAGGTAGTTGTTACCTCTTCCTCTATATTTCTTTAATGTGATCGTTTCCATAAACCTGCACTCCTTTCGCTCTGCCTTTGTTTTATCTTTTATCTATACTTTATTATATTTTATTTTTTTGCATTTTCCAGTGTATTTTGTGCTTGAAAATATGCAAAAAGTGCTGTAGGATAGTGTTAGAGCATTTGTGTGTAATTAAAATAATTTTTTTATTTTGGGATATGTGCGTGTTTGTTGACGATTCTGCTATTTTCCGGTGTAGCGGTCAAATATGCTGAATCGCCAACGAACACTGCACAGCTAAGCAAAAGAATATTTTATTCATTATACTCACACAAATTCTTTTTTTATCGTACTCATATCATAAAACACAGGATAAAACAGACTATTATAATAACCAGATATCACCATGCAGGGAGGAATTTTTCAGATGTATCCACCGGAAGAGAATTTAAGAAGTGGTTATTTACAACAGAATTTCAGGTTATTTCATTTAAAGGACAAAAAGGAGCAGCAGTTTGACTTTCACTACCACGATTTTGACAAGATTGTGATTTTTTTATCAGGCAAGGTTACTTATATTGTGGAAGGGAAGTCTTACCACTTAAAGCCTTGGGATATTCTTTTAGTGCCGCACCACGACATCCACAAACCGGTCATTGACGGCAGCAGTGTCTATGAGCGTATTGTCATCTGGGTGAAAAATGAATTTATGGAAAAACAGCACCGCAAGAACTGTGACCTCTCCTCCTGTTTTCAGGAAAGTCTTGACCGCAGCTTTAACCTGATCCGCGTCCGCTCTTCCCTGCAATCGGAGATCCAGACGATCATCGCCAATTTAGAGGACAGTCTGCGCAGTGCGGAATTTGGCAGTGAGTTATTAAGTGACACTTATTTTTTGCAACTCTTAGTCTACATTAACCGCGTGTTTTTAGATGCTTCTTTTACAAACGATGAGACGGATCTGACCTATGACAAGCAGATCACGGAATTACTCAAATATATCAACTCTCATTTAGGGGAAGATTTATCGAATGAAACGCTTGCGAACCGGCTGTATTTAAGCAAATATTACCTGATGCACCGCTTTAAGGAAGAAACTGGTTACACCTTACACAGCTATATTGAACAAAAAAGGCTGTTACACGCCTCCGAACTGATCAAGGAAGGTGTCCCAGCCATGAAAGCCGCCCAGGAGTGCGGCTTCAAAGAATATTCTACTTTTTTAAGGGCGTTCAAACGCAACTTTCATATTTCTCCAAAGGAATTACTGACGGATGTAAATGCCCTGTGATTCTATAAAATCCTGCAACTCGTCCTGTGCATCCTGTGACCATTCCGGATTTAACTCCTTTTTTGTCTTTTCCTGCTCTTTTTGTTCCTCGCTCCGTTCCTGTCTCTTTGCAACATCACTCATTGCACATCACTCCTCTGTCTGACTGTCATGAATCACCTTGTCCAATTTCTGTCGCTTCTCCGCTAAGATCGCATTGATCTGCTCTTTGGTTACCGGATTGTCCGTCTCGTTCGTGCCGTATCTGCTAGAAGGCGGCATTTTTGCCTGTTCTAAAAGCTCCCGCTGTTCCATCTCACGACGGCGTTCTAACTCTAATGCGACTTTTTTTGCGGCTTCTTCTAAGCGTAACCGTTCCGCAGCTTCCTGCTGCCTTTTTCGCTCTTCTTCCTCTTTTTGACGCGCAAGCTCTTCCTGTGTGACATAATGAACATTGTATCCTTTTATAATGCTGTTTTTCAGCTTCTCACGTCTGTTACGTTCATCGATTAAGTCTCTCATTGACATCCCTTTTCCCATCCACTTTATGGTCTTATTTTAGCATATCATTTTTTAAAAATAAAGATATTTTGAATAACTTTCCAAGAGAAAGCACATCCTAGTATCGTCCTCATTTTCCCCTACATATTTTTCATTCAGGAGGAACTGTCATGGCAGCATACAAGGTTGAAATCTGCGGTGTAAACACTGCAAAACTCCCTATTTTAAAGGAAAGTGAAAAGGAAGAACTCTTTGCTAAGATCAAACAGGGAGACATGGCTGCCAGGGAAACTTACATTAAGGGAAATCTGCGGCTCGTTTTAAGTGTCATCAAACGTTTTTCGAATCACAATGAAAATGTAGATGACCTGTTTCAGATCGGATGTATCGGTCTGATCAAATCCATTGATAACTTTAACCCGGATATGGGGGTAAAATTTTCCACATATGCCGTGCCGATGATCATCGGGGAGATCCGAAGATACCTGCGCGACAACAACTCGATCCGTGTAAGCCGCTCTTTGCGTGACACTGCCTATAAAGCGATCCATGCGAAAGAAATCTTAACGAGGACTGCTTCTACGGAACCGACATTAGAAGATATTGCAAAAGAAACCGGTATCCCAAAAGAGGATATCGTCTTTGCACTCGATGCCATTCAGAGTCCTTTAAGTCTCTATGATCCGGTCTATACTGATGGTGGTGATGCGCTCTATGTCATGGATCAGATTAGTGATAAGAAAAATAAAGAAGAAAAATGGATTGAAGAGCTCTCTTTAGGCGATGCCATGGATCGTTTAAATGAGCGTGAAAACTATATTATCCGGCTTCGTTTTTTTGAGGGCAAGACCCAGATGGAAGTTGCCGAGGAAATCCATATTTCCCAGGCACAGGTCTCCCGTCTGGAAAAATCCGCCCTAAAGAGTATGAAAAATTATCTTTCTGTGTAGATTTCGGTATAGATCAGCAATCCCATTAACGATCCCATTTTTCACACAGTGCATTGATCTGGTCTGCAAATTTTGCCATATCTTTATTTGCAGTTCCTTCATTTTTCTGGATGACCGCTAAGAGTCTCTCACCGGCTGCTAACAGTCTTGCAAAGACGTTCGAAGAAGCCTTGCTGCTCTTTGTCTTTTTCTTCACAAGATCTCTTGAACCCTGTGCAGTCTGCTGGTTCAGCACCAGATCAAACGTATCCCCACTGTATGGTGCTACGGCATCGAGTCCTAATTCTTCTCGCAGATATGCAGCAAAGCCATCGCAGACCTCATCATCACCATGCACGATAAAGACCCGTTTTAACGGTGTCTTATAGGCTTTGATCCATTCTGTCAACATTCTCTTATCCGCATGACCGCTCAATCCCGGAAGGTTCATGATCTTCGCGTGAACTTCAATCTGCTCGCCAAACAATTTTACTTCTTTGACACCGTTAAGCAGTGAATGTCCTAACGTTCCCGGCACCTGGAATCCGACAAAGACGATCGTGGAATCCGCTCTCCACAAATTATGTTTTAAATGATGGCGGATACGGCCTGCCTCACACATACCGGAAGCAGATATGATTACCTTGGATTTTTCGTTAAAGTTGATCATCTTCGATTCATCACTTGTAATCGCCATCTTCAAACCGTCAAAACGAATCGGATTGATGCCTTTTCCGACTAATTCTAATGCCTCTTCGTCGAAACATTCTGCTACATTTTTATGAAAAATTCCGGTTGCCTCCACAGCAAGCGGACTGTCAATATAGACTTCAAAATCCTGATACTCTTTCATCAGATTTTCGGTCTTGATCCTTCTTAAAAAATAGAGTAATTCCTGTGTCCTTCCTACAGAAAATGCCGGGATCACGACATTTCCGCCCCGGTGAAAGGTTTCGGTGATCACTTCTGCCAGTTCTTTTGCATAGTCGACAGACACCTCATGCAGACGGTCTCCATAGGTGGATTCCATGACTACATAATCGGCATCCTCGATAAAATGCGGATCTTTGATCAATGGTTTGTTGCCATTGCCAATGTCACCGGAAAAGACAATTTTTGTCTTTCCGTCTTCGTCCTCTGCCCATACCTCGATGGATGCAGAGCCTAACAGGTGTCCTGCGTCCACAAAACGGATGGTAAGTCCCGGTTCGATCTCAATTTTTTGTGCATATGGACATGGTACAAAATGCTCCATAACTCCCATTGCATCATTGATATCATAAAGCGGTACCACTTCCGGTCTTCCGGCACGTCTTGCTTTCCGGTTCTTCCATTCTGCTTCAAACTGCTGGATATGCGCACTGTCTTTTAACATGATCTCGCAGAGTTCCGTTGTCGCATTTGTCGCATAGATCTTTCCGCGAAATCCATGGTTATAAAGTAGCGGCAGCAAGCCGGAATGATCGATGTGTGCATGTGTTACTAACACATAATCGACCTCTGAAGCATTGACGGGTATCTCCTGATTGACATATAGATCTGCTCCCTGCTCCATTCCACAGTCGATCAGGACATGCGTCTGCCCCACTTTCAGATAATGACAGCTTCCTGTTACCTCATGATCTGCCCCCAAAAATTCCAGTTTCATATACACTTCTCCTTTTACGTTTCCTCTGTATGCAGATTATTATATGATTGATAGGATCATACTTATCGCAGTACCTCTCAAAAATCTGAGATTTTTATTATTATACCATATTTGTTTCGGAATTGTATATGCAATTACTCGAATTTTACAATTTCTTTTTTTAATCTTTTCATAATCTTCTTTTCTAACCGTGAGATATAGGATTGAGAAATCCCAAGCAGATCCGCCACTTCTTTCTGGGTCATTTCCTCTCCGTTTTTTGTTCCAAGTCCAAAGCGCAGTTCTACGATCGTCCGCTCCCTGCCTGAGAGTTTTTTAATCGCTTCCCGTAAAAGCTGCTCCTCTACTTCGCTTTCGATCCCACGATAGATAATGTCCTCTTCGGTGCCTAATACATCGGATAGCAGCAGTTCATTGCCATCGTAGTCTACATTTAAAGGTTCGTCTATGCTGACCTCTAACTTTGTCTTATTATTTCGCCGCAGATACATCAGAATCTCATTTTCGATGCAGCGGGAAGCATAGGTTGCCAGCTTGATATTTTTTTCCGGATTAAAGGTATTGATCGATTTGATCAGACCGATCGTTCCGATCGAGATCAGATCCTCTACTCCGACACCGGTATTGTCGAATTTTTTTGCGATATAAACGACCAGCCTTAAATTGTGTTCTATTAACATGGAACGCGCCTCTTTTAAGCTCTCCTCTTCTCCATTCACCAGTCCCTGTATGTAATGTGCCTCATCGATCGCATCTAATGGAGGTGGCAGAACTTCACTTCCTCCGATGTAGTGCACTTCATTTTTCTTTTTTAAAAACATAGAATAGAAAGACGGTATGATCCGAATTCCCATTTTTCCCGGCAGATTCATTTTTATGTACATTTTCTGCTGCTCCTTTCCTTTACCATAATCGCCCATTTAAAATTATCCGGTATGTACTGTCTTTTAAAAATTTTTCTTCCACAATGGCAAAAACTGCCGGTTGTATCGCAATTTCTTTTTTTTCTTTTTTAATATAAAGGGAATCCAGTATCACCGCCTGCACCATGCCGTGCTCTTCTCCAAGTGATACAAATGGTATATAGCGGTACAACACCGGCTCCTCCCCTGTAAGCATCTCTAACGTGTTCTTTTCTATAAGGCTGACCGGAAGATTACTGTACGGGTCCATAAGCAAATTTCCCGTATCGAAAAAACCTTTTGTGGAAACTTCTTTCCCTTTATGGCATACTCTGATATCATAGATTTTTTCTTCCTCCTTCCGGTCCTGAAACAGGAGTAAAAATATAGTCACCACTCCTGCTATGCCTCCCATAACCCATCCAAAGAGATTCCTTTGTCCTAAGAGCCGGCAAAGCCACTCTACCGAACCGCCAAGCAGCAGCATGATCAGATATCCCGCTGCATAGTCTGTCAAAAATTCACGAATACTTTTCTGCTGAAAGCAAAAATAGAACATCAGCGGATTGATAAGAAGGTGTACAAGTATTTTATAAATCCCTGCATTTTTCAATAAAAGCATACTGGCAGCCACACTCAATACGCCCAACAATGCCATCACTGCCATTCGTCCTGTTTTTGTCTGTTTTCTTCTGACTTCCCGAATAAGGAAGAGGGTCAGGTAGTCGAAGAAAAAGTTGGTCACGATGTATACATCTATGTAAAACTCATAATGCACCTGCTACCTCCATTGCTGCTTTTGAAATCTCTTTGATCGGTACGAACCTATTATATGAAATATCAGATGCTTTTTTTGTCAAAATCAAAGTGGCGAAATACAGGAATCATCCTGTCCTTTCGACAGACCTTCCCATAATATCCGAAAATCCCGGATCGTTACAGAACGGTAATTGCGTGAGAAATTTCTTATAAGGATCAGGGTGTCAAAAAACTTCAAACCGCCTTTTGACACCCTGATCCTATAAAACAAAAAAGAAAGCAGATCTCTCTGCTTTCTTTTACGTTATCTATCGTAATATACTTCCCTGTTACTATTTGCGGATCTTGAAGCTCTTGATCAACTGCTCTAACGTTCCTGCCTGATCGCTCATTTCCTGACTTGCTGCCGCACACTGCTGTGAAGTTGCGGAATTTGTCTGAACAACACTGTTGATCTGCTCAACTCCCTGATTGATCTGTGTCATCGTTGCTGCATCTGCCTCTAATGCTACCGCGATCTTGTATACTTCTGCAGTCGCTGCTTTAGAGCTTTCTACAACCTGCTCTAACTGTTTTGCAGTCTCATCTGCAATGACTTTACCTCTCTCAACCGCGGATACGGAGGTCTCGATCAGATCACGGGACTCTTTGGCTGCTTCCGCACTCTGTGCTGCAAGAAGGGATACCTGATCTGCTACCACGGCAAATCCTTTTCCTGCTTCTCCTGCTCTTGCTGCCTCGATGGAAGCATTCAGTGCTAACAGATTGGTCTGTGAAGCAATGTCATTGATCGCTGCAATAATGTTGCCGATCTCCTGAGAGGTATTACTGATCTCATCCATGGCTTCGACCATTTCCTGCATCTTCTGGTTACTGATCATAACAGCTTCTTCGGAAGATTCTACTTCCTTGCTGATATCTTTTGCATTCTTTGCATTACCGGATACGCGCTCGCTGACTTCGTCAATCGTTGCCGTAAGCTCTTCTGTAACACCTGCCTGCTCAGTTGCACCTTCTGCTAAATCCATGGAACCTGCTGCTACCTGTTCTGCTCCGTTGGTTACCTGATCTGCAACGCTTTGAACGTTTGTGATCATATCTGCCATACTGTGCTCAAATGCTTTAAAGGATGTTAAGATTCCTTTGAAATCTCCCTTCCATTCTACGGATGGATTGACAACAAAGTTCCCTTTTTCAAATTCCTGCATTGAAGCACCGATATCGTCTACATAAGAAGATAAGGTTGCTATAGAAGATCTTAAGCTGTCTGCTAATGAACCCAGCTCATCATCTGCCTGATAATCCAAAGTGCTGTGAAGATTTCCTTGGGACAATTCTTTCGTTGTCTCCTCCAATGCAGCTAATGGTATCAAAATAGATGCAATAATACGTTTTCCAACTACTACTGCGGATGCGATGCCGATTAAATTGAATATGATAATACCAATAATATTGGAAACTGCATCACGCTTACTTGCAAACATCAGTTTGTCCACTTGTTCATCTGTAATCTTTTGTATTTCTTTTGCGGTATCTACTGCTTCGGATAATGCCGGTGCACATTTTGTCAGTATCTTTTCCGTTGCATCTTTCTGATTTCCTGCTTCAATCTCATCGATAATATCCATACCGATGGTCCCCCACTTATTCATCTGGGTCACATACTGATTATAGAGCTTGTCCTCAATGACCCCTGTTTTTTTCATTGCATCTAACTCTTGATCAATATTCTTTAAAGCATCGTCTACATTTTTCTTATATGTAACATAACTTGACTTATCGTCATTTAACGCCATCTCACGGATATTTCTGGCTGCAATATTTACATTCAGTCTGCACATCTGAACGGCTGTGTCAGCCCGCTGTACTTTGTTAGAATAATTACTGAGATTTCTAAGCAGTATCGTCTCTCCTACGATTGCTAAGATTCCTGAAAATACCATCAGTACGATCACGATCAGATAGCCGGTTATCATTTTTTTTCTGATAAGCATTCCATCTAATTTTTTAAACATATGCTTCTCTCCCTTTTTGTGTATTTTTTGTATTCTCTCATATACGATTATTATAATCAGATTGGTAGGCTTTTGCAATATTGTTTTCGTCATATTTTGTCAAAAAATGCAATTTTTTACGCTGCTTTTTATAAATATCCAAAGTCCGTCAGAACTACCGTTCCATGCAGTCTGTGGTGCTGTCTATAATCTTTCTACACTGTTTTTTTAACTCCTCTGCTGTCTGACTGCATACCAGCTCTTCTAATACTTCGTAGGGTTTTTCCTCCTGTGATGCACTGCCTCCATCAAGTGTCTTGCTCTCTCATACGAGACGGAGCTACTCTCTGCTGAGGTGAATTTTTCTGTCAGCTCTGCTACTACGGGGATCAGTTCTTCCATTCCATAATCGATCTGCTGATCTGTTTTCTGCTCTGTATTCATGCCTCATCCTCCCGATATTTTCCGATATATTTTTTCGTACCGGTCCGCACCTCTCTTGCGAATGTATCAAGTACCGTTCCCTCTAAATAATCAAGATCTCCGGCACAGATTCCATCAAATTTCTCTTTCATGTACTCTAACAGCTCATCATCGGTCAGTTCATCTAAGGATTCATTTTTATACAGATAAAAAATATCCTGTAACCGCATCAATGTATCCGCATAGTTTTCCTGCATGATAAACGGGGAGTCGCAAAAATGAAAAACCAGCTTTTTTAGGATTCCCTCCCCAAATTCTACTCTCTGCTACTCCCTTAAGCTGTTTTTCCGCTCCTGTACCAGCAGTTCTGCGTCCTCCCTGCTCATGCAGGTAACGTGCTCCGTGCGTATATCATCCATCAATTTCCAATGGATATCACGGTTGGTATGATGATAGATAAATCCGCATTTTTCCTGTACCCGTTTTGATTTCTCATTTCCATCAAAATAGCCACACCAGATCCTGTCTAACTTCAAATCTTCAAAACCGTGCCTTAACAGTTCCTCCACAGCTTCCGGTATCAGTCCCTGTCCCCAGAACGGCACTCCGATCCAATATCCGATCTCTCCTTCGGTGTCAGGAATATCTAAATTACTTGCAGACCCGATCATCAGTCCTACACTGCCTACTGCCTGATCCTGATCTTTTGGTATTACTGCATAGGTCTCATCCGCAGATAATACATTCTTTATGATCTCTCTGCTGTCTTCTACACTTGTATGTATCGGCCAGCCGGCAATGGGGCCAACCCTTGGATCTTTTGCGTATTCATACAGGCTTTTAGCATCTGATTCCTGCCATTTACGCAGTATCAGTCTTTTGGTTGTTAATTCCATGAAAATTCTCCCGTTCTTGTATTGCTATGTTTTTTATTCTACCTTGATCGATACTTTAATCGTACGGCTGGCATAGGTTCCTTTTCCCTTTGCCTTTACGTTGATCGTATATTTTCCTCTCGGTGTTCCCTTTTTGATGGTTACCTTTCCTTTATTGTTTACCGTAATATATTTCTTACAATTCTTGGACTTACTGTAGGTTACCGTTCCCTTTGCCTTTGTGACACCGATCTTAAAGGAGTAGTTTTTTGCAAGTTTTCCGGTAGATGCCTTGGCTTTGTAAGTCTTTGACTTAACTTTTACAGTCATTGGATTCTTTTTTTGGATCACCAGTTTTGCAATATTAGACTGTGCACTCTTATGCGTGTCAGTCGCTGCAACTTTTGCTCTTACATAATAAGTTCCGACTTTTTTCGGATAGTTTTTCAGCTTCTTTTTGCACTTCGCATCCGTATAATAGGTGTAGGTTACTTTTCCTTTACTTCCGGTTACCTTCGCCTTACCGATCTTGATCGCTTTGCCTGTGTAAATGGCATACTTGTCCTTTAAGACTACTTTTGAGGATTTTTTCGTACTTGTTTTTCCATTGACTTTGACTTTTATTTTCACAGAGGTCTGATAGTATTTCGTTTTACCTGTGATCGTTACATTTCCCGAGCCGACAAAGGATACCTTTCCTTTGGCATCTGTTTTCGCGATCTTCGTATTGCCGGATACCCAGGTGATATTCTTACTGCTAAATGCCACCTTTTGTCCAAATTCCGGATTAATCAGCCACAATTTTGCCTGTGTCTTTTTTCCAACCTGACATTTTGCACTATCAATCCCAATACTAAACTGATATGTATACTCTTTCGGCGTATTCCATATGATCCCCCTGCTTGTGATCGCTTCCGAAAAAGTGCCGTTTGGAATATACATCGACTGACTTACCGTCTGATTCGCCGGTTTTGCTGCTGCCTGCGGATTCTCGGCATTCCCAAAGCACTGCGCCCATGTATAGACTCCATCCATATAAAAACATCCGATTCCTATCGTTGTGGCATCTTTCGAAAGAATATTCTCTCTATGACCTTCTGAATTCATCCAACTGTTCATCACTTCTGAAGCTGAACGCTGATTGATCGCAACATTTTCTGCGATCATAGCTGCATTTGCCGAAAAACAGCCTGCACCATCCGGTCTTGTATGGGAAAACAGCACTTCCTGCTCTCCTGCTCTGATCATCGCTGTTTCTAATAAGCTGCTATCCATCGTCAATGCCGACAAACCATTTTCCGCTCTTTTTTTATTTACAATGGAAAGAACCTCAAAGGCTTTTTTATAATCTCTGGTACCGGAAATGGTGATCTTCTCTGCATAATGAAGTCCATTTTTACCAAACTTCACAAGTTCTTTATTCAGGCAGTTTACCTGTACCCCTGCCTCAAAGGCGTTCTCATCTACATACTGTGTAGATGCCGGAAGCGTAATACTGGTTAAAGAAGGGCAATTTGCAAATGCCTGTCGATAGATTGTTTTCACCTTTGACAAATTTACCGTTTCTAACGCATAGCACTGTGCAAAATCAGCATAACCGATCGTTTCTAAGCCTTTTGCCGTAAACGTTTTCAGGCTGCTACAACTGTTAAAAACGGAACCACCCCATTTTTTCATTCGATCCGGAAGTGTGACGTTCACTAAACTGCTACAATCGCAGAAAGTACGCATACCCAAGGTCTGAAGTCCTCCAAAATCAATCGTTTTAATGCTGCTGCACGCCTCAAACATCCTGTAAGGGGACTCTTTCAGTCCTTTCCCGAATTTGACGGATGTAATCTCTGTACAACTATCGAATGCAAAACTGCCAGCCGTTGTTATCTTATCGGTAAGTACCAATGCTCCTGATAATGAGGAATCGTAAAATGCTCCCTCCCCAAGTGTTGTTACATTGGAAAAACGAACGCTTTTCAGATTACGGGTCTTGGAAAAAGCATAATCTCCGATCTGCTTTACACCGGTCGGCACGGTAAATTGTGTAACCGCTTTATCCACTGGAAACAGCACTAACGTGGACTTATCTTTTGTATATAAAACACCATCTTCTGCTATAAAAGCAGTGTTGCCGGATGCAACTTTCAACTCGGAAAGGCTCGTATTGCCAAATAATATCTGTGGCGAAAATTTTGTCATTTTTTTAGGAATTTCAAAAGTAGTAATCACGGTCTCCTGCAATGCATAATCCCCCATTGTGGTTACTCCGCTTGCGGAAAATGCTGCTAATGAAGTACATCCTGCAAATGCTCCGCTCTCTATGGTTTTGACATTCTTAGCAAGTTTTACTCCTGTAAGTGATGAACACTCATAAAATGCTGCCTCTTTGATGGTCTGTAAGGATTGTGGAAAGCTAACCGATGTAATGGAACTCATTCTGCAAAAGTTCTGCTGTCCGATCACGGTAATCCCCTCACTGATCACTACACTCTTTACATTGAGTTCGCTCCACGGTGCAGGTTCTGACAGACTTGCATCCGGCATTGCACCGGAACCTGTGATCGTCAGTGTCGTACCTGATAATTTCCATTTTACATTGCCATATGTACCGCTCTGCGCAGAAGCTCCTGTCGCATTCTGAGTCAGATCATTCGTTCCGGTACTTTTTTGTTCTTCCTGATCCTTTACTTCTATGTTCTCTGCTTCTGTACTCTTTGTATCCTGACTCTTTACTTCTGTATTTTTTGCATCTTCGTTCTCTTTTGGTTTGTATTTTCCCGCCGGTGAGATGTCCTGAGCTTTCCCTCCGACTAATTGCCCGTCCTCTTTTTGGAGAGATGCTGCTGCCTGTACGGATTTTGTGGAAAATCCAGACATTGCGTATAAAAGACAGCATCCTATGAACAGTCCTAACACTAATTTTCCTTTTTGTTTCTTTTTCATAGCTTTAGACCTCCTTTTTTAGTTAATTTTCCAGTAATAATATATTATTTCCCTACTTTTTCCAGTGATCCTATCAATCACCCTTTCAGTCACCTTTTCAGTCACTTTCCTATTTCAAAATCTTGTATTGTTATTGCTTTATTTTACCACATTTATCTGCCTACCGGAATATATTTGGAATAATCAAAAGAATCAAAAAAGACATTCGGACTCCTTTCAGAATCCGAATGCCTAAAATATTATACGCTATTTCCGTAATTGTGTTTGCATTGGTACAAATTCAATTTTTAATTGCATCCCCATACCATGAGCTAACCGCTTCAAAAGTTTTAAAGATGGATTTCTGGTTCCATTTTCAAGTTTACTTATATCTGCCTGATCTATTCCCGTACGCTTTGCAAGCTCTTTTTGTGTTAAATTCTGTTCAATGCGTGCATCGATCATGGCACGAATAACATCCATTTCCGGCTGCATGTCATCCCATTCCTTTTTAAATTCAGGGTCTTTTAATTCTTCTTGTAATAAATTTTGAAATTCACTCATTATTCACCACTCCTTTCTAAAAAAGCTTTTCTGCATTTCTTTGCATATTCAATTTCACTTGGCGGTGTCTTTTTCGTCTTCTTAACAAAACCATGTGTTAATACTATTCTCCCTTCATAATAAAAGAAATATAATACTCTTGAAATATCTGTCCCTACTTTTGCTCGCAATTCAAATATTCCATCACCTAAAGGTTTACTGTATGGTTCTCTTAACTGATTCCCATACTGCTCTAAAATACTAACTAAGCCAAATAATTTTGCCTTCATTTTGGGATTTTGTGAAAGCATAAAATCTTTCGCGGGTTTCTTTCCCTCCTCTGTTTCGTAGAATTCTGCTTTAAATTCACTCATAACTTTCCTCCGATGTGATTTCTATATCAATATAATATGGTGTTTTTACCATATTGTCAAGCAACAGGACACGCCTTGATCAAAAACAAACCATAATGTAAATTATGATAAAATGAAACCAAGTCCTCTCCCCATGGAATCCCCCACGGGTAAAGGACTTGCTCTCTTATTTTCTTCTCTTCACATTTCTTAGCAATCAGAAAATGCAATCTCTCCATTACTCTTACAGGCTCTAAAAGCTCTGTTCCGTAATCTAACATCATAAATTCATCACCACCGTAACGTGCCACAAAGATGTTGTACTCTCCCGCAAGCTGTATCATGCACTCCGCAATGGATATCAGTGCATTGTCTCCTTCTGCATGACCATACTTGTCATTAATCTATTTGAAACGGTTTGCATCTAAGAGATAAAGGATCATCGGATGCTCCTTATCTGCCTGTGGAATCTTCGTTTCTAACATAAAAAACAGACGTTTCCGGTTATTCAGCCCGGTCAGTGCATCATTATAAATCTGCGTCCTTTGTATATAGACAAAAATGATAAATAATGGTGTTATGATTGCCGGTGCTAAAATCGGCGTATTTCCAACCATCATCTGTACCATACCCGCTAATAACGGAAATAGTAAAAAAATCCCCAACAGCCAGCACAATGTCCGCCTTTCCTTATTCGTTTCCCGGATACCATACTTTACGGCATAGATACAGACTACAAGACTATACAGATATTGCAGGGATGACACAAAAACGAACAATACGCCTCTTTGGTATGTACCATCTGCCGCAATCTGAAATACCCAGCCGGTCCACGGTGTCGTCAGACATAATACCATTGCAAGCCCGATCGGTATCTGACAGATCAGATAGACCCGTCTGCCCGGACGTTTATCCGTTCTTCTAATGCGTGCCATCGCAAAAAAAATCTACCCCGATATATGTTACTACCATTTGCAAATTCACAGACTCTCCCACCTCTTTCTGTTATATCCTGCTTCCTTCTCCTGTAAAACTATTCCTAATCCTTAGATTCGATTACTACTAATCTGCCTGTTCGAAATTCAATCTCTGCCTGTTCTCCTGTGATCTCATTACTGATCCCGATCGAATGGCAGTGATCTAACGTATAATCCTCTAATGGATATTTCATTCCCTTTAATGTAATGCCTTCCACAGCTCCCATAAACGGAAGCAGTGAGACATATTTTCCATACTGTGTTTCTCTTTTGATCACGGTTCTTTGATCTATGACCTGTACCCGGTTATGTGCATCTACAAGATAAGCCGAAATTCCCTCTTCCCGCAGCAATCCCAGCAGATAGACATTTGCAAGCATATGGTCTAACCTGCTTCCGGTTCCTCCTACAATATGAATCTCTTCTGCCCCAAGCTCTGCCGCAGTCTGCACTGCTGACTCGGTATCCGTATCGTCTTTTTCCGGACGTAATACTTTCCACTCAATGCCGTCCATTTTTCGATACGCCTCTAATACAGCCGGGTCTACGGAATCAAAATCGCCCACGATCATGTCCGGTTTTTTTCCGTACTTATATAAAAACTCCATGCCGGAGTCCGCAGCAATAATATAACGAAATTGTTGTTCTTCTATATATTTTAACATAAAAGATGCCTCTATGGCACCGCCTGATATTACCAATATCTTTTTTGTTTTCTGTACCATTTCACCCATCCACTCTTATTTCATCAGAGTTAAAAAATCCTGCACATTCTGCGCAACATCACCTTTGAACACTGCACTTCCTGCCACAATGATATTCGCTCCTGCATCCATCACCATTTCCACATTGTCCAGATTGATTCCTCCGTCCACCTGAATGTCGGTTTTTAGTCCCTGACGCTCGATCATCTCCTTTAACTTACGGACTTTTTCCGTACAATAGGAAATGTAGGACTGTCCGCCAAATCCCGGATTGACTGTCATCAGCAATACCATATCCACTTTCGGCAGGATATACTCGACCGCTTCTAACGGCGTTGCCGGATTCAATGCTACTCCTGCTAAAATATCATGCTCTTTGATCACTTCAATGGTGCGGTCTAAATGTTTACACGCTTCTGCATGAACGGTAATGATATCCGCTCCTGCTGCCGCAAATTCGTCAATATAACGAATCGGTTCCTCGATCATCAGATGCACATCAAAAATTCTCTCCGTCAGCGGACGGATCGCTTTGAGCACCGGAAATGCAAAGGAGATGTTTGGGACAAAACAGCCATCCATAACATCAATATGCACATAATCCGCTCCCGCTTCATCAATCACTCGGATCTGCTCGCCTAAATTGGCAAAATCAGCAGATAATATAGACGGTGACAGACATTTCATAATTAAGTTCCTCCTAATACTTTTTCGTATCTTTTATTTCTTCATATAGGGTACAGTAGTTCTCATACCGCTCTGTACTGATCTTTCCTTCTGACAGTGCTTCCTTTACGGCACAGTCCGGCTCATGGATGTGACTGCATCCCGTAAAACGGCATTGTTCTTCTAATGCCACAAATTCAGGATAGCACTCTTTTAAATCCTCTTTTTCAAATCCCGGCATATACATGGAACTGAATCCCGGCGTGTCCATCAGATAGGTGTTTTTCGAAAGCGGTATGACCTGTGAATGTCTCGTCGTATGCTTTCCTCTTTCGATCTTCATACTGATCTCTCCGGTCTCCATCCGGATCTCTGACTGCAACACATTCGTAAGCGAGGATTTTCCGACACCGGACGGACCGGCTAAGGCAAAGGTCTTTCCCTCTATCTGCTCTTTGACAGTTTCTATACCGATCTGCTCTTTCGCACTGATAAAACAGATCGGATATCCGGCTGCGGCATAGATGTCCTGCAGTCTCTTTCGTTCTTCTTCATCCACTAGATCTGTCTTATTAAAGCAAAGCACTGCCGGAATATGCTGATATTCCATCATCACTAAAAAACGGTCTAACAGATGGAAGTTCGGCTTTGGCTTTGCCGCCGCAAAGACCACCAATGCTCCGTCAATATTGGCAACTGCCGGCCGGATCAGTTCGTTTTCCCTTGGTAGGATTTTTTCGATATTTCCTTTTTTCTCATTTTCATCTAAAATAGCAATTTCCACGTTATCTCCGACTAATGGTTTAATTTTCTGATTGCGAAAACTACCTTTTGCTTTACATTCATAAATTCCGGCTCCTACTACATGAATGTAGTAGAACCCGGAAATTCCTTTTACTATCTTTCCCTGCATATCTTTCCTTACTGCTTGTTAAATGTAACGTCCTGTACCTGTTTCTGCTCTGTTCCGTCAGAAAGTGACCAGGTAATCTCAAGTTTTCCGGAAGACATTTCTGCGATATCTGTTTTCTGGATCGAGTATGGGAAGGATTCGATCGCAATACTGTTCCACTGCTCTAACACTGCTCCATTAGAGTCCTTTAATACAATACTTGCACCTACCACACTGTCATTATCTGCCGGTGCCGTAATCTTGGCACTGAACTTATAATAAGTGATCTTTGGTCCGTCACTGATGACCAGGCTGATATTGCTTCCCGCATCGACATATTTTCCATCTGCGATACTCTGACTGATGACATTTCCTGCCGCAACGGTATCACTGTTCTCTTTGGTAACACTTGTTACCGTCAGTCCTGCTCCTGAGAGTTCGTTTCTGGCATCTGTCTCCGATTTTCCAACCACATTTGGAACTACGACCGGTGCTTTTCCCTGAGATACAACAATACTGATACTGTCACCCTTCTTTGCCTTGGCACCTGCATCCGGTGTCTGGGAGATGACCTGACCGCTTGCTACCGTATCACTGTTTGCGTAATCCCTTGAATACTTAAATCCGTTATCCTGCAGTTTATTAATGGCGGATGTTTCATCGAGTCCCTTGACATCCGGAACGGAAACTTCACCCACGCCACTGCTCATCACAACGACAATGGTTGTATTTTTCTTGATCATATCTCCTTTGTCTTCACTCTGCGAGATGATCTCTCCTGCATCATATTTTTCGGAAGCCTGTGTGCCGCCGTCTTTGATGCCTAGATCAATTTTATTTAATGCTTTTTTTGCTTCCTCATAGGTCATTCCGGTGACATCGATCATCTCGACCTGTTCGCTGTCTTTCTCTGTTTTTGTCGCCTCTTTTGTATCATCCTTTTTACCGGAGGAACCAAATTTTACGATCCCACTGACACTTAAGATCAGCCAGATGACAATTCCGACAATGATCACACCTGCAACGATCCCTGCAATGGACATAGCCTTTTCCATCTTCGGATTGAGTTCGCCTTCGGATTCTTCCTCTTCTTCGTCGTCCTCATCCTCTTCCGCTTCTTCCTGCGGATCATAATAAACGCTTTCTGCTTCTTTTTTGATGCGCTCTAAATCTTCATCATTATATTTTCTTGTCTCGCCGCCGACATTCGGATCTACCAATGTCACAAAATCTTCATCCGGATTGATCAGGGATTTCTTTAAATCCAATAACAGATCGCCCATGGTCTGATATCTTCTGTCTGCATTCTTCTGTGTACACTTTAAAATAATCTTTTCTAAGCTGACCGGAAGATTTGGTGCATAAGCACTCGGTGCTACCATTTCTTCCTGCAAATGCTGGATTGCCACGGCTACAGTGGTATCTCCGTCAAACGGTACACGTCCTGTCACCATTTCGTACATCACGATTCCTAAGGAGTAGATGTCACTTCTGCCATCCACAAAACCGTTTCTTGCCTGCTCCGGGGAAGAATAATGGACAGAACCCATCACATCCGAATTAATGGTATTTGATGTTGCCGCTCTTGCAATACCAAAGTCCATGACTTTGACTTTTCCCTCTGTGGAGATCATGATATTCTGCGGTTTGATATCCCTGTGAATGATATTTTTCTTATGGGCAGCCTCAATTCCTCTGCCTACCTGAATGGCAATACTGATCGCCTCTTTAAAAGTAAGCTGTCCTTTTTTCTCAATATAAGTCTTTAAGGTAATGCCTTCTACATATTCCATGATAATGTAGTACATCCCCTCCTGACTTCCTACGTCATAAATATTGACAATATTCGGATGCTCTAAGCCCGCTGCTGACTGCGCCTCAGTACGGAACTTTGTTACAAAATTAACATCCTCTGAAAATTCCTGTTTTAATACTTTAATCGCAACGAAACGTCCTAATGTATGGTCTTTTGCCTTATAGACATCCGACATTCCGCCCGCACCTATTTTTCCTACGATCTCATAACGATCATCTATAAACATTCCTTCTGTTAGCATTCTTTCCACCTCGTCTAAAACGGTTCTATAACAACCACCGTGATATTATCCTTTCCCCCATTGTCATTTGCTGTCCGGACTAATCTCTCCGCGCACTCCGCAACGTCTCTCTGACTGTTGATGATGCTTCGGATGTCCTGGTCCTCTACCATGTTTGTCAATCCGTCCGTACAGATCAATATGTAATCCTGCGGTTCTAAATTCACCTGAAAGAAATCCGCTACTACTTTGTCTGCTGCTCCTACAGCTCTTGTAATGATATTCTTGTCGGGATGATCTTTTGCTGCATCTTTTGCAATCTCGCCCATGCGTACCATTTCCTCTACTAAGGAATGGTCTCTGGTCACCTGTTTGATCTCTTTGCCGACAACATACATTCTGCTGTCACCAACATTGGCAACCCATGCCTTTTCCCCGATTACTGTCACTACAACAACCGTAGTCCCCATGCCGGACATTGCCTCATCACCGGCTGCTTTTTTTATCAGTTCCTCATTTGCTTTACAGATGGCATGCTCGATGACCTCCACCGGTTCGGTTCTCTCATCCTTTTCAATACTCTCTACGATACTTTCTACCGTATATCTGGATGCATACTCACCTGCTTTGTGTCCGCCCATCCCATCTGCTACAATAAAAAGGTTCGGCAAATTTCCAACGGCATTCTCCGATGTATACATATAATCCTGATTCATTTCTCTTCTCTTTCCGATGTCTGATATCGAAAATGTCTTCATTCCCTGTTTCGCCTACCCTTCTGTATATCTCTTTCTCAATTGTCCACAGGCACCATCTATGTCTCTGCCCATTTCCCTTCTAATAGTAACATTTATTGCATTTTTTTCAAGTTCTATTTTGAATTTCTCTGTTGCCGTATGATCCGGCTGCTTATAATTCCGCTCTTTGATTGGGTTGACCGGTATCAGATTCACATGACAGTTCATTCCATGGATCAGTCTGCTGAGTTCCTCTGCATCCTCTTTTGTATCATTGACTCCTGCCACTAAGCTGTACTCAAAGGTCACTCTCCTGCCTGTCTTTGAAAAATAATATTTGCAGGCATCGATCACTTCTTCGATGTCATACTTATTTGCGATCGGCATCAGTTCCTGCCTCTTTTTCTGGTTTGAAGCATGCAGGGAAAGTGCTAATGTCATCTGTAATTTTTCTTCGGCAAGTTCCTTAATCTTCGGCACAATGCCACAGGTGGATACCGTCAGATTTCTCTGGCTGATGTTTAAGCCGTTTTCATCGGTCAGCATGGTAATAAAACGCAGCAGGTTTTCGTAGTTGTCTAACGGTTCTCCCGTTCCCATCACAACCACATTGGAGATCCGCTCTCCGATGTCTTCTCCTACGCGGTAAATCTGCTCTAACATCTCTGCCGGAGTCAGTCCTCTGACTAATCCGTCTAAGGTAGACGCACAGAAACGGCAGCCCATACGGCAGCCTGCCTGCGAGGAGATGCAGACGGAATTGCCGTGTTTATAGCGCATCAGCACGCTCTCTATCATATTTCCATCCGGCAGACGGAACAGATATTTTTTGGTTCCATCCAGTTTCGATGTCTGAATGGTCACCGGCTCTAAGACCGTCAGTTCTGCCTGCTCTTTTAACTTTTCCCGAAGTGCCTTTGATAAATTCGTCATCTCATCCCAGCTGCTCACATGGCGGACATGCATCCACTGATAGATCTGGGATGCCCGGAACGGCTTTTCTCCAATGGATGTCATAAACGCTTTCAATTCTGCTAAATCCATGGATTTGATGTCTGTTTTTCTATGATTTTCACTCTGTATCTCACTCATGTTTCTTTCCTTTTTTCATCCTTGCAACAAAGAATCCGTCATTTCCTTCTTCTCCTGGAAAAATCTGCTTTTGCAGTTCTACTTCCAGTTCCGGGTACTGCTCTGACAGCCACCTGACATTTTCCTCATTTTCCGCTTTATGGATCGTACAGGTACTGTAAAGAAGTGTTCCGCCCGGTTTGACATAACGCACTGCATTTTTTAGGATTTCCCTTTGCAGTGCCACAAGCTCTGCCTCTTTTTCTACGGTCATCTTATATTTGATATCTTTTTTTCTGCCTATCACACCAAGTCCCGAACACGGCAGATCTGCGATCACGACATCTGCTTTTTTCTCCCATGCCGCATCAAAAATCCTTGCATCCGCGCACTCTGCCTGCATATTAGATACCTGACATCTTCTGATATTTTCTTCGATCAAAAAGACTTTCTGTGGTGTCAGATCCCTTGCGATGACACGTCCCTTTCCATGCATCTGTTGTGCCACATAAATGCTTTTACCACCCGGCGCGGCGCAGAGGTCTAAGACCACATCCTGCTCTTTTGCTCCTGCTTCCTTTGCCGCTGTCATGGAACTGATGTCCTGTACATAAAAAAGTCCTTCCTGAAAGCTCTTTAGCTTATTCAGATAATCATAACCGGACAGGAATAAGGCATCCTCCATCTGCACAGCTTCCGATACCCTGACACCTTCGCTTTGCAGCCGGTCTATCAATTCTTGTTTCGTGATGCGTTCAGTATTGATCCGCACCGTGGTCGGCTGCTCTGTCAAAAATGCCACCGCCATCTGCTCGGTACGCTCCATTCCATATTCATCCTTCCACTGACGGACTAACCACTCCGGAAGGGAGTAGATAACGGAAAGATACGCGACCGGTTCTTTTTCTTTCTCCGGATATGTGATGTTCTCTTTATTTCTTGCGATATTTCTAAGCACTCCGTTGACAAAACCTTTTAATGTATGGAACCCACGTTTTTTTGCCAACTTCACTGCCTCATTGCAGGCAGCAGAATCCGGCACTCCATCTAAAAAGCAGATCTGATAGACCGCACTCCTTAGGATGCAGCGGATGACCGGTTTCATTTTATGTACTTTTGTATTGGAAAATGTATTGATGATATAATCTATCCGAATCTGGTATTCTAACGTTCCCTCTACTACTTTTGTAAGGAAGGCACGTTCTCTTTTTTCTAAATACTGGTATTTGTCCAGTGTGTTTTTTAACGCAATATGACTGTACTCGCCATCCCTTGTTACTGCTAAAAGGATGTCGAGTACAATCTCTCTCGTGTCTGTCTTATCAGTCACGGTCATTTCCTCCAAATAAGATGATCAGACGAAGTAGCTGCAGGATCGCTGCTGCCGCACTCGCCACATAGGTCAGTGCCGCTGCTCTTAATACCCGTCTTGTATACTTCAATTCATCATCCTGAAGCATATTTGTGGTTCCTAAGATATGCAATGCACGGTTAGACGCATTGAACTCTACCGGAAGTGTCACTAACTGAAACAGTACTGCTAAAGAGAAGAAAATGATTCCAAGCTGGATCAGAAAACTTCCGGTACTGCTGTTAAAGAACAGTCCGATAATGATCAACGGCCATGCCATAGTGGAGCCAAAGTTTGCCACCGGTACTAAATTTCCACGCAATGTCAGTGGAAAATATCCGGTCTGATGCTGGATCGCATGACCACATTCATGTGCTGCCACACCGATCGCTGCTACAGAAGTGCTTCCATAGACACTGTCGGAAAGGTTTAACACCTTGGTCTTTGGATTGTAATGGTCTGTCAGGTTTCCTGAAATATGTCCGACCTGCACATCATAGATGCCGGCATCGTGTAAGATCCGCTCCGCCGCCTGTGCTCCGGTCAGTCCTGACATACTGCGGTATTTTGAATATTTTGCATAAGTGGTTTTGACTCTTGCAGATGCGATCAGACAAATGATCGCTCCGATCACTACAAGAATGTAAGTTGGGTCCCACCAGTAGTACATATGAATTCCTCCTGTTTCTAATATTTTGTGCTTTTTTTCTGATACTGTTTTTATGAGTGTCTTTTAAGCAAACTCTCTAGGCATTTGTGCCAAGCACAGTTCCTTCTTCGAGCGAAACACCACATAAGAATGCCTCTGCGGTCATCCGTTTTTTGCCCTCTAACTGTATCTCGGTCGGAACTAAAATACCATCTTTTGTCTGGATGCCAAAGCTGTGCTTTTTGACGTTTACGATTGTGCCTGCCTTTGACGGATCACCACCATCTTCCACTGTCGCACCCCAGATTTTTAAGGTTTTTCCCTGATATTCGGTATAAGTTCCCGGCCAAGGATTCAGTCCACGGATCAGACGTTCTAATTCTACGGCACTCTTTGTAAAGTCCATCTCTCCGAAGGATTTCTTTATCATGCCTACCTGTGTTGCTTTCTCGTGATCCTGCGGTGTAAATTCTGCCGTTCCATCTTCAAGTGCCTGTAAAGTCTGAACTGCTAACTTAGCTCCAACCTCGGCTAAACGGTCGAACAGGCTTCCTCCGGTTTCATCTGGTGCAAGTGTCACCTCTTCTTTTAAGATCATATCTCCGGTATCGAGTCCCTCATCCATACGCATCGTGGTCACGCCGCTGACTTTTTCTCCATTGATGACTGCCCACTGGATCGGTGCTGCTCCACGGTATTTCGGAAGCAGGGATGCATGAACGTTCACACAGCAGTATTTTGGCATTTCTAAAATCTCTTTTGGCAGAATCTGTCCAAATGCCACAACGACAATACAGTCCGGCTGATATTTTTTCAGATATTCAATGCTTTCTGCTTCTCTCACACGTTTTGGCTGGAATACCTCTATATTATGTGCAAGAGCTGCTTCTTTTACCGGCGGATATTGCAGTTTTTTACTTCTTCCACGCGGTTTATCCGGCTGTGTGACCACCAGAGCTACCTCATGTCCTGCCTCGATCAGCGCTTCTAATGTCCCCACCGCAAAATCCGGTGTTCCCATAAAAATCAATCTCATGTCTATTCCTCTTCTTCCTCATAACGCACATCAAACAGATCACCTTCTACCAGCTCTGTATACAGATGTCCGTCTAAGTGGTCTATTTCATGGCAGAATGCTCTTGCAAGAAGCTCTGTACCTTCTAATTCACGCTCTACCATATTTTCATCTAATGCCCGCACTTTGACATAATTTGGTCTGGTGACTACTCCTGCTTTTCCAGGAAGGCTTAAGCATCCCTCATCTCCGGTCTGGCTGCCCTCTGTCTCTAAGATCTCCGGATTGATCAATACGATCGGTCCGTCTCCTACATCAATGACTACGATACGCTTTAAGATGCCGACCTGGCATGCCGCAAGTCCTACGCCGTTTGCATGATCCATCGTTTCTATCATGTCCTCGATCAGCGTTGCTATTCTCGGAGTCATCTCCGTTACCTCTCTGCATCGTTTATTTAATACTTCATCTCCCTGAATACGAATGGTTCTAAGTGCCATAATGTCCCTCTCTTTCTCCTGTCTAAAACCCATGTACCGGATTGAAATCAAACTGTATGCCAATCCCGTTCCCAAACGGTTCTTTTTCTAAATATTGTTCTAAGCTGTCCTTTATCTCCACTAATGTATCATAATTTCCACATTTTAGATAGAGGACCTTGCGATAAATATCATTGATCTTTGCAACTGCCGGCTCTGTCGGTCCAATGACTGCCACGGTCTTTAGTTGCATCTGTGCGATCTTTTTTTCTATCTGCTCTGCCGCTTTTGTAGCGTTTTCTTCCTCTCTCGAAGAAATCAGTATGACTAAAAGATTCCAGACCGGCGGATAATTCAAAAGGTCACGATAACGGATCTCCTGTTCATAGAACATCCGGTAATCCTGTTCTTTTGCCGCCTCGATACTGTAGTGTTCCGGTGTATAAGTCTGGATGACCACCTCGCCCGGTTCACTTCCCCTGCCTGCTCTTCCTGCCGCCTGCGTTAAAAGCTGGAATGTACGCTCTGCGGAATGATAGTCATGGATATAGAGTGACATATCTGCCGCTAGGACTCCTACTAAGGTCACATTTGGAAAATCATGTCCTTTTACGATCATCTGGGTCCCTATCAGGATATCTGCCTCCCTGTTTGAAAATGCAGATAAGATCTTCTCATATCCGTCTTTTGTCCGTGTCGTATCCATATCCATGCGGATCGTTCTCGCCTCGGGAAAACGTTTTTTTACGATCTCTTCGATCTTTTGTGTCCCCGCCTTAAAACCACCGATATATTTAGAACCACATACCGGACAGACCTTTGGCTGTTCTGTTTCATAGCCGCAGTAATGGCAGATGAGTCTGCCGCCCTGATGCTGGCTTAAGGAAACATCACAATGCGGGCATTTGATGACATTTCCACAGGCACGGCAGGACACAAATCCCGCTAAGCCCCTGCGGTTTAAAAAAAGCATCATCTGTTCGCCTTTATGCAGCCTTTCTTCCATCAATTCCTGTAATTTTACACTTAGGATGGAACGGTTTCCCTGCTTTAATTCATCCCTTAAGTCGATGACATGACATACGGGAAGTGGGCGGTTCTGTACCCGCTCGGTCAGTTCTAACAGTGTGTACTCGCCTTTTTTTGCCTTATAATAACTCTCTAAGGATGGCGTTGCGGAACCTAATACTAACGTTGCACCGCACAACTCTGCCCGCTTTGCCGCTACTTCTCTGGCATGATACCTTGGAACGGTCTCACTTTTATAAGAAGTCTCATGTTCCTCATCTATTATCATAATGCCTAAATTTGAAAACGGTGTGAACAATGCCGAACGCGGACCGATCATGACATCAATTTCTCCATTTTTTGCCCGCTGATACTGGTCAAAACGCTCCCCTAAAGAAAGTCTTGAATTCAGGATCGAGACCCGCTCGCCAAAACGGTTATAAAACCGCATGACTGTCTGATAAGTTAAGGCGATCTCCGGGATCAGAACGATGGCCTGTTTTCCCTGCGCCACCGTTCTTGCGATCAGTTCCATATAGACTTCCGTCTTACCGCTTCCCGTAACACCATGCAAAAGGTAGGTCTTTGGCTGATGGTTTTTCATCTGTTCCCAGACAGTGTCCACTACGTTTTGCTGGGCAGCATTTAAGACTGTAACATTTCCGCTCTTTTTGAGATGCGCCACCGGATTCCGGTAATCCCTCTTAGAAATGGTCTTTACGATCCCCTGTTCTTCTAAGGCATGGATGACTGCGGTAGAGACTCCGAGCTTTTTCGTAATGATCTCTTTTGGCAGCTCTCCCTGTTCGATCAGGGCTTCTAATAACCGTTCCCTTGCCACACTGTTCTTACGGTTTTTTTCTAAAAAAAGAGTTCTCGCCGCCTGCGGCTCTAATGCTAAGGCGATCGTCTGCTTTTGTTTTTCATTCTCTTTCCGCTTGATCGGAAGCACGGTCTTAAGTGCCTGGTTCATGGTCCCGCCATAGTTTTTGCGCATCCATGCCGCTAAAGAGATCAGCTCCGCCTCGATCGGTATCCCATCCGTCTTAATATTAAATATAGGTTTAATTTTCGCAGGATCAAAGGAAGGTTCGGTGGTCAGATTTACCACATAACCCGTGATCCTTCTGCTTCCTTTTCCAAACGGCACTTCGATGGGCATTCCGATCCCAATGTCCTGTTCTAATTCTTCCGGCACCAGATACTGAAACGTTCTATCTAATTTTTCTAATGAGATATCAATGATAATATCTGCATATAATGCCATCTTTTATTCTCCATGTAATTCTTTTAAGACTTCTGCGATCAGAACTCTTTCGTCCATCGGATGTTTCACGCCTTTGATCTCCTGATAGTCCTCATGCCCTTTTCCTGCAAGGACTATGACATCTCCCGGTTTTCCATGCTCGATGGCATAGCGGATGGCTTCTTTTCTGTCGATGATCTCAATGTATTTTCCATCTGTTTTCTCAATTCCTGTTTTAATATCATCGATGATCGCCTGTGGTTCCTCAAATCGTGGGTTATCTGATGTGATAATCGTAAAGTCTGCAAGTCTTCCCGATACCTCACCCATCTCGTAGCGACGCAGTTTAGAACGGTTGCCGCCGCATCCAAAGACACAGACTAAACGCTCCGGTCCGTATTCTTTTAAGGTACTTAACAGGCTCTCAAGGCTCATCGCATTATGTGCATAGTCGATCATCAATGTAAATTCATCGGAAACTTTTACCATCTCAATCCTGCCACGCGTCTTTGCCTCTTTAAGCGCCTTTTTCATATCCTCCACGGAAACATTAAAGTGATGACAGATCGCAATGGCTGTCAGGGAATTGTATACACTGAATTTTCCCGGAACATCTATCTCTACATCAAAATTTAAAAGTCCCTCTACAGTATAGGCAACCCCTAAATATCCCGGACGTTTTACTAATTTCGTATTGACTGCATGGATATCCGCATCTTTGGAAAATCCAAAGGTTTCCACCTCGCAGGTATGTCCTTTTAAAATCTCTTCCACATGGGCATCATCTTTATTGACGATTCCTAAACGACACTGGCGGAACAGCATGGACTTGCAGGCAAGATACTCTTCAAAGGATGCATGCTCGTTTGGTCCGATATGATCCGGTTCAATATTCGTGAATATTCCGATTTCAAATACAAATCCTGCCGTACGATGCATCATCAGTCCCTGAGAGGATACCTCCATGACACAGCAGTCACAGCCTGTTTCCACCATTTTATGAAAATACTCCTGTATAATATAGGACTCCGGTGTCGTGTTGCTTGCCGGAATGACTTCATCCCCGATGATCGCCTCGATCGTACCGATCAGACCGACTTTATAGCCTGCACTCTCTAAAATGGATTTTACCATATAGGTCGTGGTCGTCTTTCCTTTAGTTCCGGTTACACCGATGACACGCATTTTCTCCGCCGGATGGTCAAAATATGCTGCTGATAAAAGTGCTAAGGCATAGCGGGTATCTTCGACTTTGATAACCGTTACCCCTTCTGGTGCTTCTACATCCTCCTGCACCACGATCGCAGCGGCTCCTTTTTGTGCCACTTCCCCAACAAACTTGTGTCCGTCCACTGCCGTACCTTTGATGCAGACAAACAGATCGTCTTTCCCTGCTTTTCTCGAATCATAAATCAAATGTGAAATCTCAATGTCAGGGTTCCCCTGCACACATTGATAATCTAATCTTTCTAATAATTTTTTCAGAGCTGGCATAAGCATTCCTCTTTTCCTTTTTTATCTTTTCTAATAATAACGGACTTTGCACCTCAAGTCAATTTCACGCATAAACTTTCCGCAATGGAACATACTGTTTTTATGAAGAAAAATTTTTTAATCTGTGGGCTGACGGGATGGTGTATGGAGATCATCTTTACCTCGTTTCACGCCTTTTTTAATAAGGATTTCCGACTCAAAGGGCAGACCTCTATCTGGATGTTTCCGATTTACGGACTCGCTGCACTGATCCATCCGATGCATCATCAGATGGAGGACAAGCCTGCTCTTTACCGCGGCAGTGTCTATACCCTTGGTATTTTCACCTGTGAATATATCAGTGGTTCTCTTTTAAAAAAACATCATATGTGTCCCTGGGACTATAACAATGCCAAAACAAATGTCGATGGTGTCATCCGTTTGGATTATGCACCGTTTTGGTTAGCGGCAGGATTGATCTTTGAAAAAATCTTAAGTATTTCGGATTCTGAATCTTGAAAATTTCGGACAACTATTATATGATAGTAAAAATCACTTAAGGAGGAACACTATGCGACATTTAATGAGTCCGTTGGATTTTTCCGTTGAAGAGTTGGATGAGCTTTTAAATCTTGCCAATGACATCGAAAAAGATCCCAAAAAATATGCACATGCATGCGATGGAAAAAAGCTTGCCACCTGTTTTTATGAACCGAGCACCAGAACCCGTCTTTCTTTTGAAGCTGCCATGTTAAATCTTGGAGGCAGTGTTCTTGGTTTTTCCAGTGCCGATTCGAGTTCAGCAGCAAAAGGCGAAAGCGTTTCCGATACGATCCGTATTATTTCCTGTTACGCAGACATCTGTGCGATGCGTCATCCAAAAGAAGGAGCTCCTCTTGTTGCTTCTCTTCATTCCAATATTCCAGTTATCAATGCCGGAGACGGCGGTCATCAACATCCTACACAAACTCTTACCGATTTATTAACCATTCACAGTTTAAAAGGCAGATTGGACAATCTGACGATCGGTTTGTGCGGCGATTTAAAGTTCGGACGTACCGTTCACTCTCTGATCAATGCCCTGATCCGTTATCCGGGCATCCGTTTTGTATTGATCTCACCGGAGGAATTAAAAGTACCAAGTTATATCCGCGAAGAGGTCTTAAACCGCAATCATATCCCATATGAAGAGGTCATCCGCTTAGAAGATGCCATGGACAAACTGGACATTCTCTATATGACACGCGTACAAAAGGAACGTTTCTTCAATGAAGAGGACTATGTGCGCATGAAGGATTTTTACATTTTAGATAAGAAAAAAATGGAGTTGGCTCCAAAGGATATGTTAGTACTCCATCCGCTTCCTCGTGTCAATGAAATTTCCGTTGAGGTAGACAATGATCCGCGTGCTGTTTACTTCAAACAGGCACAGTATGGTGTCTATGTACGAATGGCACTGATCCTGACTCTACTTGGAATTCAGGTATAAATGACAGTTGAAAACACGACAAACAGGAGGACAACTATATGTTAAATATCAGTGGAATCAGCGAAGGTTTTGTGCTTGATCACATTCAAGCAGGCATGAGTCTGAAAATCTATCACGACCTTGGATTGGATAAATTAGACTGCACCGTTGCGATCATCAAGAACGCCAGAAGCAGCAAAATGGGCACAAAAGATATTATCAAAGTGGAATGCAGCATTGATGCTCTCGACCTTGACATCTTAGGATTTATCGACCACAACATTACCGTCAACATCATCAAAGGTGATACGATCGTTGAAAAGCGAAAACTCCACCTTCCAAAACAGGTTAAGAATGTCATCCGCTGCAAGAATCCAAGATGCATTACTTCGATCGAACAGGAACTTGACCAGATTTTTATTTTAACGGACAAAGAACATGCCGTTTACCGTTGCAAATATTGTGAGGAAAAATTCCGCTCATTAAAATAATTTTCGATTTATTTCTATACAGGTTCAAACAGCCTGCGGAATCATGGCAATGTTATACTTTGTCATGATCCTGCGGGCTGTTTTTCACTCTATAGGAATATCGTGTTACATTAAATTTATTGATTCTTTTTTATACTGACCCAGGTTGCTGCTGCTAACTCAAGCAGACAGGAAATCACCATAGCAGAAGTTCCCCTGTGCAATCCAAACATCATAAAGATGTCATTTTTATAACCCAGTCCCAACAAAAGCTGAAGGATCACCAAAAAGGCTGTTACGATCCACATGCCGCCTATGATGAAATGATAATATGGTGCGCCATCCGTGACATAGTTCACGAAATATTGCACCCCTTTTTTTATTGTTTCATTTTTCTGTGCAAATCGGAATATTCCTCCAATTACGACAGTCATCACTCCGATTCCGATCAGATATGCCGCATGTAATAAAAACGAAAGCCATCCAAAATACTCATTCATCATGCCGAACACTCCTGCTGCCAATATCAGTACAACCGGAATCCCACCAATCCCAATCCGTATATTTTCTAATCTGTTTACCGGATTTTCTTCTTTTAAAACAAGTGTCTTTAATGGTTTGATATCTTTTGGTTTTTCTAAGAAATATTTTTTTCGCAAAAATATCATAACCAGTGCCACAATATGTAACAGGATAGAAATCATCAAAAGTGCCACACCATATGCTGCCCGGTTCTCTTTGCTGCCGATCAGAAACGGAGTCAGGGTTGTTGGTCCGCCAAGCATGGTGCCGGAAGCCACTGTCTCTACAATGACACTGATCATAGTCATCAACACAAAGAACAGGACTGCTAATCCACACCAAAAGTTCAAACAGCCTTTTCCTGCTTTTTTCAAAACTTCATAATACTTCGCATCTGTCTTTTCTACATATCCGGATGCAAAATCTGCAGCCTTCTCTGCATTTTCATCAAAAAACCAATATACAACGATTTCACCGATATAGAGTATTCCCACCAATCCAATATACGGATTTATAAGTGTGCATAAAAATGCAAGTAATAACGGTATGATCCAATACATATTCATCTCTCCTCTTTTCTTTCCATATGATGTCCGATTTTATCACAAAAAAAGAACCAGAACAATAAGTTCTGATTCTCAGACTGTAGACAAAGACCTCGGCATTCCGCCGAGGATTTTTCTTTGAAAGAGGCTAAAAGTCAGTATTTTCAAGA
>NZ_JBBMEX010000008.1:0-170037 GCF_040096355.1 Maccoyibacter intestinihominis
AAAGAGTGGAGGGGCACAACATTTTTCATAACTTGTTTGTGCCTTGAGCGAAGCGAAAGGAATGATAAAAACTATGAAAATAAAATGGAAGAAGCAAATGCAGGTCTTCGTACAGGAAGCTATACATTTGACGGATATTTCAGCTATACTTATGGAAGCATCATGGATGCGGTACAGGAGTGGCAGATAAATAAAGGATATGCACCTTTTAATATCATGGATTTTGACAGCCGAACAACGCTTTATATGTTAGGAGGCGTAAAATATATTGCCAAATATGCAGATGGCGAAGAGAAAGAACCATGGGGTTACGAAGTAATAAAAGAGGAAACCGTGATACAGGGAGGAGAGGAGAAAAAAGTACAATTATTGAGAAATAAATACGAGCTCCCATTGATTTATTCCTATGCAAAAATTATTCCGGAGACCGATTACAAAAAGATGGCATCGTATGAAAAAGAAGAAGCGATGTTACAGGGATTGGTCATAGATAAAAAGAAAAGTAGTGATTTAGCCACAGTTACACCTGAATTTGATGACACAGTCATTTTGGATACAAAGGAAATAAAAAGACAAATTCAGGAGCAAACAGGTGATACAGGATTAGTAGAGTTAACGACCAAAGGAATAGAAAACAAACAGTCATCTACAACACTGACATTTGAAATTCCGGAAAAATATAAAAATTCCGAATTGTATCTGTGTGTGAAGGGAATCCGATATATTCCAAAGAATCCTGGTGTTTATAAAGATGTATTGCTGGGAGATCAGAGCAGCCGGTATGATGAACGTGTATTTGATGAACGGTATAGGAATTATGGAAGAGCAAATCCAACGGCCATACTGAGGGTAAAGTATGGAAGTAATGTAAAGAAAAGTATGATCTGGGGGGCGAACAGCCAGTATGATACCGGAGCCAGGGATATAGAAATTAACATGGGCTATTATGATAAGTCCCAAAAGAAGTTTTATCTGACATTAGAGGCTTTGGGGGAGTATCAGTTTTCTGAAATAGAAGTAGTGACACATTCTATGGACAATGTGGAAAAATATTATTCAGAAAGAAAGAAATATGCTGCTGAAAAGGTTCAAATCCGTGGAAATCAGGTTACCGGTGAAATTAAAGTAAAAGATAAGAGTATGGCATGTATAGCAATTCCTTATCATAAAGGTTGGAGTGCTACCGTGAATGGAAAAAAAGTCAATATTGTCAAAGCGAATGGAATGTATATGGCGGTACCATTGGAAGTAGGGTATAATAAGATTGTATTATCTTATACGATCCCGGGATTAAAGTATGGAATGATGATTTCAGGATTGGCACTGGTTGTATTGATTTTTTGGGAAAAAATCCGAAAATACAAAAGGAAACAAGTTCGAAAATATAAAAGAAAAAAAGTGAGGAAAAAAGTACGATGAAAATTATAGTTACAGGAGGAGCAGGGTTTATCGGAGGCAATTTTGTCCACTATATGTTAGACAGACATCCGGAGGATGAGATTATCTGCGTAGATTGTCTGACTTATGCAGGAAATATGGAGACCTTAGCTTCCGTTATGGACAATCCGAAATTTCAGTTTGAAAAGTTGGATATTACAGACCGAGAAGGAACCTACGGATTATTTGAAAGAGAACATCCGGACATTGTTGTGAATTTTGCGGCAGAGAGTCATGTGGACCGCTCCATTGAGAATCCGGAAATCTTTTTAAAGACCAATATTTTAGGTACACAGGTCTTATTAGATGCCTGCCGTAAATATGGGATCAAAAGATATCATCAGGTATCTACCGATGAAGTCTATGGGGATCTGCCGTTAGACAGACCGGATTTGTTCTTTACCGAGGAGACACCGATACATACTTCCAGCCCGTATTCTGCATCAAAGGCAAGCGCAGATCTGCTGGTACAGGCATATGGCAGAACCTATAAGCTGCCAATCAGTATTTCAAGATGTTCAAATAACTATGGACCATATCATTTTCCGGAAAAACTCATACCGCTGATGATCGCGAATGCGTTAAATGATAAGCCACTTCCGGTCTATGGGGAAGGAATCAATGTCAGAGACTGGCTCTATGTTGAAGACCACTGTGCTGCGATCGATCTGATCATCCGCAATGGAAAAGAAGGCGAGGTCTATAACGTTGGCGGACATAATGAAATGCGAAATATTGACATTGTCAAACTGATCGTCAAGCATTTAGGAAAATCCGAGGATCTGATCACGTTTGTTACGGACCGGGCAGGACATGATATGAGATATGCGATTGACCCGACAAAGATCCATCATGATTTAGGATGGCTTCCGCAGACAAAGTTTGAGGATGGCATTCAAAAGACAATTGACTGGTATTTAAATAACCGTGAGTGGTGGGAAAATATCATTAGCGGAGAGTATCAGCAATATTATGAAAAAATGTATGGAAACAGATAGAATATTTTAGTAGAATAGAGCGAAAAACACAGGAGGAAATCTATATGAAGGGAATTATATTAGCAGGAGGTTCCGGTACAAGACTGTATCCGATTACAAAAGTAGTATCTAAGCAATTACTGCCGATTTATGACAAACCAATGATATATTATCCGTTATCAACGTTGATGTTAGCAGGTATCCGGGATATTTTGATCATATCAACGGTACATGATCTTCCGAATTTTCAGAAGTTGTTAGGTGATGGAAGCGATTATGGTATTCAATTGACCTATGCCGTGCAGGATGCACCAAATGGATTAGCGGAGGCATTTATCATTGGGGAACGTTTTGTAGGGAAAGATAATGTGGCATTGATCTTAGGAGATAATATTTTCCATGCGAGAAACTTTTCCAGTGTGCTGAAGGAAGCTGCAAATTTAGAGAGTGGAGCAGTTGTCTTTGGTTATCCGGTAAAGAACCCAAAACAGTTCGGGATCGTTGAATTTGACAAGGATGGAAAGGTTCTTTCCATCGAGGAAAAGCCGGAAAATCCAAAGTCTAATTTTGCAGTTCCGGGGTTGTATTTCTACGATAATAAGGTAATAGAGATCGCTAAAAATGTGAAGCCGTCGGCAAGAGGGGAACTTGAGATCACAGCCGTTAATAATGAGTATTTAAGACGTGGCGAACTCAAGGTAAGGGAGCTTGGTCGAGGCGTGGCATGGTTAGATACCGGTACATATGACGGAATGAAAGAAGCTACGGATTTTGTGGCAATTATGCAGAAACGTCAGGGATACTATGTATCCAGTATTGAAGAGATTGCATACCGCAGAGGTTATATCAATAAGCAGCAGTTATATCGCCTTGCAGAACCGCTTCGTAAGACAGAGTACGGACAGTATCTGTTAAGAGTACCGGAGGAAAAATAAATGAATACAGTTGTAGATATCGTAAGATCATGGGCGGCATCAGACAGTTCAGTTAATCCCACAAAAGAAATATTAGAGTGGGTAGAACAGAGAAATGCAACCGTAAAGGTTCGTATTGATAAGACTGATTTTGAAAAGGATGGTTTTTGGTACTACAATGAGGAGGAAGGCTGTATCTGTAACAGGAATCACAGCTTTTTTTCCGTTTGTGGATATCAAAGAATCGAAGAAGGAAAAGTCATAATAGAACAGCCGATCATTATCCAGAATGAGATTGGTTATTTGGGTATTTTGTGTAAAAAAATAGACGGGGTTCTTCATTTTCTTATGCAGGCAAAAATAGAACCGGGAAATATCAATAAAATACAGATATCCCCTACTATTCAGGCGACAAAGAGCAATTTTACACAAAAACACGGAGGAGCCAAGCCACCATATTTAGACTATTTTATGAATGCAGAACAGTATCATATTGTAGTAGATCAGATACAATCGGAACAGTCATCCAGATTTTATAAAAAGCGGAATCGAAATATTTTAGTAGAATTGGGAGAAGATGTAGAGGTTGAAGTACTGCCAAGTCATAAATGGATGACATTAGGGCAGATCAAAGAATTGATGAAAATCGATAATCTTGTCAATATGGACACACGGACCGTACTTTCCTGTATTCCATATTCCACAGAGCAGCTGACAGCTTCAGAAAAAGCAGAGATCCGCTCCAGCTTTAAAGATGAGGCATTATATTGTTCCATGTTTGAGCCGTCAAGAGAAAATTTGATTCCAATCTTATATCGTTATATCAACAATTATAAAATGTTTGCAGAGGGAGAAACGAGACTGGTACCCTTGCATGAGTTAAAAGACTGGGAATTTACAGAGAATGAGATTCACTGTAAGCATGATTATGATTTTAAAGTGGTTTACTGTGATATTGAAATGGAAGGCCGGGAAGTAAAACAGTGGACACAGCCATTGTTTGAAGCTATTGGAATTGCTGTCTTTGGATTGTTTACCTGTGTAGAGAATGGGGTAAGAAAGTTCTTAGTACATGCAAAACCGGAAGTGGGCTGTCATGATTTTATAGAATTAGGACCAACCGTGCAGATGGAGCCATCTAACAAGAGTAATCGAAAGAATGAACTAGAAGAGTTCTTTTTTACAAAGTTAGAAGAGCAGCAAGGTATTAAAAAGAATGTTTTATTATCAGAAGAGGGCGGACGATTCTATCATGAGCAGAATCAGAATGTCATCATTGAAGTTGAAAAAGAAGAAACCGGTGTATTGCCGGAGGGATACTTCTGGGTTGATTACGCAACCTTAAATCGGATGGTGCAGATTAATAACTGTCTGAATATACAGTTGCGGAACCTGTTGTCGTTGCTGGATATATAGTTATGTGGATGGAAAATATACAGTATAGGAAATAGAGAAAGGAACAATAAGATATGATAAAAATAGGAATACTGGGCTGTGCAGAAATTGCATTTCGCAGATTTTTGCCGGCATTGATGGAGAACAAGGAATTTGAATGTGTCTGTATTGCAGAGGAGTATGATAAATCGAAATTAGAGCAGTTTGAAAAAGAGTTTGGAATTAAGAGTGCAGAGAATTTTCAGGCAATCATTGAGGATGAAAATATTGATGCTGTTTATATTCCGTTGCCACCGGCGTTGCATTTTCCTTATGCAAAAGCAGCATTAGAACATGGAAAACATGTATTTGTGGAAAAACCGTCTACGATCAGTTATGAACAAACGAGTGAACTGGTAGAAATTGCAAAGCAGAGAAACCTTGTATTACAGGAAAATTATATGTTCCAATATCATGCACAGATTGCAGAAATCCGGAAATTGTTAAAAGAGGGCTTGATAGGGGATATCCGTCTGATGAAAGCTTCTTTTGGATTCCCTCTTCGTGCAGCAAATGATTTCCGATATAATAAAGCTTTAGGAGGCGGAGCACTTTTAGATGCAGCAGGCTATGTGACCAAATTGGCGAGACTGATGCTTGGAAGCACGGTGAAAGTAGATACGGCAACTTTGAATGGATTAGAAGGCTATGAAGTAGACATGTATGGAAGTGCAACATATTCAAATGAAGAGGGTGATGTACTTCAAGGTTCTTTTAGTATGGACAGTTATTACCAGTGTTGTTTAGAAGTATGGGGAAATAAGGGAAAGGCCTTTACCAACCGTATTTTTACGGCACCTCCGGGATATACACCAATCTTAGAGTTAGAGACAAACGAGGGAAAACAGCAGATTGAGTTGCCGGAAGACGCACATTTTGCACATTCTATTGAAAAATTTGCAGAGGCATTTGGAAATGACACATTGCGGATGAAAATGTATGAGGATTTATTGATCCAGGCACGGATGGTAGAAGATATTCGAATGATAAGCGGAAGTAGGAAATAAACATGAAAAAGAAAAAAATTGCTGCAGATTTTCTATACTGTGTAGGTGCTGTGGGAATGATGAATGCCGTATTGCAGTTGATCGTATATCCGGTAATTAATAATCGTGTGGGTGAAAATGAGTTTGGAAATATGTTATTTTTGCTGGGGATTTTAAATATTTTAGCACCTTCTTTTGGACAGGGAACGGCAAATGCACGGTTGGTTATGCCGGAGCGTGAAACATTAAAAAACAAAGAGTATATTTTAACATTAGGGATTTTTTCAATTATCTCGGCGGTGATATCAGGAATCGTGGGAGCAGCCAGAATTTCAACAGCAGTCGGAATTGTGATGTTTGTATATATCATTGTGATGTCCATTTATCGTATGTATGCATGTGTAGAATACCGGTTATCCCTGGAATTTAAAAGGCAGTTTGTATTTTACCTTGCGTTATCAATCGGATATATATTGGGATTACTGATATTTTGGAAAAGCGAACAATGGTATTGGGTATTTATTCTAGGTGAAACAATTGCTGTTTTATATGTTTTCTTAACAGGAAATGTGCTGCGTCATCAGAGTGAAAAAACAGAAGAACGTTTTAGCGAGGTCTTTAAAAGTGCATTTGTTTTATCTGCGTCCTACCTATTGACAAACATCCTGCTGAATCTGGATCGGTTTATTCTTGCATATATGATCGACAGTGAAGCAGTTTCACAATATTATGTTTTGTCTCTATTGGGAAAGACAATGGCAATTATCAGTGGACCGGTCAACAGTATCCTGATCGGGTACATTACCAAAGGAAACCAGAAGATTAAGACAAAGAGTTATCTGAAAGGTGTGGGATTGCTGGTGGGTTTTGGACTGCTTGCGCTGGTAGCATGCAGTATAGTGACCCCGATCTATATTAAAATTTTATATCCGAATTTATATGAGGCAGTTGTTGATCTAAATGTTCTTGTAAATGTAGCTCAGATATTTTATTTCCTGACAAATGTATTACTGGTCATTATCCTGACAATGTGTGAGATCAGATGGCAGTTTGTGATACAGGTTGTATATGCAGTTATATTTGTGGGATCAGCGATTGTATTGACGGCACAAAAGGGATTATTAGGATTTTCGATTGCTGCCTGCATATCCAGTATACTTTACTTCTTGTTGACGACAATCGTGGGATTCGTGTTTGCGAAAAAGAATGGAAATCGTCAGAAATAGGGCATAGATGCTAAACTTGGAAAAATCTTGACGAATAAAGATGCATTGTCTATAATAAAAGAATATGTAAGGATTTATTTGTTGGATATAAAATTAGGAGCGAAAGTATTATGAATAAAGTGATTAATGTGGTGCGTGCGTCATTACCTCCATTTGAAGAATATGTAGAAGAGATTTCTGATATATGGGAGAGCAGATGGCTGACACATACGGGACCAAAACATCAGCAGTTAGAAAAAGACCTCGAAAGTTTTTTGGATACTCCGAATGTGGAATTGTTCTCTAATGGTCATATGGCATTGGAATTGGCATTAAGAGTTTTAAAAGTAAAAGGAGAAGTAATCACTACTCCTTTTACTTTTGCGTCTACAACACAGGCAATTGCAGATGTGGGATTAACACCTGTATTTTGTGATATCAATGAAACAGATTACACAATGGATGTAGATAAGATCGAAGATTTGATCACAGAAAAAACAGAAGCAATTGTACCGGTTCATGTTTATGGAAATATTTGCGACTACAAAAAGATCGAAGAGATTGCTGAAAAACATCATTTGAAGGTGATCTATGATGCAGCACATGCATTTGGTGAAACAATCGATGGAAAAAATGTTGCAAATCTGGGTGATGTTTCTATGTTCAGTTTTCATGCAACAAAAGTATTTAACACGGTAGAAGGGGGAGGACTTACATTTGCGGATGACGCATTGTGTAAAGAGTTTGCGGCAATCCGCCAGTTTGGTATGTATGGAAAAGAGGATGCTGAGATGCTTGGCACAAATGCAAAAATGACAGAGTTTCATGCGGCAATGGGACTGTGTAATTTACGACATGTGTTAGAGGAAATCAATAAGCGTAAAATGGCGTATGAACGTTATATAGAACGTTTAACAGGAGTGGAAGGAATCTACATATGTCCGCAAAAGGAAAATGTTTCCTATAATTATGCATATTTTCCGGTTCGTTTTAACGAAGAGATTTTCGGAAAATCAAGAGATCAGATGGCAAATGAATTGATACAGAATGGAATTGTACCAAGGAAATATTTTTATCCGTTAACATCAGATTTTACAATTATAAAAGAGAAGTTTGTGGTTCAGGATACACCGATTGCTGGTAAAATTGCAGATGAGATTTTGACACTTCCATTATATGCAGGCTTATCAGAGGAAGAAGTAGATCGGATTTGTGATATCGTAATGAAATAGGATTGGAGAGAGAAAAGAAGATGAAAAAGATACTTTTGCTTGGTGGAGCTAACACACAGATTCCGTCTATTTTAACAGCAAAAAAGATGGGATATTATACGATTACCTGTGATTATCTTCCGGATAATCCGGGGCATAAGTTTGCAGATGAGTATCACAATGTTAGTACAACAGATAAAGAGGCAGTTCTTGCATTGGCAAAAGAACTTCAGATTGATGGAATTCTTGCGTATGCTACAGATGTTGCGGCAGCAACAGCAGCATATGTTTCAGAGGCAATGGGATTTCCGACCAGTCCTTATAAGTCAGTAGACATTTTGACGAACAAGGATAAATTCAGAGCATTTTTAGAGGAAAATGGTTTTTGTACTCCTCGTGCCAGAGGATACAGTTCTGTTGAGGAAGCAAAGAAGGACTTAGAGAATTTCAAATTTCCGGTTATGGTAAAACCGGTGGATTCAGCGGGCAGCAAGGGCGTAGCACGGATGGATGATGCAGGTCAGTTAGAAGAGCTGGTGGAAAATGCCCTTCAGTATTCCAGATGTAAACGTTTTATTATTGAGGAATATGTTGAAAAATACAGATATCAAATTGCAGGCGATGGATTTTCTGTTGATGGAAAATTAGTTTTTCGTTGTTTTGCAAATGAGCATTTTAGTAATAAGGCAGCAAGCCCATATGTTCCGATCGGAGAGAGTTTTCCATATGATATGCCAAAAGAGGTGCATGAGAAAGTACATGCAGAAATTCAGAGGCTGCTCACATTATTAGACATGAAAACACAGGCATATAATTTTGATATCCGTATCGATAAGGATTATAATGTTTATCTCATGGAAGTCGGACCGCGTAACGGCGGTAATATGATCGCACAGGTAATAGAGAAAGCAACAGGTATACCATTTGTTGAATATATGTTAAAAGCAGCTATGGGTGAAGACTGTTCAGAGCTGAAAATGGTAGAGCCGGAAGGATTTTGGTCCTGCTATATCTTACATACATTAAAAGAAGGCAATTTTAAAAGAATCCAATATACGGATGAGATAAAGAAGAATATTGTGGAAGAACATATACATGTAAAGGAAGGGGAGAAACTGATCCCATTTACAGGTTCTAATGGTACGGTTGGTGTCCTCATTTTAAGATATGATTCTATGGAAGAAATGCTTCATAAGATGGACAATATGTATGATTATATTACAGTAGAGGTTGAGTAATTCTAGAATTGAGGAAAAGTATGAAATCATTATTTTCAGTCGTAATCCCAATTTATGGGAATGAAAAGAATCTTCCTATTACAGTTCCGTATATTATAGAACATTTGGAGTTGTTTGAGAATTATCGGGTAGAGGTTATCATGGTAAATGACGGCTCACCGGACAACTCATGGGAAGTTATGAAGAAGTATCAAAGTGAGTACCCGGATTTAATAAAGATAGCATCATTGAGCAGAAATTTTGGACAAATGGCATGTATCCATGCAGGAATGGATTTAGCAAAAGGAGATGTCATTGGAGTGATTTCGGCAGATATGCAGGAACCGTTTGAACTTTTTGCAGATATGCTGAAAGAGTGGGAAAAAGGATATAAAATTGTTGCAGGAGTTCGCTCAGGGAGAGATGAAAAAGGCATATATGCAACATGTGCATCCGCGTTCCATAACTTTATAAAGAAACATTTAAATCCTAATTATCCAGAAGGCGGTTCGGATTTCTTTCTTATGGATCGTTCCGTTGTAAGTGAGTATTTAAAGATTGATGTGCAATATACGGGCGGTCTGCTCATTAGATACTGGATGGGATATGAGCAGAAAGAAATTCCCTATGTGCGTAAGAAAAGAGAAGTTGGAAAATCAGGTTTTGGTTTTTTACGAAAGATTGGTATTGCAATGGAATTGATCGTTAGTAATTCCATTATACTGTTGAGAAAGCTATTAGCACTGGCAGTTATATTTGTCATTGCAGGTGGGGTATTAAGTATTATTTTAGCGATCAGAGGTCAGGCATTAGGGTTGATCCTATCATTTATGTTGCTTATGACGGGAATATTGTTGATAGGAAATTGCATCCTGGGCGAATATCTTTGGCGGAATTATGAGCTTTCTAAAGGAAGACCGCGTTATTTGCTGGATGAAGTGATTGATGAAATGCCGAAAAATGTGGAAGGAATATAACATGTTGGAATTGGAAGGAAAAAGATTATTAGTATTAGGCGGTACTGTCTCTACATACGATGTTGTATCTCATGCAAAGGAGTTGGGGGCTTATGTCATTGTTACGGATTATTTAGATGGTGGTGTGTCTAAGGAAATAGCAGATGAATCATATACAATTAGTACATCTGACTTAGATGCATTAGAGCAACTGGTTATCTCAAAACAGATTGATGGTATTTTTACAGGTTGCAGCGAGGTTAATATAAGATTTGTACAGGAACTTTGTGCACGCATGAAAATGCCGTTTTATGCGACACCGGAGCAGTTTGCAGTGTCAATGAATAAAAAGAGATTTAAAGAACAATGCAGAAAATGTGGTATTTCGGTTGCAGAGGAATATTTGGCACAAAACAAAGAAGATCTGGATAAAATCCGGGAATATCCTGTTATCATCAAACCGACAGACGGCTATGCAAGCAGAGGTATTTCCATATGTAATGACGTAGAAGAACTGAGAGAAGCATTTGAACATGCATTGCAATATTCTAAAACAGGAGAGGTTGTTGTAGAAAAATATATTCAGGGTTATGATGATATTTGTATGTATTATACAATACAGGATGGTAATGTGACATTATCTGCAATGACAGATCGTGATGTGAATACGCAACAGGAGGGGAAAGCACCACAGCCAAATGCATTGCTGTTCCCGTCCAGACATTTGGATTCCTACATGAAAAATCTGCATGAAAATGTAAAAGAATTTGCAAGATCTTTGCAGATGCAGAATGGAACAATGTTCATTCAGGCTTTTGTAAAAGGAGACGAGTTCATTGTTTTTGAAATGGGATATCGTCTGTGCGGTGCAAATGAATATGTGATCGTTTCAAAAGAAAATGAGATCAATACCCTGGATATGTATATTCAGATGGCACTTACGGGAAAATTCCAGGGTTGGGACAACACAAAATATGATAATCCATATTTTAAAAACAAATATTGTATTTTAATTCCATTGTTGAAATCAGGTAAGATAGCGTCATGTTCCTGTCTGGATACGATCCGGGAAATGCCGGAAGTAATCCATGTGGTACAATTTTATCAGGATGGTGAAGTGGTACCAGAAGAAACAATGGGTTCTCTGGTACAATCTTTAGCCAGAATTTATGTATACGCAGAGAACACGGAAAAATTGAAACAGGCAATCCATAAGGTGCAGGCTTGTTTGCATGTAGAAGATACGGATGGTAATCCTATGCTGTTACAGGGATTTGATGTAGATAGTTATAATTGGAATGATTAGGGAGAGGAACGATGAACTATTTTACAAACGACGACATTATGCGCCTGGAGAGTAAAGCGGCAAAAATAAGAAAAGAAGTTGTGAAGATGCTTTGTATGGCAAAAATGGGACATCCGGGTGGTTCGCTTTCAGAAGTAGAAATACTTACAACGTTATATTATCATATTCTCAACATAGACCCGAAGAACCCAACGGATCCACATCGCGACCGCTTTGTATTATCCAAAGGACATGGAAGTCCGACATTGTATACGATTCTTGCTGATCTGGGTTATTTTGATAAGAAAGAGTTAGAGACATTCCGACAGTTCGGCTCTTTATGTACAAGCTATCCGGATATGCGGACTCCTGGAATTGATATGGTGTCAGGTTCTCTTGGCAATGGACTTTCTACTGGAATTGGTATGGCACTGAATGCAAAGCGTAAAAAAGATACATATGATACCTATGTGGTACTGGGAGACGGAGAATTGCAGGAAGGTCTGGTATGGGAAGCAGCTATGGCAGCATCTTATCACAGACTGAGTAATCTGACAGCTATTGTAGATTGCAATGGACTGCAGATCAACGGTTGGGTCAATGATGTTATGACAATCGAACCATTGGCAGATAAATGGAAATCATTTGGCTGGTCAGTGATAGAAATTGACGGTCATGATATCAGAGAACTTTTAGTGGCATTTCATAGGGCAAAACAGATGAGAAATCCTACAGCGATCATAGCCTATACCGTAAAAGGCAAGGGGGTTGAATTTATGGAGGACGTTGCTTATTGGCACAGTCTTACACCAAATGCCGATCAGCCGATTGAGAAAATGCAAAAATACTTAGAAAGGGGTATCCTGTAGTATGATGCTGCCTACGAGAATTGTTTTTGGAAATGAGATTATAGAAATTGCAAAAGAGAATGAAGATTTTGTTGTTTTTAATGCAGATACAAAGACATGTCATTTAGAACATTTTGAGGAAAGTTTCCCGAATAGAGCTTATTCATTTGGAATTGCCGAACAAAATTTATTAGGAGCGGCAGCCGGTATGGCAAGCTGTGGAACAAAGGTCATAGTAGCAACTTATAGTGTGTTTTTATGCTTGCGCGCATGTGAACAGGTAAGAACCTATGTCTGCCAACCGCAATTTGATGTCATGATGCTTGGAACACATGCAGGTCTTTTGACAGGAACCGAGGGAGCGTCACACATAGCGGTAGAGGACTTAAGCATCATGCGTGCAATTCCGAACCTTACGATTATAGAACCTTCAGATGCAGTGTCTGCAAGAATTATGGCACGGGAGGCAATTAAATTTAAAGGACCTCTTTATGTAAGACTTCATTTTGCACCGGTGCCTGATGTGCATCAGGAAGAGGATTATCATTTTACAATAGGAAAAGCAAATGTAATGCGAAATGAAACAAATGCACAGGTAACATTCTTAGTAACGGGAATTTTATTAGGAAAGGTACTTGAAGCAGCAGAGCATTTACAGGAAGAGGGAATTGCAGCAGATGTTATAGAGTTTAATACGATCAAACCTTTGGATGAAGAGAGTATTATAGCAGCAGCTAAAAAGACAGGAGCCTTAGTTACCGTTGAGGACAATACCATTTTAGGTGGTTTTGGAGCAGCTGTGACAGAGGTACTTTCAGAGACAATCCCAACACCTGTAAAACGAATTGGAATATTGGACTCATTCGGAGAGTCCGGTGCACCGGAGGAATTATATCGAAAGAATAAGATGACGGTAGAAGATATGATGGAAGCTGCACGAATGGTGATCGCATTAAAGAAGGAACGTAGTTAGATATGAAACTTGGATTCTTAGGACTTGGCATGATGGGAATGCCGATTGTGGAAAATATCTTAGCAAAAGGAGAATCGGAATTATACTTTTTTGCACGCAGAGCGGAAGTTATCCAAAAAACAAATGCCTTGGGTGGAAAACAGGTAAAGTCGCTGAAAGAGTTAGGAAAAACATGTGACATCATTTTTGTATTGCTGGGAAATGGAGAGCAGTGCGTGGACTGTATTCTTGGAGACAATGGCATCTTATCAGAAATGGAACATGGAATGATCGTGATTTCCTCTACAATCGGTGTAAGGTTTATGGAGCATATCTATAAAAGTTGCAACGAAAAGGGAATCCATCTTATAGATGCACCTATTAGTGGTGGTACAGCAAAAGCCTCCAAGGGCACATTGACAATGATGCTTTCAGGCGAGGAAGACGCAATAGCAGTGCTAAGACCATATCTTCAAGTCTTTTGCGAAAATTTATATGTAGTCGGGAATACGCCGGGAGATGCACAGAAGGTTAAACTATTGAATCAGTTATTAGTCGGCATCCATATGCAGGCAACAGCCGAGGCGTTTACCGTTGCAAAAAACATTGGCGTAGATTTAAAGATGGTATATGATGTGATATGTAAAAGTGCCGGTGCATCTAAAATGTTTGAAACAAGATTTTTAAGTTTAATGGAAGAAGATTACCATGTCAGAGGAAGTGTGGATATTATTAAGAAAGACCTTTCATTATGTGAGGAAATGGCAGATACTCCGTTAGTATTGGGAAAAGCAGCAAAAGAAATATTTGAAAACACTTCTGAAAAATATGATGGAAATGAAGATATGTGTGCGATAGTAAAAATGTATGAATCATAGATAGTTGTGTAGAAAAGTTTAAAGTATCATGGATGGGGAAAGAAGGCGTATTGCAAAGCATTTGCACTACGCCTTCTTTTTACGGTAATTTCTTACAAATTTCTTAATAATATTTACTTTTTATGTAAAAAAAAGTAAAATATAGCATAAGAGATTTTAAAGCTTATAAAGGAGAAGTGGAAAATGCGAATGAAGAGATTTTTAGCAGGATTTCTGTGTCTTTGCATGGTTGGAACCATGGACATGCCTTATGTGCAGGCAGCAGCCGTGGCAGCCAAATCAGAGCCTGTTGCACAGGAAAGCGCAAAACAGGATGCTGAGGATGCAAAGCCGAGTGAAGATGTGGAAAACCAGGACAATGACCAGCGATCAGAAGCTGCAAAACAAACAGAGGTTGTCACAGACACCCAGGCAGCAGAACAGGCAGAGAGTGCAGGAAGCACAGAGAACAAGACAGAGCAGACTGCACTGTTGAATTATGCACTCATCGATCAGCCGACAGTTGAGATGCCGGGAACACAGAACGTACTTTTAAGTATCGGAGATGAGCATACAGTCATCGAAAAGGCAGTGTTGGATTATGTCAACGAGACAACAGGAAAGGCATATCAGGTACAGGCAGCTACGATCAGTCAGGATGCGATGCTGTTTACGATGGAGTTTCCGGAAGGTTCCGAGGCAGGAGCTTACCGTCTGGTAGGAGTAACCTATCAGATCAATGGAACAGAGCAGACCTTACTGTTTCAGGATGCCGGAATGGATATGCGTTTTGGTGTTAATACAACAGTAGAAAACAATCCGGACAGCGTAGTAGTCGAAGAGCCATCAGCCAATGTGGATGTAGTGACCATGGATGAGAATGGAAATACAGAGTCAGCAGAGAGCATCGGAGATGCAATTCAGAATGCACAGTTAGAGACACCTGCAACCAACAGCAGTGATGAGGTTGCAGCAATGGGTGCAGGAAAAAATATTGTAGTAGTATTAGATCCGGGACATGATGATACACATGCCGGAGCAAGAAGAAACGGTTTAGAAGAAGAAGACTTAACATTAAAAATTGCTCAGTACTGTAAAGCAGAGCTCAGTCAGTATCAGGGAGTAACCGTATACATGACGCGTGAGAGCGGTGCCTGTGCAAATGGTGGTGGAGCCGTTACTTCTACAGAATGTAATGCAAAAAGAGTAGAGTATGCACAGAGTGTTGGAGCAAATGTCTATGTCAGCATGCACATCAATGCAGGTGGCGGAAATGGTGCGGAAATTTTCTACCCGAACCAGAATTACCGTTCAGATCTTGGAACAACAGGACATGATCTTGCACAGCAGATCTTAAATAAGATTTTAGAACTTGGAATCGGTGAGCATGGTCAGGGATTAAAGATTCGTAATTCCGAAGACAATACACTTTATCCGGATGGAAGCCTTGCAGATTATTTAGGTGTCATCAGAAGAAGTAAATTAGCTGGAATACCGGCAATTTTAATTGAGCATGCATACATAGATACTTCAGATGCAAACTATCTGAACAGTGATGAGAAATTACGGAGATTCGGTGTTGCAGATGCAACCGGAATCGCGAACTATTATGGACTTAGCAAAAATACGACAACACCGGTTATTACAAGCATACGTCCAAAAGGAGCAAACGTGCTTCGGATCAACTGGCGTGCCAATGATTCACAGGGATATGAAGTATACCGAAGCACACGTCAGGATGGCGGGTACAAGAAAGTGGCAACCGTAACCGGTAAGACATATTCAGACCCGAACCGTATTGAAGGAAAGACCTATTATTATAAAGTCCGTTCTATTTTAGCGGCAAATCAGTATAGTAACTACAGTGACGTGAAAACCGGAGTGCCGTTAGGAAACGTCAAAGCATTATATGTAAAATCCAGAACTTCCGGAGGCGTTACGGTAAAATGGGAAAAAGCAGCTGGTGCAACAAAGTATACTGTAACGAGAAAACAGTCCGGAGCAGCAAGCTATCAGCAGATCGGAACAACAGGGGATAAAGATTACTTTGTAGATACAACTGCACAAGCAGGAGTGAAGTATTCCTATAAAATAAAACCGGTGAATGCACTGGGATATGGCGGATATGGCAATGCAGTATCCGGTGTCTCCATGAAACAGCCAACCATCAGTTATGTAAAATCCGTAAAAGCAGGACAACTGAAAGTGGCATGGAAGTCTGTGACAGGTGCAGGATATTATCAGGTATACCGCAGTACAAGCAAAAACGGCACTTATAAGAAAATAAAAGAAACAACATCGTTATCCTATACAGATAAAAATCGTACAGAGGGTAAGAAATATTATTATAAAGTCCGTGCAGTGAAGAAAGTAGCAGATAAAGTTTACAGTTATAGTACCTACAGCAGTCAGAAGAGTGCAAGAAATTTAAAGACACCCGTGATTAGTTCCGTGACATCCTATAGCGGAGAAAAGCTGAAAGTAAAATGGGGCAAGGTAACTGGTGCAAGCTATTATCAGCTCTATCGCAGTACCTCTAAGAATGGTACCTACAGCTATGTTGCTACCGTAAAGGGAAAAGAATATACTGACAGTTCTCTTAAGACAGGAAAAAGCTATTATTATAAGGTGCGTGCAGTGAATAAGACAGGACGTGTAAAAGGATACAGCTCCTACTCAAAGGTAGTATCCGGAAGTACACTTCAGACTGCATCCATTAATAAGGTGTATTCTTACACCAGTACACAGATAAAATTACAGATAAAAACCGTAAAAGGTGCATCCGGTTATCAGATATACCGTAGCACATCTAAAAATGGTAACTATCAGAAAGTGGCAGAGACATCCTCTGCCACTTATCTGGATAAGAAGCGTTCTGCCGGAAAGACTTACTATTATAAGGTTCGGGCAATAAAAAAGCAGAAGAGCGGAACAGGATATGGTTCCTTTTCAGGAATTAAGTCCTGTCGTGCATTAAAGAAATCAGGTATTACTTCTGTTCGTTCTGCTTCCAGTACCAAGTTAGAGATTCAGTGGAATGCAGTGAACGGAGCAAATCGATACGAACTTTACCGGAGTACGAAAAAGAACGGTTCCTATAAAAAAATCAAAAGTACATCGGCAACCAGCTATACAGATACCAATCGTACCGAGGGAAAAACCTACTATTACAAAGTGCGCGCTTATCAGTTATCAGGTACAGTAAGCGGCAAAAGTTCTCTAAGCAGTGTGAAGTCAGGAAAAACCTTAAAGAAGGTTCAGGGTGCAATGGCAGTCATAGAAGGCGATAAAGCACTCGTAAGATGGTGTGGTGTCAGCGGAGCAACACAGTATCAGATTAAAAGAAGTACCGCAAAAAACAGTGGTTATCAGGTTGTGGCAACCGTAAGCGGAACACAATACAGGGATAGTAAGGTATCTTCCGTAGGAACAACCTATTACTATCAGATCCGTGCGATCAAGACATCGGGAAATGGTAAAAACTATGGTTCCTATTCCGACGTAGCAACTTTGAGTATGGGTTATAAGATCATGGGAGCCTCTACCGTAAATGCAGCACAGATGGCAGCATATTACCGTAGCTCAGGAAAAACATTCCCGGCAGACATCTATGCTTCTAAAGGGGCAGCCAATATTGATGAATTTTGTAAGATCGTCGTGGAAGAAGCAACCGCCGAAGGAGTGCGTGCCGAAGTACTGTTTGCACAGATCTGCTTAGAAACAGGATTTTTACAGTTTGGTGGCGATGTGCAGGCAACACAGTGTAACTTTGGAGGACTTGGAGCAACCGGTGGCGGAGTTGCAGGAAATGTATTTCCGGATGTAAGAACAGGAATCCGTGCGCAGGTACAGCACCTGAAGGCCTATGCAAGCACAGAACCGTTAAAACAGACTTGTGTGGATGAGCGTTTTAAATATGTAGCAAGAGGCTGTGCACCGTATGTAGAGTGGTTGGGAATTCCGGATAATCCAACAGGAAAAGGCTGGGCAGCAGCTCAGGGTTACGGATACAACCTGCTTAGAATAATAGGACTCATGAAAAAATATTAAACAGACAAGGGGCCGTATATGATAAAAAGGATTTCAGCAGTATTTTTAATAACAGCCATGATCATTGGATTGTGTCCCCAGACTGTTTATGCTGAGAACGAAACAGGACAGGCAGAGAACAGTCAACAGACAGCAGAACAGGGAGAGGGGTATCATTTTGTGGACTTGGAGCTGCCAAAGACAGCCGGAACACAGTCAAAAGCAGGAGTACGGGCATATGGTGCCGGCATTCCTGAAAAGTATGATGCCAGAAGCCTGATCGGAACTGTCAGAAAACAGGGCGGTTATCAGACCTGCTGGTCCTTTGCGGCTTTAGCATCGGCAGAAGCATCCTTAATTACAAAAGGCTATGCTACCAATGCATTAGATTTATCAGAATATCAGCTTGCATACTTTTTCTATCACCATGTGACAGACCCGCTTGGAAATACAGAAGGTGATGCAACAAGGCCATTGACAAAAGATTTTGCAAATCAGGGCGGTAATTCCATGTTTACCACCTGGGCACTTGCCGGCTGGCAGGGAGCAGCTTTAGAAAGTGCGCTGCCATATGATACGTTAAGTACAACGGCACAGTTACCGGATTCACTGGCATATGGACAGGATTGGGCACATATGCAGAATGCATACTGGATCAGTTCGAGTGATATGGAATCCATCAAACAGATGGTCATGCAATATGGGGCAGTAAATATCGGATATCAGGAAAGTGGCGGCTATCGAAACGCAACCTATAATTCATATTATAATCCAAGTGGAACAGGCAGCGGTCATGCAGTCACCATTGTCGGCTGGGATGATGCCTTTTCAAAAGAACATTTCAATCAGACCCCCAAAGAGGACGGTGCATGGCTGATCCGCAACAGTTGGGGAACTGATTCGGGAGAAAACGGATATTTCTGGATGTCCTATGAAGATGCATCCATATCTTCTCAGGCATTTGTATTTGATTTTGAAAGAGCGGATAATTACAGTTATAATTATCAGTATGATGGTGGAAACGGAATCTCAAGGATCAAGATCAATAACAATGGCATGGCGGGTGACATATTCAAAGTTTATGGAAGCTCACCACAGATACTTTCGGCAGTATCGTTAGGAATATATGATACCAATGTAAAATACAAATTATCCATATATAAAGACCCGGATGCAGGCAATCCGACCAGCGGCACACTTGCAGCAACTCAGAGCGGAACAATGCCGGGATATGCAGGATATTATACGATTCCATTAGAAAAACAGATTATTTTATATCCGGGACATACTTTTTCCGTGGTATATCAGTTAGAAAATCCGTCGGGAAATGAAGTGACGATTTTTGTAGACACTTCTTATACAAATGGCGGCTGGATTTCCTTTAAGAGCAGTACGGCAGCAGGACAGAGCCTGCTCAAAATGAGCAGCACATCCGGCTGGTATGACCTGCATACAAACACAACTCCGATGTGTGCAAGGATCAAGGCATTTACAAAGACCACTGCCTGCCTGCATACGGATCAGGAAACTTCCGTTACAAAGGCAGATGCATCGAAGGGCACGGATGGAAGCATCACCACCAAATGTAAGGATTGTAATATCACTTTGAGTAAGAGCAACATTTCAGCACCGAATAAGATCGTATTAGGAAATGACTCCTATACCTATGATGGAAAAACGAAAGAACCATCGGTAAAGGTATATGATAAAACCGGAAAAGTGATTTCGGCGGCAAATTATACGATAAGCCGGAGTTCCGGCAGAAAAGAGCCGGGAACCTATACCGTAAAAGTGACATTTAAAGGAAATTACAGTGGCACTTTGAGTTCCTCTTTTAAGATTCAATTAGGTAAGGTAAAGGGGTTAAAAAATGGTACATTAAAAACAGATTCCGTTCAGATCAAGTGGAACAAACTGACCGGAGCAACGAATTATCAGATATACCGATATGATTCCGCAAAGAAAAAATATGTCAAACTTAAGACAGTATCATCCGGTAAGAGTTCTTATACCGATAAAAAACGTGAGGCGGCAAGGGCATATAAGTATAAAATCCGTGCATACCGGAGTACAGGAGGTAAGACCTCATACAGCAGCTATTCGGATGTCCTTTATACGGCAGCAAAGCCGAAAAAAGTCAGTGCTCTGACTGCAAAAAAGAAAACAAAAAACAGTGTAAAGCTGACATGGAAAAAGACAACGCGGGCAGACGGATATCAGATATATCGTTATAATTCCACAAAAAAGAAGTGGGAAAAGGTAACGACCATCAAAAAAGGTACTACGGTAACTTATACGAATAAGAAACTGAAATCTAAGAAAACTTATCAATATAAAGTCCGTGCATACAGACAGAATGGCAATACAACGGCTTACGGTTCTTATTCTGACATTTTAAAGGTCAGGACAAAGTAAGGAACTGTTAGACATTACCAATATTTTGTGTTACAATTAATTAGTTATTATGAACACACTAGGTAAAATAGATAAAAATAGTAATGTGAGGAAAATAATATGAAGATTGCAGTAGCAGGAACAGGATATGTGGGATTGTCAATTTCCGTATTACTGGCACAGCATAATGATGTATATGCCGTAGATATTATACCGGAAAAAGTGGCAATGATTAATAATAAGAAGTCTCCGATCGTAGACAAGGAGATTGAAGAATATTTAGCGGAAAAAGAACTTTCCCTGACAGCAACCCTGGATGCAAAAGAAGCGTATACAGATGCAGAGTTTGTAGTGATAGCAACACCGACAAATTATGATGAGAAGAAAAATTATTTTGATACCAGTTCCGTAGAGCAGGTCATTGAAACCGTTATGGACATCAATCCAAATGCGATCATGGTCATCAAATCTACAGTTCCGGTAGGATATACAAAAAATGTGCGTGCAAAATTCAACTGTGAGAACATCATTTTTGCACCGGAATTTTTAAGAGAAGGACGGGCACTTTATGACAACCTTTATCCGTCCAGAATTATTGTGGGTGCACCACAGGATGATGAAAGACTCTGTAAGGCAGCAGGAAAATTCGCAGATTTAATCGCAGAAGGTGCGATCAAAAAAGACATTCCGATGCTGTTTACGGATACGACAGAGGCAGAGGCGGTAAAATTATTTGCGAATACTTATTTAGCACTGCGCGTAAGCTTTTTCAATGAGTTAGATACTTATGCAGAGGTGCATGGTCTCAATACCAAACAGATCATTGACGGTGTGGGACTTGACCCAAGAATCGGTTCTCATTACAACAATCCGTCCTTTGGTTACGGTGGATACTGTCTGCCAAAAGACACCAAACAGTTATTGGCAAATTATCAGGACGTGCCGGAGAACATCATTGAGGCGATCGTAGATGCCAACCGTACCAGAAAAGATTTTGTGGCAGAGAGAATTTTAGAAAAAGCAGGATTTCCGGAAAAATCCGATGTCAAAGTCGGTGTATACCGTCTGACCATGAAATCCAATTCCGACAACTTCCGTCAGTCATCCATACAGGGTGTTATGAAACGTATCAAAGCAAAAGGTGTAGAAGTTGTAGTATACGAGCCGACACTGAACGAAGAGAAATTCTACGGAAGCCGTGTGACACATGATTTAGATGCATTTAAGCAGGAATGTGATGTCATCGTGGCAAACCGTTTTACAGATGAGTTAGAAGATGTATTTGAAAAAGTCTACACCAGAGACTTATATATGAGAGATTAAAAGGAGAAATGGAGAAGAATTATGTCGACCAGCGTGGTGTTATTGGCGTATAAAGAAGCCGAGAATCTGAAAATTTTATTGCCACAGATTCATAAAGTGATGGAGAAATTAAAGGACGATTACGAAGTCATAGTAATTGATTCTGCGAAACCATTAGACAACACCAAGGAGGTATGTGAGAAAAATAATACTCTGTATTATCCGCAGGAAGAGCCGGGATATGCAGGAGCGTTCCGTACCGGTATCAAGTATGTAACCAAAAAACGAATGTTAGTATTAGATGCCGATGGTTCTCACAATCCGAAAAATATTGCAGATATCAGCAGAATGTTTGATAGAGGAGGTTATGACATTGTCATAGGTTCGAGATATACGAAAGGCGGAGTGTCCAATGACTCAAAGACTTCCTATATCATGTCAAAGATTCTCAATACGACCATGCGTCTTTGTCTGGGAATCCGGGCAAAAGACATTTCCACAAGTTACCGGATGTATGATGCAAAGCAGATCAAAGCGGTAACACTGACACGCAATAATTACGATGTGCTGCAGGAGGTTATCCTGCGGATGAAGATCAATAAGCGTGAGCAGGGAAAGAAATTAAATATAGGCGAGACACCGATCACATTTAACAAGCGGATGTACGGGGAATCCAAACGTCAGCTTTTGAAATTTATCAGAGGTTATATCGTTACGTTGTTTATGCTGATCCGCATAAATCTGGTATCCTTATTAAAAAGATCAAAAAAGAAATAATTCTAAAAATACAAACAGGAGGACTGATGCATGAAAAAGACAGCCTTGATCATGGCAGGAGGAAGAGGAGAACGTTTCTGGCCAAGAAGCAGAAAGCACATGCCGAAACAGTTTTTATCTCTGACAGATGATGGAAAGACAATGATACAGCTTACGGTAGAGAGAATCCGTCCGCTGGTAGAATTAGAAGATATCTATATTGCAACAAACAAAGATTACAAACCGCTCGTATTAGAACAGCTTCCGGGAATTCCGGAGGAGAACATCCTCTGCGAACCGATCGGAAGAAATACGGCACCTTGTATCGGTTTAGGAGCAATACACATAGCAAAAAAATATGAGGATGCACTGATGATGGTATTGCCATCAGACCATCTGATCAAATACAATACCATGTTTGTCAACACACTGTCTGAAGGTTGCGCAGTAGCAGAAAAGGGTGCCAATCTGGTAACGATCGGAATTACCCCGGACTATCCGGAGACCGGTTACGGCTACATCAAGTTCAATTCTGATAAAACAGACGGTCAGGCATATGAAGTAGAACGCTTTGTAGAAAAACCGAGTTTAGAGGTTGCAAAAGAATACTTAGCAACAGAGGAATACCTCTGGAACAGTGGAATGTTTGTCTGGAAGATCTCCACGATCTTGGATAATCTGAAAAAATATATGGGTTCTACCTATGAGGGACTGATGAAGATCAAAGATGCCATCGGAACACCGGAAGAAGATATTGTACTTGAAAATATTTTCCCGACTTTCCAGTCAGAGTCCATCGACTATGGCATTATGGAAAAGGCATCCAATATCTATATTCTGCCGGGAGTGTTCGGATGGGACGATGTCGGCTCCTGGTTAGCGGTTGGAAGAATCAAAAAATCCAACGAAAACGGAAATGTAGTAAATGGTAATATTATTACCATAAACAGTAAGAATAATATTATAGAGGGAAGTCAGAAGCTGATCGCCACGGTTGGAATCGAAGACCTGATCATCGTAGATACAGAGGATGCAACCCTGATCTGCAACAAAAACAGTGCCGGAGATATCAAAAAGGTACTCGAAAACTTAAAGATCTGCAATCGTGATGAGTATATCTAAATACGAAAAGTAAAAAGCTTCAAAGGAAGAAAAATAAGGAGAATAAACATGAAAAACGCATTAATTACAGGAATCACAGGACAGGATGGTTCATACTTAGCAGAACTGTTATTAGAAAAGGGCTACAATGTATACGGCATCATGAGAAGAAAGAGTGTCGTAGATTACGGAAATGTAGACCATATCAAAGATAAGATCAACTTTATCTATGCAGATATGACAGACCCGATCTCATTGATTTCTGCAATGAAGATTTCTCAGGCAGATGAAGTATACAACTTAGCAGCGCAGTCATTTGTTGCGACTTCCTGGGATACACCGATCGGAACAGCAGAGATTGATGCATTAGGTGTTACCAATATGTTAGAAGCGATCCGTACCGTAAAACCAAGCTGCCGTTTCTATCAGGCATCTACTTCCGAAATGTTTGGAAAAGTACAGGAGATCCCACAGAAAGAGACCACACCGTTCTATCCGAGAAGTCCATACGGAGTAGCAAAACTTTACGGACACTGGATCACAAAGAACTATCGTGAAAGCTACGGACTGTATGCATGCAGCGGAATCTTATTCAATCACGAGAGTGAGAGAAGAGGAAAAGAGTTTGTAACCCGTAAGATCACAGATGCAGTAGCAAGAATTAAGCATGGTGTACAGGATCATTTAGAGCTTGGAAACATGGATGCAAAGCGTGACTGGGGTCATTCAAAAGATTACGTCAGAGCAATGTGGTTAATGCTTCAGCAGGAAGAGGCAGATGATTATGTGATCGCAACCAACGAGACACGAACCGTCCGTGAATTTGTAGAGACAGCATTTGCACAGGCAGGAATCGAGATCGCATGGGAAGGAAGCGGCGTAGACGAGATCGGAAAAGACAAAGCAACCGGAAAAGTTTTAGTCAAAGTAAATCCAAAATTCTTCCGTCCGGCAGAGGTAGAGCTTTTGATCGGAGATCCGAAAAAAGCAGAGACAACACTTGGCTGGAAACGTGAGATCGCATTTCCGGAATTAGTAGAGCGTATGGTAAAGAACGATATGGCTCTTGTAGAAGAAGAAATTAAAATCCAGAATATTTAATAGGGACGAAAATATGAAAGCATTGATTATAGGTGGAGCAGGCTTTGTAGGTGCGTACCTGATGCGTTATTTAAAAGAAGAACTTCATATGGAAGTTACGGTTACAAAGATGCCGCAGGAGCAGATAGAGGCAGAGAATGTCAAAGTATGTGATCTGGACATTTTAAAAAAAGATGACATTACCGGGCTTTTTAAGGCAGAACAGCCGGACTGGATCTTTCACTTAGCAGCCCAGAGCTCCGTTAGTGTTTCCTGGAAGAATCCGGCGCTGACGATCGACGTAAACGTCAAGGGCGGCTCGAATGTATTAGAAGCATTTCGGGAATCCGGTATCAAAGCAAGAATGTTACTGATCGGTTCCGGTGAGGAATACGGACACATTCTGCCACAGGAGACACCGATCAAAGAAGATAACTGCAGCAGACCGGGCAACATCTATGCGGCAACGAAAGCATGCCAGAATATGCTTGGAAAAATCTATGCAGATGCTTACGGATTAGATGTCATGATGGTACGGGCGTTCAATCATATCGGACCGAACCAGACACCGATGTTTGTTGTGGCAGATTTTTGTCAGCAGGCAGCAGAGATTGAAGCAGGAAAAAGAGAAGCAGTCATGCGTGTGGGAAATCTGAGTGCGAAGAGAGATTTTACGGATGTCAGAGATGTGATCCGTGCCTATGCACTGATCATGGAGCATGGAAAAGCCGGTGAGACATATAATGTCGGAAGCGGACATGCTGTTTCTATCCAGGAGATTTTAGACACGATCGTATCTTTTTCCAAAGCCGATATCAAAGTAGAGGTAGACCCGGCAAAATTGCGACCGGTCGATGTGCCGATCATAGAGGCAGACATCCGGAAGCTGGTGGAGTGTACCGGCTGGAAACGGGAGATTCCATTAGAACGTACGATAGAAGAGACATTAGATTATTGGCGTAAAGAGGTAAAATAAATGGATTATATGAAAATATATCAGCAGTGGTGCAGTGATCCTTATTTTGATGATGCTACAAAAGCCGAGCTGAAAGCAATCGAGAATAACAAAGAAGAGATAGAAGACAGATTTTACCGTCAGTTAGAATTTGGAACAGGCGGACTGCGTGGAGTGATCGGAGCCGGAACAAATCGCATGAACATCTATACCGTGCGTCAGGCAACACAGGGACTTGCAAATTATGTCCTGAGCCAGAACGGACAGGAAAAGGGTGTGGCAATCGCATATGACTCGAGAAGAATGTCTACGGAATTTGCAACAGAAGCAGCACTCTGCTTAAATGCAAATGGAATAAAGACCTACATTTTTGACAGTCTGCGTCCGACACCGGAATTGTCCTTTGCAGTGCGGGAACTGCATTGCATAGCCGGAATTGTCATCACGGCAAGCCACAATCCGCGTGAATATAACGGATATAAAGTATACTGGGAAGATGGTGCGCAGATCACACCGCCACACGATAAGAACATCTTAGCAGAAGTTGCAAAGGTTACAGAGTTCTCCAGTGTAAAGACCATGGGAAAAGAAGAAGCAGTCAAAACAGGACTTTTCCATGTGATCGATGCATCTTTAGATGACCGTTATATGGAAAAATTGAAGAAACAGAGTATCCATCCGGAGATTATCAAAGCGATGGCAAAAGATATCCGAATTGTATACACACCGCTTCACGGAACAGGAAATCTTCCGGTGCGAAGAGTATTAAAAGAGTTAGGATTTGAACAGGTTTATGTTGTACCGGAACAGGAAAAACCGGATGGTAACTTCCCAACGGTATCCTATCCGAACCCGGAAGATCCGAAAGCATTTGAGTTAGCATTAAAGTTAGCTAAAGAAAAAGATGCAGATATTGTCTTAGCCACAGATCCGGATGCAGACCGTCTCGGCGTATACTGTAAAGATACCGTAAACGGCGGCTATATTTCCTTTACGGGAAATATGTCCGGTATGCTGATCGCAGAGTACATCTTAAGAGAGCGTACCGAAAATGGTACCATGCCGGAAAAACCGGCGTTGGTAGAGACGATCGTAACTACCGACATGGCAAAGGCGATCGCAAAAGCATATGGTGTTCATTTGATCGAAGTGCTGACCGGATTCAAATTTATCGGAGAACAGATCAAGTGGTTTGAAGAGCAGAACACATATCACTATGTATTTGGCTTAGAAGAGAGCTACGGATGTCTTGCAGGAACCTATGCAAGAGATAAAGATGCCTGCGTTGCAGTCATGATGCTCTGTGAAGTGGCAGCTTACTGCAAGTCCCAAGGAAAGACACTTTGGGATGCCATGCTTGATATGTATGAAAAATACGGTTATTATAAGGAAGGACTTGCCACGATCACCTTAAAGGGAATCGATGGAGCACAGCAGATCCGGGATATGATGGACAAGGTAAGAAAAGAACCGCCATCAGAATTTGGAAGATTCAAAGTGCAGGCAGTCCGTGATTATAAGGCGGATACCAGAACCGATTTAGCAACAGGAAAGACAGAGTCCACCGGACTTCCGAATTCCAATGTACTGTATTATGAATTAAGTGATGGTGCATGGTGCTGCGTTCGTCCGTCCGGAACAGAACCAAAAATCAAATTTTATTTTGGAGTAAAAGGTGACAGTCTCGAGAGTTCCAAAGAGCAGTTACAGGAGCTTGAAGATGCACTGATGAAAAAGTTTAAATAGCAGAGGGGTGAGGGTGTTGTCACAGGCATCCTCACCATTTTTAGGAAATTTCAGAAAAGAAATACAAGCAATATAATAGAAGGAAGAAGTATGGAGAAAATCATAAAACTTGCTCCCTCCTATAAGGATTATCTTTGGGGAGGCACAAAGTTAAGAGAGGATTACGGAAAGAGCAGTACCTGTGAAAAAGTGGCAGAGAGCTGGGAAATTTCCTGCCATCCTGACGGACCATCTTTTATAGCCGAAGGCGAACAGGAGGGAATGCCGTTAGAGGATTATATCGCAGAACACAGAGAAGCCATTTTAGGAGAGCAGGGAAGCCGATATGCTTCATTTCCGATCCTGTGCAAATTTATTGATGCAAAACAAAAGCTGTCGATACAGGTACATCCCGATGATGCCTATGCAAAAGCGGCTGGGATGGACAACGGAAAGACAGAACTCTGGTATATTGTAGAATGTGACGAGGATGCTTATATCTATTTTGGTGTCAATCGAGACATGACCAAAGAAGAGTTTAAAAGACGTATTGAAGAAAATACGGTCTTAGAAGTTCTGAATAAAGTGCCGGTACACAAAGGAGATTATTTCCTAGTGGAGGCAGGGACGATCCATGCGATCGGAGCAGGAATCATCATCTATGAGATCCAGCAGAATTCAAACTGTACTTTCCGGGTCTATGACTACGACAGAAGGGATGCGGATGGAAATCCTAGAAAGCTGCACATTGCGGAAGCGATCGAAGTCAGCAACTTAAAGAAAAAAGAAGTTTCCATACCGGTAAAGACAGGACAGGAGAAAACAATCCTTGGACGATGCGACTATTTTACGGCAGTAAGATATGAGTGTCAGGAAGAGTTAAAGATAGAGAACTGCAAAGATTCATTTGTAACGTTAACCATTATGGAAGGCTGTATGAAGTTACGGGTTGCCGGAGAGGAAAAAACAGGAAAAAAAGGCGAAAGTTTTTTCATACCTGCGGATTCCGGTGCCATAGAGGTGCAGGGTAACGGCGTATTTATCACAGTTCAGACATAAGTCAGGGAGGGAAAATGCTATGAAGATTTATATCTGCCCGGAATGCGGACAGTTCCGAGAGGCATCCAGAAGGAAGGAAGTCATCTGCTACCGATGTGAGAACGAAGTACAGATGCAGCCCATCAAATTGTCGATGGAAGAATATTTTAACATGACAAAAGAGGAACGGGAGGAATACTCCAAAAGCTGGCTGTACATACATGAGTGTTTGCATAAAAAGAAAAATTAAGAAAAAAATAATTGTATTTTATTCACAGTTCCTGTATGATAAGCAAAAATAATTAAAAAATAAGGTGAGAAAATGGGAGATACAAAGAAAAAAAAGAAAACAACAAAAAAACAGCGTGCAAAACGCAGAAAAGTAATGTTTATTGTTGAGATTGTAATACTGTTAATACTGTTAGCAGCAGTTTTTGTCTGGCTGAAATTAGAAAAAATTGACTATAATAAGCTGGATGAGGATGATATCTTAATGAATGATCTAGACGATAGTACCGATGAAGTCATGGGAAAATATACGGTCATTGCATTGTTCGGACTGGACAACCGTGACAATGGAACTTATGAATCCGGTAACTCTGATACGATCATGCTTGCAAGTATCAACAATGATTCTAAAGAAGTCAAACTGGTATCCATATACCGTGATACTTATCTGAATGTAAAAGATGATACTTATGCAAAAATGAACTCTGCGTACCAGAGAGGCGGCCCAAAGCAGGCAATCGAAGCCCTGAATACAAACTTAGATTTAAAGATCACAAAATATGTGGCCGTTGACTTTAATGCACTGGTAGAAACCATCGACCTGATCGGAGGAGTCGACATTGATGTTACTCCACAGGAAGTTGCAAAGATCAACGAATATTCCGGAGAAGTTGCACAGGTAACCGGAAAGAAGAATACAACCTTAAGTGGTTCCGGTGTACTTCATTTAAATGGTGTACAGGCTACTGCTTATGCACGAATCCGTAAGCTGGCAGGAGATGACTATAAGAGAACCGAACGTCAGAGAACCGTTATTGAGGCAATGATAACAAAAGTTCAGAAATCAGGTGTCACAACGATTAACAGTGTCGTTGATGAAGTGTTTGATGATATCAGTACCAACATTACACCAAAACAGATGTTATCCTTAGGAAGCCATGCATTAAGTTATAAAATGGTAGACAATTCAGGATTCCCATTTGAGTTAAAGACCAAAAACATGGGCAAACGCGGCGATTGTGTCATTCCGTTGGATTTAGAGACAAACGTTATCGAGCTGCATGAATACCTGTTTGGTTCGGACACATATACTCCGACCGACAGTGTAAAAGAAAAAAGCAAACAGATTATTAACGATACCGGTTATACAAAAGAGACAGAAGCAGTAAAAATACAGTAAGAACTTTTTTGCAGGTAGTGAAAACAACATATGGAGGAATTTTGTATGTGTGGAATTGTAGGATATGTAGGAGAAAGCCAGGCAGCACCGATTTTATTAGAAGGGCTGTCAAAGCTGGAATACCGTGGTTATGATTCAGCAGGAATGGCAGTATATGATGGAGAAAAAATCCATGTAAAAAAAGCCACCGGGAGATTAAAGGTGTTAAGTGAACTGACACATGATGGAACCATGCTTCCGGGTCATGTCGGAATCGGTCATACCCGTTGGGCAACACACGGAGAACCATCCGATGTCAATGCACATCCGCATTGCAATACCGATCAGACCATTGCGGTTGTTCACAACGGAATTATAGAGAATTACCTGAAATTAAAAAATATGCTTTTAGAAAAGGGGTATCGTTTCATTTCAGAAACTGATACGGAAGTTTTAGCACAGTTATTAGATTATTATTACAAAGGCAACCCATTAGAAGCTATTACGAAAGTCATGCACAGGGTAGAAGGCTCCTATGCATTGGGCATTATTTTCTCGGACTATCCGGATACCGTATATTCCGTGCGAAAAGACAGTCCGTTGATCGTCGGAAAAGGAACGGACGGAAACCTGATCGCATCCGATGTTCCGGCAGTGCTCAAATATACGAGAGAGGTATTTTTCATCCAGAATGAAGAGATCGCATGTTTGAAAAAAGATGCCATTGAATTCTACAATGTGGATGGAGAGCCGATCCAAAAAGAAAGCAAGATGATCGAGTGGGATGTCAACGCAGCGGAAAAAGGTGGATATGAGCATTTTATGCTCAAAGAGATGTATGAGCAGCCAAAGACCGTACGTGATACCTTAAGCCCAAGGATCAAAGATGGAAAAATAGAGATCGAAGAATTGGGCATGACCGATGAGGAGATCCGTGCCATCAACCGGATTCATATCGTAGCCTGTGGTTCGGCATACCATACCGGAGTTACGGCAAAATATGTGTTTGAAGGAATGGCAAGAATCCCGGTAGAAGTAGACTTGGCATCCGAGTTCCGTTATCGGAATCCGATTTTAGATGAAAATGATTTAGTCATTATCATCAGCCAGTCCGGTGAGACAGCCGATTCCTTAGCAGCCCTGCGTGAAGCAAAAAGTCAGGAGATCAAGACACTTGGAATCGTCAATGTCATCGGAAGTTCCATCGCAAGGGAAGCAGATAAAGTCATGTATACCTGGGCAGGACCGGAAATTGCAGTTGCAACAACCAAAGCCTATAGTGCACAGTTGATCGCACAGTACCTGTTAGCAATCAAATTTGCAGCGGCAAGAGGCAGGATCACAGATCAGGAAGTAGAGGAATACTTAGGAGATCTGAAAAAACTTCCGGATCAGATAGAACTGCTCTTATCAAACCAGACGAAAATACAGAAATTTGCAAACCGTTATATCGCAGCAAAAGATGTGTTCTTTATCGGAAGAGGCATCGACTATGCGATTTCCATGGAGGGTTCCTTAAAGTTAAAGGAAATATCTTATGTACATTCCGAAGCATATGCGGCAGGCGAATTAAAACATGGAACGATTTCCTTAATAGAGGACGGAACCTTAGTAGTAGCGGTTGCAACCCAGGAAGACCTTTATAAAAAAACGGTCAGCAACATGGTAGAGGTAAAAACCCGTGGAGCCTTTGTTATGGCAGTTACCAACGAGGGCAATATCGATATAGAAAAGGCAGCAGATTATGTGATCTACATTCCACTGACGAATAAATACTTTACCAATTCTTTGGCGATCATACCGTTACAGCTTTTTGGATATTATGTATCGGTAGGAAAAGGATGCGATGTTGATAAACCAAGGAATCTGGCAAAGTCGGTTACGGTAGAATAAACAGGTAAGAAGTTAAGTTAGCGTATAGGGTACAACTATATAATAGGAAGAAACTGGAAGAGAAGACATGCGTGTCTTCTCTTTTTTCGTGGAAAGTCGGGCAATATTCGGGTTCACTTTGTTTCCATGTCCGAAATCAAAAGTTCTAAACACTCTGGAAAAGGGATGACTGCGGACGAAACCGGTGTGAATTCGCCATCCATGGCTCAGTCACACCTTTTCCGTGCATCCGTGCACGGAAATTTCTGATGGTAGAGCAGAGTGTTAAGAACTTAACGATTCCGTCCATAAGAAGCAAAGCGAATCCGAATATTGCATCATATCGCCGAAGAGATATAAAAAGAGTCACGATTCGAATACAATACAATATCCAACCACCTTGTCTTATGCCGGGGATTTAGTGGCTCTTGACTCTCTGATCATTCACAGAAATTTGCAGGCACGGATGCCTGCAAAAGATGCAGTTGAGCCAGGATGGCGAATCTGCATCGGTTTCGTCCACTTGCCAACATCCTCTCCAGAGAGATTAGAGCCACTTAATCCCCGACACTGAACAAGGAGGTTGAATATTGTATTTATATTTTATATTTTATATTGTATCCTTCATCCTGCCACCTTTCACACAAAATCAAAACATTCATCACAAACTCTTGAGCATTTTTTCACATAGTAGACACAAAAACAAGCTAAAATCCTTAATATAAACAAAAAATAAACTGAAAAGAAAAAGAGAAACATGAGGGAGGCAATCTTATGGACAATCAGGATCATAGAAATGAAAACAACTCCAGCTATTCTTATAGTTATATAAGAGATGGAGGAAATGAAAATACTACATGGCGAGCAGATGACAACACCGGCCACAGTTACAATCAGGCAGGAAGCAGTTATCAGCATTATGAAACACCGAAACAAAAGAAAAAATGGTTTCATGGTGGTGGCTTTAAGCAAAAAATGGTAAGATGCGTGGCGCTGGCATTAGTTTTTGGACTGGTGGCAGGTGGTGTATTTGTCGGAACCGGATATGCGGGAATGAAAGCACTTGGAATTGACAATAATTCCAAAGCACAGACCTCCGATACGAAGAGTGTCAGTACAACAAAAGTAACAGGAACAACGACCAGTACAAAGAGCGGTACAACCACATCTTCTGATATTTCGGGAATTGTAGATGAAGTTATGCCATCTATCGTAGCCATTACCAATATGACAGAAGTGCAATATCGTGATTTCTTCGGAAGAGTTCAAAATTACGAAGGAGAAAGTGCAGGTTCCGGAATTATCATCAGTCAGGATGATCAATATCTTTACATTGTAACAAATAACCATGTGGTATCAGATGCCACAACATTAACCGTCTGCTTTTACGATGACCAGACCGTCAGTGCAGAAGTAAAAGGAACGGATTCATCCAGTGACTTAGCAGTCGTTGCAGTAAAATTATCCGATATCTCTTCAGATACCATGAAAGCGATCAAAGTAGCAACCGTTGGTGATTCCGATTCCATCAAAGTTGGAGATACTGCAATTGCGATCGGTAATGCATTAGGATACGGCCAGTCCGTAACTACCGGAGTGATCAGTGCATTGAACCGTGGAGTTACCTTAGAGGATGAGACATCAGGAGAAACAGTAACCAATGGACTGATCCAGACAGATGCAGCCATCAACCCTGGAAACAGTGGTGGAGCATTGCTGAATGTCGAAGGACAGGTCATAGGAATCAACTCCGCAAAATATTCAGATACTGCAGTCGAAGGAATGGGTTATGCAATTCCGATGTCAAAAGCAGAGCCGATCATCAATGATCTGATCAACCGGGAGGCAGTAGATGAGTCTGAGAGTGCATATCTTGGAATTTCCGGTGCAGATATTACAGAAGACGTAGCCAATACCTATAATATGCCAAACGGAATCTATGTCACAAAAGTAGCAGAGGGTTCTGCAGCAGAAAAAGCAGGTATTCAAAAAGGTGATATCCTGACCGAGTTTGACGGAAAAGAAGTTACCTCCATGGAAAATATGCAGGAAATACTCAAATACTATAAGGCAGGAAAAAAAGTCAAAGTCAAAGTACAGGTAGCAGACAATGGTACCTACAAAGAAAAAGAGCTGACGGTAAAACTCGGCAAAAGACCGTCTGAATAACCAATAGTGCTTTCTCCCTACATTTCCCGTTATAAGAGCTGCTTATTGTTCTTATGCGGGAAATGTGTTAATATAGAAAATAATTTCTAAGAAAAATACGCGCGTAGCGAAAAAATAGGGAGGAACCCATGAAGAAAAAAAGAATCGTTATTGCATTAGGACATGATGCATTAGGAACCACATTGCCGGAACAGCAGGCAGCAGCTAAAAAGACGGCAAAAGCAATCGCAGATTTTGTGAAAGAGGACTATCAGATCATTATTTCACACAGCAACGGACCACAGGTTGGAATGATCCATACGGCAATGTCCGAGTTCTGCAAAATATATCCGGAGTACACGGCAACACCAATGTCTGTCTGCTCTGCCATGAGTCAGGGATATATCGGATATGATTTACAGAATGCGATCCGTACCGAACTGCTCAACCGCGGAATCTACAAACCGGTGGCTACCGTGCTGACGCAGATGACGGTAGATCCATATGACGATGCATTTTATCATCCGACAAAGATCATAGGACGTATCATGTCCGCAGAAGAGGCAGAAGCCGAAGAGAAAAAAGGAAATCATGTGGTAGAAGTAGAAGGCGGCTACCGCCGTATCGTAGCGGCACCAAAGCCAATGGAGATTGTAGAGATAGATACCATCCGTGCATTGGCAGATGCAGATCAGGTAGTCATAGCCTGTGGAGGCGGTGGAATACCGGTACTGGCACAGGAGAACCGTTTAAAAGGAGCTTCTGCAGTAATCGAAAAAGACCTTGCAGCAGGAAAACTGGCAGAGGCAGTAGATGCTGATATGCTTGTCATTTTAACCGGTGTAGAAAAAGTCTGCTTAGAATATGGTACGGCATCAGAACAGCCGATAGACCATATGACAACCGCCCAGGCGAAAAAATACATGGAAGAAGGACAGTTTGGCGAAGGCACGATGAAACCGAAAGTAGAGGCAGCTTTGGACTTTATCGGCAATTCCGCAGTAAAATCCGTACTGATCACCAAATTGGGCAGTGGAACAGATTTAGAAGACGGAACCGTCATCAAAAAGTAAAATTTTTGGACAAAAATAAAAAAGTGTCATGAGAATGATTGACATAATATAGAATGCACAATATCCTGATGTTCCAATTTTTCAACACAATAGGCAAAGTGTACAAAAACAGAAAAATAGAATTAGATAAAAGGCATAAAAAAGATGGTTAAAAGTTTAACAATGTCGCTATTTGTACAAATCGACAGAAAGAACGGTAATTCGACTTCAAAACAAACCATAACGTGATATAATAAATAGCGGAGTTAATAAATAATTTTTGTTTTACGATGCGTAAAATATGCGGAACGTGACAGGGGGAACTAAAAATGTGCTGTAATACGAAGGAAAAAATCGCACTTGCTGTAAAAGAACTGATGCGCCAGAAATCCATCCGTAAGATAACGGTTCAGGATATTATGGAAGAAACAGGCATGAAACGGCAGAGCTTTTATTATCACTTTCAGGATTTATATGCAGTCATTGAGTGGATATGCTGCAAAGAACTGATGGAAGAGGTAGATGTTGACGGAGACATTACATTTGAAGAGTGGCTGCGAAAGCTGATGGAAACCATGGAAGCGGATCGTGCATTTTATAAAAAATTAGCAAACGAGATCGAGTGGAAGCAGATGGCAGACCGGACAAAAGCAATTGTTGCAGAGCAGGTAGACAGATTCCTGTCAGCTTCAGGTGAGATGAAGGGGATCCGCAGTGAAGAACGGGCGTTTATGGTAGATTTCTTTTCTACATCCATCATTTATTATCTGTTAGATTTTATAACCAGTAATAAAAACATGACGACAGAAGAACGCAGTAAACAGATTGCGGTAGCAGTCCGGACGCTTGGAAAATTCAAATTCAGTAACGGAATGTCAGCAGCAAAAGCATAAGTTATAAGAAGTAACAAGGCTGTGTATGGGGAAAAAACCTGTACACAGCCGTTTTTATGCTTAAAATACAATAAAAATTAAGACATGTTTTAGAATTGCTATGCATAATATATAATAATCCAGACAGAAACCGGTCGGTTTTGTACAATTTTACATGTTTGTATGATTACTTTTGGTTTTTGATGTGATATTATTAGTACAACAAAAAAAGGAGGAGGGCTTTTTTAATGGCTAAATATGTTATGGCACTCGATGCCGGAACAACTAGTAACAGATGTATCTTATTCAATGAGAAGGGTGAGATGTGCTCAGTAGCTCAGAAAGAGTTCACACAGTTTTTCCCAAAACCAGGCTGGGTAGAGCATGATGCAGATGAGATTTGGGCAACTCAGTATGAAGTTGCTAAACAGGCAATGGAAAATGTTGGCGCAACAGCAGCAGACATTGCAGCAATCGGTATCACAAATCAGCGTGAAACAACAATCGTATGGGATAAAGCTACTGGCGAACCTGTACACCATGCAATCGTATGGCAGTGTAGAAGAACAGCTGAGTACTGCGATAGCTTAAAAGACAAAGGACTGGTTGATAAAATCAGAGAGAAAACAGGTCTTGTTATCGATGCTTACTTCTCAGGAACAAAGATCAGATGGATCTTAGAGAACGTTCCGGGTGCTAGACAGAGAGCTGAAGCCGGCGAATTATTATTCGGTACAGTAGAGACTTGGTTAATTTGGAAATTAACAAAAGGAAAAGTTCATGTAACAGATTACTCAAACGCTTCCCGTACAATGTTATTCAACATCAATACATTACAGTGGGATGATGAAATCTTAGCAGAGCTGAACATTCCTAAATGCATGCTTCCAGAAGCAAAACCATCAAGCTGTGTATACGGCGAGGCAGATCCAAGCTTATTTGGTGGTCCTATCAAAATTGGTGGAGCTGCAGGTGACCAGCAGGCAGCATTATTCGGACAGACATGTTACAAAGCTGGTGAAGCTAAGAATACATACGGAACAGGATGTTTCTTACTTATGAACACTGGCGAAAAACCAATCTTCTCTAAGAACGGATTAGTAACAACAATCGCTTGGGGACTTGACGGCAAAGTAAACTATGCATTAGAAGGTTCTGTATTCGTTGCAGGTGCTTCTATCCAGTGGTTACGCGACCAGTTAAGAGTTGTAGATACCGCTCCGGATTCAGAGTACATGGCAACAAGAGTAAAAGATACCGCTGGATGCTACGTAGTACCTGCTTTCACAGGTTTAGGAGCTCCATATTGGGATCAGTATGCTAGAGGAGTTATCGTTGGTTTAACACGTGGATGTAACAAATATCACATCGTTCGTGCAACAGTTGAATCTTTAGCATATCAGGTAAACGATGTATTACAGGCTATGAAAGCTGATTCAGGAATCGACCTTGCTGCATTAAACGTAGACGGTGGCGCAAGTGCTAACAACTTCTTAATGCAGACACAGGCAGACATCAGTGGATGTCCTGTAAACCGCCCATCATGTGTAGAGACAACAGCTATGGGTGCTGCTTACTTAGCAGGTATCGCTGTTGGCTACTGGAAAGACAAAGAAGACGTTATTGCTAACACATCTCTTGATCGTACTTTCACACCAGCAATCAGTGCTGAAGAGCGTGAGACAAGAATCAAAGGATGGAAGAAAGCAGTTAAATGCTCCTTTGGTTGGGCAAAAGAAGACTAGTAATAAAATAGGGTAAAGAGGAGGAAACATTTATGTTACCATATTTGGCAGAATTTTTAGGAACTATGATGTTAATCATGTTAGGTGATGGCGTTTGTGCAAACGTTAACCTTAGCAAATCAGGAATGAAGGGCGGCGGAACTGTTCAGATTACTATGGCATGGGCAGCAGCCGTTATGATTCCAGCATTTATCTTTGGTGCAGCTTCAGGTGCATCATTCAACCCAGCATTAACAATCGCTTTAGCAGCTGACGGAAGCTTCGCTTGGAACATGGTACCAGGTTATATCGTAGCTCAGATCGCTGGTGGATTCGTAGGTGCTTGGATTGTATGGCTTACATTTAAGAAACAGTTCGATGCAGAAGAAGATGCAGCAACAATCCTTGGAGTATTCTCCACAGGTCCTTCTATCCCAAGCACAGGATGGAACATTGTATCAGAGGCAGTTGCAACATTCGTATTAGTATTCGCAATCAAAGGTATGGCTCAGGTTGGCGGTATGAACGGACTTCAGGGTAACGTTGCAGTATATGTAATCATCTTAGCATGTGGTATGTCCTTCGGTGGAACAACTGGATATGCTATGAACCCAGCCCGTGACTTAGGACCTCGTCTTGCACATGCATGCTTACCGATTAAGAACAAAGGAACATCTAACTTCGCTTATGGTTTAGTAGTTCCGATCTTTGGACCAATCATCGGTGCTTTATTAGCAGTAGGTCTTTACGCAATCATTCCTTGGGCATAAGCTATAGGGAATATGTAACACGATAGTAATAAAGAGTTTGAGCAATGCTGCATCCTAGGATGGAGCGTTGCTCATCTTTTCTGAAAGGAGTAACAGACACATGTATGATGTCGTAATAATTGGAGCAGGGGTATCTGGTAGTGCAATCGCTAGAGAGTTATCACGTTACCAGGTAAATGCTTGCGTAGTAGAAAAAGCAGAAGATGTATGTTGTGGTACATCAAAAGCAAACAGCGCTATTGTTCATGCCGGATTCGATGCTGAAAACGGATCTCTTATGGCAGATTTGAACGTAAAAGGTAATGTAATGATGGAAGATCTTTCTAAAGAGCTTGATTTCTCCTTTAGAAAAAATGGATCTTTAGTAATTTGTTTACATGAAGAAGACAGACCGAACTTAGAGGCTCTTTATGAAAGAGGAGTTAAGAACGGTGTCAAAGAATTAAAGATTTTAGAGCATGATGAAGTATTGGCATTAGAGCCAAACGTAACAGACGATGTTGTTGCTGCATTATATGCACCAACAGGTGGAATTGTCTGCCCATTCGAATTAAACATTGCTATGGCTGAAAATGCAGCTACAAACGGTGTTGAATTCAGATTTAACACAGAAGTAAGAGATATCGTTAAAAAAGACGGTGGCTTTGAGTTGGTAACTAACAACGGAGCAATCTCTACAAAATGTGTTGTAAATGCAGCAGGTGTATACGCTGATGTATTCCATAACATGATGAGCTCTAAGAAAATCCACATCACACCAAGACGTGGAGATTACTGCTTATTAGACAAGGTTACAGGAGATTTCGTAGATAAGACAATCTTCCAGTTACCGGGTAAATATGGTAAAGGTGTATTAGTATCACCTACAATCCATGGAAATACAATCGTAGGACCAACTGCTATTGATATTGAAAACAAAGAAGGAACCAATACTACTCAGGAAGGAATCGACGAGTTAATCAACAAAGCTGGTTCAACAGTAAAAGGTTTACCAATTCGTCAGGTTATCACTTCCTTTGCAGGACTTCGTGCACATGAGGACAACCATGAATTCGTAATCGGTGAAGTAGACGAGGCACCGGGATTCTTTGATGCAGCAGGTATCGAGTCTCCAGGTCTGACAAGCTCACCGGCTATCGGAGTTCTTGTTGCAGGAATGTTAAAGGATAAATTAAACTTACAGGAAGATCCGACCTTCAACGGAACAAGAAAAGGTGTTACACATCTGAACTCTTGTACAAAAGAAGAGAGAGATGCCTTGATTAAAGAGAATCCGGCTTATGGAAGTATCGTATGCCGTTGTGAAATGATTACAGAGGGAGAAATCCTTGATGCAATCCACAGACCATTAGGTGCAACTACATTAGATGGTATTAAACGTCGTACACGCGCTGGTATGGGACGTTGCCAGGCTGGTTTCTGTTCACCAAGACAGATTGAGATTCTTGCGAGAGAATTAGGCGTAGATCAGTCAGAAATTAGAAAATCTGGACGCGATTCCAAGTTCATCGTTGGAACCCCGAAAGACAGATTATAAGGAGGAAGAACAGATGAAAGCATATGACGTGATTATCATTGGTGGTGGTCCTGCAGGTTTAGCAGCAGCAGCATCAGCAAGAAGAAATGGTATCGAGAGCATTCTGATTTTAGAGCGTGACCGTGAGTTAGGTGGTATCTTAAATCAGTGTATCCATAATGGTTTCGGTCTTCATACCTTCAAAGAGGAGTTAACAGGACCGGAGTATGCTAGACGTTTCATTGATCAGGTAGAAGAACTTGGAATCGAGTACAAGTTAAATACTATGGTTATGGACATCAGCGCAGATAAAGTAATTACTGCAATGAACCGTGAAGAAGGAATGTTCGAACTTCAGGCAAAAGCAGTGATCTTAGCTATGGGATGTAGAGAGCGTTCAAAAGGTGCATTAAACATTCCTGGTTACAGACCGGCAGGTATCTATTCTGCAGGTACTGCACAGAGATTAGTAAATATTGAAGGCTTCATGCCAGGTCGTGAAGTTGTTATCTTAGGATCCGGTGATATCGGACTTATCATGGCTAGACGTATGACATTCGAAGGCGCAAAAGTTAAAGTTGTAGCTGAGTTAATGCCATACTCAGGTGGATTAAAACGTAACATTGTTCAGTGTCTGAATGACTACGATATCCCGCTGAAATTGAGCCATACCGTAATCGATATCAAAGGTAAAGAGAGAGTAGAAGGAATCACAATCGCAGAGGTTGGTCCTGACAGAAGACCTATCCCTGGAACAGAAGAGTACTATCCATGTGATACATTACTTCTTTCCTGTGGTCTTATCCCAGAGAACGATATCTCCAGAGGAGCAGGCATCGAAATGAGCCCAATCACTTCCGGAGCTGTTGTAAATGAGAGCTTAGAGACAAATATCGAAGGTGTATTTGCTTGTGGTAACGTACTTCATGTACATGACTTAGTAGACTTCGTATCTGAAGAGGCTGCTATGGCTGGTAAATCTGCTGCTGATTATGTTCAGGGCAAGATTAACAGAGATACTAAGACACCAGACGTTAAGATCGTTGCAACAGATGGTGTTCGTTACACAGTACCTAGTGTAGTAAATGTTGACCGTATGGATGGCGATTCTATCGTAAGATTCCGTGTTGGTGATGTTTACAAAAACCACTATGTAAGCGTTTACTTAAATGATGAGCGTATCTTACATAGAAAGAAACAGGTTATGGCACCAGGTGAGATGGAGAACGTTGTTCTTAAGAAAGATCAGTTGGCTGCATTTGATGGCCTGAACACCATTACAGTAAAACTTGAGGAGGCGTAAGAATGGAAACAATTAATTTAACATGTATCGGATGTCCGATGGGTTGTCCTCTTACTGTAACCATGGAGAATGGCGAAGTTAAGGATGTAACAGGAAATACTTGTAAACGTGGAGATGATTACGCTAGAAAAGAAGTAACCAATCCTACAAGAATTGTTACAAGTACTGTAATCTGCGAAGGCGGTAAAATTGATGCTGTATCTGTTAAAACAAAATCAGATATTCCAAAAGGCAAAATCTTTGATGTATGTCGTGCATTAAAGGGTGTTGCTGTACCGGCTCCAGTTAAAATTGGTGATGTTATCATCAAAGATGTTGCAGGAACAGGCGTAGACATCATTGCTACAAAACAGGTAGATAAAGCGTAAATATAGGTGGGTTATACTCACGATATAGCATATGCGAAAGGGCGTGTCCAAGTTGGACGCGCCCTTTTTGGCTCTATACTTTTTAAAAGAAGTCTGCTATACTAATCGTCAGAATTAAAAATAAGTACCAAAATAGCAATAAAAGAGGAGTATAAAATGCAAAAGATAAAATGGAAAAATAGTGCGGCATTGCTGTTAGCAGCATTTGTCTGGGGAGTTGCATTTGTGGCACAGAGTGTCGGTATGGATTATGTAGAACCGTTTACATTCAATGGCATTCGCTGTCTGATCGGAAGTCTGGTATTATTGCCATGCATTTTCTTTTTTGACCGGTTTAAGACCAGTGAAGAAAAAGAGGCTGTAAAAAGCAGCCGTAAGACACTCTGGATTGGTGGTATTCTTTGCGGAGCCATCCTTTTTGTGGCAACGAATGCACAGCAGATAGGAATACAGTATACTTCTGCCGGAAAAGCAGGTTTTATTACGGCATTGTACATTGTGTTTGTGCCGATCATTGGAATATTTTTAAAGAAAAAATGCAGTTGGAATGTCTGGGTCAGTGTAGTGATCGCAGTTATAGGATTTTATCTTTTATGTGTCAAAGATGGCCTGAGTCTGTCAAAAGGTGATCTCTGGGTCTTAGTTTGTGCGCTGGTTTTTCCATTTCATATCTGGACAGTAAACCATTTTGCACCAATGGTCGATGGTGTCAGATTGTCCTGTATACAATTTTTAGTCTGTGGAATCCTCTCAGGGATCTGCATGTTCTTTACTGAAACACCGGACATCGGGAATATCCTACAGGCATGGATGCCACTATTATATGCCGGAGTATTGTCCTGTGGTTTGGGATATACCTTACAGATTGTCGGACAAAAGGATTTTAATCCAACCATAGCGTCATTGCTGATGAGTTTTGAATCAGTATTTTCCGTATTGGCAGGCTGGGTACTTTTAGGACAGGCATTGAGTACACGGGAGATCTTTGGCTGTGTGTTGATTTTTGCAGGAGTTATCTTAGCACAGATACCGATGAAAACCGGACAGAAAGAATAGAAACTATACAAGGGGAGCAAGCTATGGTATAATGAGTGCAAGCGAGTCATGCTCACGATATAATAATTAAAAGCAAGTCAACATGCTCACATGATGAAAGAACAATGAAATGATTGCGTGAGCTATATTCACGATAAGTATAGAAAGGTATGGTAGGAGCATATGCTGGAAGGAAACAATATTTTAATTTTTATGGGAATTATAGTTCTGCTTGTCATTGTGGCAACAGTCATTGCCGTGGTATCTTCTGTCGCAGGAGCAGCGGCAGCCATTGTAGATGATGAAGACGGCGAAGAAAATGCTTGACAATTTTTGCAGAACTCTATAAGATAAAACATATTGAAAAGGTGTTGAGAAAGAGGAGTACACAGCACACCCTTGAAAGAGAGAATGGTTCATCGGCTGAAAGACCGTTTAAAGAAGGCGTTGTGGAAGGTAGCTTTTGAACCGGAGAACTGAAAGTAAAAACGAATGGATTTGCAGGAGGTGCAAATATAAGAGATACGATAAGTAGGTTTTCACGTCTGGTCTGCGTTATAAGACCGAGAGATTGCCAATCATGATAAGAAGAGATTGGCGAAATAAGGTGGTACCGCGTAACAATACGCCCTTTGCAGATTGCAAAGGGCGTTTTTTAATCCACGGGAAAATAGTCGTGTCACGACTATTTTCATTAGATTCTATTAGAGAAAAAAGCAGACTTATCTGCTTGGTTGATAAAAAGGAGAGAGAAGATGAGCAAAGAATTAGCAAAGACATATGATCCGAAAGATATTGAGGATCGTCTGTACAAAAAATGGGAAGACAACAAGTATTTTCATGCGGAAGTAGACCGCAGTAAAAAGCCGTTTACAATTGTGATGCCGCCACCAAATATCACAGGTCAGTTACACATGGGACATGCATTGGACAATACGATGCAGGATATTCTGATCCGTTATAAGAGAATGCAGGGCTATAATGCACTGTGGCAGCCGGGAACAGACCATGCATCCATTGCAACAGAAGTCAAAGTGATAGAATCTTTAAAAGAACAGGGCATTGATAAGGATGAACTCGGAAGAGAAGGCTTTTTAGAAAAAGCCTGGGAATGGAAAGAGGAATATGGCGGACGTATCTTAAAGCAGTTAAAGAAAATGGGTTCTTCTGCAGACTGGGACAGAGAGCGTTTTACCATGGATGAGGGCTGCTCAAAAGCCGTAGAAGATGTATTTATCAAATTATTTGATAAAGGCTATATTTATAAGGGTTCCCGTATCATTAACTGGTGCCCGGTATGTCAGACTTCTATTTCTGATGCAGAAGTAGAACATGAGGAGCAGAACGGATTTTTCTGGCACATCAATTATCCGGTAAAAGGAGAAGAAGGAAGATTCGTTGAAATCGCAACTACACGTCCGGAAACGTTATTAGGCGATACCGCAGTTGCCGTAAATCCGGAGGATGAGAGATATCAGGATCTGATCGGTAAGACACTGATCCTCCCATTGGTAGGAAGAGAAATCCCGGTAGTAGCAGATGCTTATGTAGATAAAGAGTTTGGAACAGGATGCGTAAAGATCACACCGGCTCATGACCCGAACGATTTTGAGGTAGGAAAACGTCATAACCTGCCGGAAATCAATGTATTAAATGATGATGCGACCATTAATGCAAATGGTGGAAAGTATCAGGGCATGGATCGCTACGAAGCAAGAGAAGCCATGATCAAAGATTTAGACGAGCTTGGACTTTTGGTGAAAGTAGTACCTCATGCACATAATGTAGGAACACATGACCGCTGTAAAACAACGGTAGAACCGATGATCAAACAGCAGTGGTTCGTAAAAATGGATGAGATGATCAAACCGGCAGTAAAAGCAGTCAAAGAAGGAGAGATCAAGCTGTTACCGGAGAGAATGGATAAAATTTATTTTAACTGGACAGACAATATCCGTGACTGGTGTATTTCCAGACAGCTTTGGTGGGGACACCGGATCCCGGCATACTACTGTGCAGATTGTGGAGAATTTGTTGTTGCAAGAGAAAATCCGGGCAAATGCCCAAAATGCGGATGCACGCATATGACACAGGATGAAGATACCTTAGACACCTGGTTTTCTTCTGCACTCTGGCCGTTTTCCACACTCGGATGGCCGGATAAGACCGAGGATTTGGATTACTTCTATCCAAATGATGTCTTAGTAACCGGATATGATATTATTTTCTTCTGGGTTATCCGCATGATCTTCTCCGGATATGAGCAGATGGGCGAGGCACCATTCCACACCGTATTATTCCATGGTCTGGTAAGAGATTCCCAGGGAAGAAAAATGAGTAAGTCCCTTGGAAACGGAATCGATCCATTAGAAGTCATTGACAAATACGGGGCAGATGCACTGCGTCTGACACTGATCACCGGAAATGCACCGGGAAATGATATGCGTTTTTACTGGGAGCGTGTAGAAGCCTCCAGAAACTTTGCGAACAAAGTATGGAATGCCTCCCGTTTTATCATGATGAATATCGGAGATGAAAAATTAGAGACACCGGCTTTAGAGGATTTTACAACGGAGGACAAGTGGATCCTTTCAGCAGTGAACTCCCTTGCAAAAGAAGTAACGGAGAACATGGACAAATTCGAGCTTGGAATTGCCGTTCAGAAAGTATATGACTTCATCTGGGATGAGTTCTGTGACTGGTACATTGAGATCACAAAGACCAGAACTTATAAAAAAGAAGAAGATCCGAAGTCTGCAAAAACAGCAATGTGGACCTTAAAGACCGTACTGATCCAGGCATTAAAACTGTTACATCCATATATGCCGTTTATTACAGAGGAAATCTTCTGCACACTTCAGGAGGAAGAAGAGACCATTATGCTTTCAGAATGGCCAACCTTCAAAGAAGAGTGGAACTTCAAGGCAGAGGAAGAAGCAGTTGCCCATGTAAAAGATTTAGTAAAAGGAATCCGTAATACCCGCGCAGAGATGGATGTTCCGCCAAGCCGTAAAGCAAAAGTCTTTATCGTAACAGAGGACAAAGAGTTAGAAGAAATTTTTGCTTCTATGAAGACAGCATATGCGGCACTGATCAGTGCAAGTGAGATCCAGGTTCAGGATACAAAGGACGGTATTGGAGAAGATGCAGTATCCGTTGTGATCCCGGGTGCAGTAGTCTATATCCCGCTTGAGGATTTAGTAGATTTTGAAAAAGAAAAAGAGCGTCTGAAAAAGGAACAGGAGCGTCTGAAAAAAGAGTTAGCACGTTCTAAGGGAATGCTTTCTAATGAAAAATTCTTAAGCAAAGCACCGGAAGCAAAAGTATTAGAGGAAAAAGAAAAACTTGCAAAATACGAGCAGATGATGCAGCAGGTAGAAGAACGTCTGTCACAGATGAAATAGAGTGACAATTTAAAAGCATGACAATCGAATAACGAAAAATATTGCAAAATCAAGGGTTTTGTTATACTATAATAGTAAGATATGGGATACCAGATTCTGAATATGCAATAGAAAAGAGGTGACCGTCTATGACTATCACAAAAAGGGAAGTACAGCCAAAAGCCCGCATCACCTATGACGAAATGGAAGCGTTTCTGACACTGCCGGTTCCAAAAGAAGGGGAAGAATATACTTTAGAGGAATTGCTTGCACTGTTAGAAAAGAATCAGATCCGTCATGGGATTGAGCAGGAGACTTTAAGAAAAATGCTCCGGGAGAGGATCTACAATAAAGAGGTCTGTATCGCAGTTGGAACTCCTGTGGTAGATGGAATAGACGGTCATTTTGATTATCATTTTAACAATACTTTCAGTAAAAAACCGAAGATCCGTCCGGACGGAAGTGTGGATTACTGGAGTATCAACATGGTAGAGCCTGTGGAAAAAGGACAGGTAATCGCTATTTATAAGCCACCGGTTCCGGGAGAAGATGGAATGACCGTCAAAGGCAGACCACTGCCGGCAAAGAGAGCGAGGGAACTTCCGCCATTAAAAGGACGCGGATTTACCAGACAGGAAGATGGAAATACCTATACCTCGAATATGGATGGCAAGATCGATATGGAGAATGACAGGATCACCATTTCTCAGGTATATGAAATCTTTGGAAATGCGGATCTTTCCGTTGGAAATATTAATTTTGTCGGTGATGTAGTGGTCCATGGAAATGTGACAGCGGGAGCAAGTGTCCGTGCGACCGGCACGGTAACGATCGATGGTGTGGTAGAATCTGCGGATATTACGGCAGATGGCGATATTGTATTGCGAAGCGGAATGTTAGGAGGAAGCAAGGCAGTCCTTACAACAAAAGCCAACTTATATGCAAAATTTGTGGAATATGCAAAAGTAGATGTCAGAGGAAGTATTGAAGCGGATGCGTTTGTCGGATGTGAGATAACCTGTGGAGATGAGATTGTTCTGAATGGAAAAAAGAGCAGGATCATCGGAGGAAATGTATTTGCAGTCCGCGGAATAGAAGCACTGGTATTAGGAAGTCCCGGCGAAGTTGCAACCTCTATAAGAGTCGGAGTGCGGGAAGAAGTCCTGCATCAGATCAAAGAATTAGAGAAAAAGGTGGAGACGCATCAGGAGAATATTACAAAGATAGAAGCCGGACTTGCAAATTTTGAAAGACTTGGAAAAGAGCGTGGTATTGATTACAAGGACGACCCAAGGAGAACAGAACTTTTGCGTGTAAAGATCCAGGAGATTGCCGCAATGGCAGCCGAAAAGACAGAGCTGGAAGGTTTGCAGCGGGAAGTAGAAGAAGCACAGAATGCATCCGTCAAGGCACAAAAGGCAGTATATCCGGGTGTGTCTATCGGAATTGATGAATTAAAAATTTCCGTGCAGGATATACAGGAACGGGTACAGTTTGTGAAAAGTGTCGATAAAATCCTAATGATGCGGATAGAAGAATAATCTGTCTAAGGAACTCGGATCCTGCGATGAGTTTTCCGGGTGCAGGTATTGCAAAATAAGTCAAAGAAATATATGATAAAGGAAGTCTGTAGGACAGGCTTCCTTTTTTGGATTTAGGAAAGGCTGATAAAATGAAAATGACATATGAACAGGCAGTTTCATATCTTTATGAGATACCAAAGTTTACGAAAAAAAACGGATTAGAGCATACAAAGGAGCTGTTGCGGAGGCTAGACATCCGCGAGGAAAATTTTAAGATCATCCATGTGGCGGGAAGCAATGGAAAAGGTAGTGTCTGTCGAGCCATCAGCGAAGTGTTAACGGAGAATCAGAAAAGCAATGGATTGTTTATTTCACCACATTTAGTAAGAATGGAAGAGCGTTTTTGTATCAATGGAAAAATGTGCTCTGTGGAGGAATTTTTAGAGGCATTTCACTGTGTCTATGAAGTCGTAGAACGAATGCAAAAAGAAGGACTTGCACATCCGACTTTTTTTGAATATCTCTTTGGAATGGGAATGTGGATCTTTCAAAAAAAACGGGTGGAATATCTGGTGCTAGAGACAGGACTAGGAGGCAGGCTCGATTGCACCAACGTTTTTACGCATCCACTGTTAACGATCATTACCTCGATCAGTTTAGAGCATACCGAGTATCTGGGAGATACGATTGAAAAAATTGCGGCAGAAAAAGCAGGGATCATCAAGCAGGGAGTACCGGTACTCTATGATGCCGGCAATGAGAAAGCAGATCAGGTAATCAGCACAAAGGCATCGGCATGTCAGGCAAAAATTTATCCGGTACATAGAAATTCCTTAAAATTTCCTAAATTTAATGGGAAATATATTGATTTTTATTTTCAATGTGACTATGATGTAGATACGAAAATTTCGATTCCGTTTGCAGCACCATATCAGATGATGAATATGACACTGGCATATCAGGCGATGAGGATGTTAGAACCGGAAACAGGTATAAAAAAAGAAGAGATTCTAAAAGGAATCCGAAATACCAGATGGCAGGGAAGAATGCAGGAGGTCGGAGAAAATATTTATTTTGACGGCGCACACAATGTGGCAGGGATTCATGCATTTTTAGATTCCGTTGCATTAATACGACCCCAGAATCCGATATTGCTGTTTTCGATGGTATCGGATAAGGACTATGAAAAAGCCATACAGCTTTTAGCCGAGAGGGGACAATGGGAACAGGTCATTGTGACCACGATTTCAGACAAGCGCGGCATTCCGGCAGAAGACATTGCCAGGATATTTTCCCATTTCGGACAGCAGGCTGTCGTAATTGAGGACAGCAGAAAAGCCTATGAATGGGCATTAAAAGGTAAGAAACGGGGACAGGCATTGTTTTGTACCGGTTCATTATATTTTATAGGAGAGTTATTAGAGATTACAGGAGGTAAGAACAGTGATTGATTTTGAAGAAGAGTTAAAGAAATTTCAGCCAAGCCTTGAGGTGGAAGAGGCAGAGGAAGCTATTTACAATCAGGATCTGACAGATATGACAGACATCTTAAAAGAAATGCTTAAAGATATGAAAGGAACAGTATAATGGAATGTTATCGATGCGGAGCAACGCTTGGCAGAGAATCCTTTTGTCCAAGCTGTGGCACAGATGTAAAAGTATATAAAAAGATCATGCAGACATCGAATGCATATTATAATCAGGCACTTTCACGGGCAGGTGTCAGGGATCTGTCGGGAGCAGTGGAGAGCCTGAAAAAGAGTCTGCGTTTTAACAAAAAGAATATCCAGGCAAGAAACCTGTTAGGACTGGTATATTTTGAGATGGGAGAGACCGTATCTGCGCTTAGTGAGTGGGTCATCAGTAAGAATTTTAAACCGGAGAATAATATTGCCGGGGAGTACTTAGATGAGATCCAAAAGAACAGAGCCAGATTAGAATCGATCAACCAGACGATTAAGAAATATAATCAGGCATTGCTGTACTGTCATCAGGACAGCAGGGACATGGCGATCATCCAGTTGAAAAAGGTGCTTTCCATGAACCCTAAGATGGTACAGGGACATCAGTTGTTAGGTCTGCTCTATTTAGAGGAAGGCAATTACGAGCAGGCAGCCAAGGCATTAGAAAAAGCACATGCCATTGATACGAACAATACCACAACACTTCGTTATATGAAGGAGTTAGATGACCGTGCAAAAGAATCGGGAACGACGTTAAAGGACAAAAATAAAAAGACGGTTTCCTATCAGAGTGGAAACGATACGATCATCCGTCCGGTTTCTAATTTTAAGGAGAGCAGTTCCGGTTCTACGGTATTAAATATTGCGATCGGTCTGATCGTAGGAGTGCTGATCACCTGCTTTTTAGTAGTTCCGGGAGTTAGACAGAGTGCGAAATCCAATGCAAAGAACGAGGTGTTACAGGCAAATGATTCCCTTTCATCAAAGAATCAGGAAATCAAGACACTGCAGGCAAAAGTAGATGAACTGAATGGAAAGATTTCAGACGAGCAGAACAGTGCGGACAGTGCCGATGGAAAAGTGGCAACTTATCAACAGCTTTTAACTGCCTATGCAGCATATCGTGATGGCAATAAGACAGCGGCAGGAGATGCCCTTGGCAATGTAAATGCGGAATATTTAGATGACGAGTCAAAGAAGATCTACGATGCAGTTAACAGTGAAGTGAACAGCGAGTATTTAGCTTCTACCTATCAGGATGCTTACCAGAAATACAGCAGCCTGAACTATGCAGAAGCGGCAGCAGGCTTCCAGAAGATCATCGATATGGATGAGAACTATCATGACGGTTATGCACTGTATTACCTTGCACAGTCCTATCGCAAGAATAACGATATTGACAATGCAAGAACTTACTACCAGAAGGTGGTGGAATTATATCCGAATACGGAGCGTTCCTCAAGAGCACAGAAATATTTAGATGAATTTGGTACAGCGGAAGCGGACACAGCAAATCCGGATGATGCAGCGGATGAAAATACAAGAGATACAACAACTGGAGATACCGGTAATACGGATATTCCGGGAATTGAATAGTGGTACAATATAGGAACAATACAAAAGACATCAGGCTTTTTGCCCGGTGTCTTTTTGATTATAAAAAATGCTCCATAGTGCAGCAGTTTTTATGATATGAAACCAATCTATGATACAAGAAAAAATTATAAGAAAGATAGAGGAGAGGTATATGATATTTCAGTATGAATTAAAAGACAACAGTCTTCGGGTCATGGTGCCAAAAGAACTTGACCACCACAGTTCCATTGATCTGCGTTCGCAGACGGATATGTTACTTCAAACGTATCATGTGAAAAATCTGGTTTTTGATTTTAAAGATACGGAGTTTATGGACAGCTCCGGAATCGGCATGATGATCGGGCGGTGCAAAAACATGGATTTTACGGGTGGAGAAGTTCGGGCAGAGCATATGAATGGACGTATCCGAAAGATTTTTTTGTTGTCAGGATTGCATAAAATGGTAAAGATTGAGGAAGGCGGAGAAGAAGAATGAGAAAAAATGAGATGTATATGAGTTTTTTGGCAGATTCCGTGAATGAGAGTCTTGCGCGTATTACCGTTGCGGCATTTGCAATGGAGTTAAATCCTACGATGGAGGAAATTGAAGATATCCGTACTTCCGTTTCGGAGGCGGTGACAAACGCAATTATCCATGGCTACGAAGAAAAAGAAGGAATGGTAGAGATCCACTGTGTACTCTTAGACCGGTTATTACATATTGAGATCAAGGATAACGGAAAAGGAATTCCTGATGTGGAAAAAGCAAAACAGCCGTTTTATACGACAAAACCGGAGTGTGAGCGTTCCGGAATGGGGTTTGCTTTTATGGAGGCATTTATGGATTCCGTGAAAGTGGAGTCTGAGCTGCATATCGGAACCAGGATTACGATGGAAAAGGAAATAGGGAAGGTAGAGGATGAGTGATTTTACGGAAAGGCTTACCAGGGCACATACAGGAGATGAAAAGGCCAGGGAAGAGCTGATTCTGGAGAATCGTCCGTTAGTCTATGCGGTGGTCAAGCGTTTTGAGTACCGGGGCTATGACAGGGAAGAACTCTTTCAGATCGGAATGATAGGTCTGATGAAAGCGATTGATCGTTTTGATACAAAGTACGAGGTGGCATTTTCCACCTATGCCGTACCGTTGATCACGGGGGAATTGAAACGTTTTTTTCGGGATAATTCCATGATGAAGGTTTCGAGAGGTTTGAAGGAACAGGGATACCATATTGCAAAAGCAAGGGAAAAAATTGAGCAGGAAAAAGGCAGGGATGCCACCTTAGAGGAAATTTCAAAGGAGACGGGGCTTAGTACCGAGGAAATCCTTATGGCAACGGAGGCGAATCGGGAAGTCTCTTCTTTATCGCAGAGCATTTATGAAAAAGACGGCAGTGAGATTTCGTTAGAAGAGCAGTTGTCTGCAAAAGGCGGGGCAGTTCCGGCAGGGAGTGACCAGTCCGGGGAAGGAGATTATGAAAAAGAATTTGTGGTCAACCGGATCTTAGTGGAGCAGCTTTTAGGAGAGTTAAACGAAAAAGAGCGGAAGCTGATCACGCTGCGGTATTTTGAAGAAAAAACACAGGTACAGGCTGCAAAGGAATTAGGGGTCAGCCAGGTACAGGTTTCGCGTTTAGAAAAGAAGATCCTATTGAGGCTGCGAAAGCGTGTCTAAAGAAAAAAGAAGAGTCATCCGATATTATTTACAAATAGGAACAATCATGTGGGGTGACAATATGAGCAGGATAACATCGTATGGAAAGCAGAGCATAACGGATTTATTAGGAAAAATGAATCAGGCAGAGAATGCAATAGATCAGGCGGATAAAACAGAAGATGGAAAGAGTACAAAAAAAGATAAGAGCAAAGTATTTGCAGGCGACCTGAATCTGATTGATGATCCGGTAACTAAAAAACGGAAAGAGGCACAGCAAAAAGCTCTGAAGGTCGTAAAGGATGCCTGGGATATCGACCGTTCTATTGATGCGGATATCCAGGAGCGAAGAGATCACTATGACAAAATGAAGACTTTGTACAGTGAGGCACAGGATGAGGTTTTAAAGATCAATGACCAAAAAAAGGCATTGAGAGAGCAGCACATGGTAGAGCCGGATTCCCAGGAACAAAAAGATTTAGAACTCTTAGAGAAAAGACAGGTTTGCATGAGTGGAAAATTCAATATTGAGTTGACCGAGGAGGAGTGGAAACGTTGTGAAGAAATCGATAAGGCTGGACTGACCAACTACCAGGAACAGGCATTAGAATTAAATAAACGAAGTATCCATTTCCGGGAGGAACTCAAGGAAGCCCAAAAGGGTATGAAGGAGGATGTAGCCAAGATCAAGGCAATCCGTTTGGAACGTTTGAAGTCAGATCCTATGGTAGAAGCAGAGAAAAATGCAGATCAGATCATGGAAAATGCGAGCAAAGAAATTATCGGTCTGTTGAAACAGGAAGCCATAGACAACATGGATGAAAAGCAGCAGGAAGCTGAAGAAAAGGCGAAAGATACCAAGGAAGAGAAGAAAGAGGAAGAAAAAAAGTTAGAGGAACAGAAGTTAGAACGGGCAAAACAGGAAGCTATGATGATGCAGACCAAAGAAGCGGCAAGAAAAGTCCGGGCACAGCAGAAGCACGTGGAGGCATCGGATGTGGATATGGGAGAGATCGTGACCCTTGCAAGAGACTACCGTCAGCCGGAAAATGTGTCGCAGACTTTGAATGAGATCAAGAATAATATGAAACTGTTAGAGGCGGATTTGAAGGGAATCCAGGTGGATGAAGAGGGATAAGAAATATTCATTGTCACTGGTTCGACCAGCAACCAGAAGGGGCGTATTCACGAAAAAATCACGAAAAATATGTAAAAAGTAGTAGAAAATCGTTAAAAAACTTGTAATTTTATTAAAAAAGTATTAAAATTGGATTCATCGGCTGGTATGACCAGCCAAAGAATATCATATATTTAAGTAGCATTGAAGGAGGAAAGAAGATATGTTATTCAACCTTTATGGCGATAACGCCATGTGGCAGCTTCTCGGATGGGTCCTGGTATTTGCCGGATTAGTTATCTGTAATGAAATTGCCCGTCGTACAAAAGCAGGAGGAGTATTCTTTTTCCTGATCTTACCACTTGCATTGACAGTTTATTTTATTGCCATCGCAGTAGGCGCAGCAAACGGCTCAGAATGGGCATTAAACAACCAGACACATAAATACATGAACGGTTGGTTCCATTATGCGAAGCTGTATGCAGCAGTAGCAGGATGTATTGGTTTCATGATGCTCAAATACAAATGGGGCATTGGAAAGAAAGAATGGTTTAAACCATTCCCATTCATCATCGTAGCAATTAACATTTTAATCGCAGTATGTTCTGACTTTGAGTCTGCGATCAGAGGTGCACAGGCATTTGCTGAGACCGGTTCCAGATACTGGTTATCTAACGAGGGCGTATGGCTCTACGGTGGATGGTGGAACTGGGTAAACGGTATTGCCGGAATTCTTAACATCTTCTGTATGACAGGATGGTGGGGAATCTACACATCCAAGAAAAAAGATGATATGTTATGGCCTGATATGACATGGCAGTTCATCTTAGCATACGATGTATGGAACTTTACTTATACATACCTGAACCTTCCTACACATAGCTGGTACTGTGGTATTGCATTATTATTAGCACCTACATTCGCAGCAATGTTCTGGAACAAGGGTGGTTGGATTCAGAACCGTGCAAATACTTTAGCAACATGGTGTATGTTCGCTCAGGTATTCCCATTATTCCAGGTAGGATCTAAGTGTGCAGTATTACCATCTCTTTATGGAAAAGAGTGGACAAATGGTTTAGAGTTAGCTACAGCAGCTCAGCCTGCATATGCAAACCCAACAGCTCAGGGTGTAATGGCAATCCTTGCAATCGTTGTAAACGTACTTTGCATTACCATTATCATCAAACGTTCTCTTGAGCAGAAGAAGAACCCATACAAGAACGAAATCTTTACAGATCAGAAAGACTTCCAGATTGCTATGGCAAGAGCTGAAGAGCAGTAAGAAGAATAGAAATTGTGAGAAGACATGGAGGAAACTCTGTGTCTTCTTTTTTTGTGTGATCTGTTAGGAAGGGTAATGTTCAGCGAGCTCCTGACGATTATTCCGGGTTTCCTTGTGCTAAGCATTCCGATGAACCTCCTTAAAAGCAGGAATCGTGTTCGCCAGAGGGCTCCACGCTTCCGGGAGTTTCATCTCCATAGCACAAAAAGAAACCTTTCATAATCGCCGGGGACAGCGTATGATATAAAGATAAGTATCTAAATCAAAATAGAATATATTTTAGGACTGTCAGAAAATCCTTTTATGTATTTTTACCCATTCCATACTTTACAGAACCCAAAATCAGTGTATAATGTAGTGCGGGAAGCGAGAGAGGAGCGTGATGGAATGGCAGGTTTGGAGAATCCTGTAGAGGAATTGATCGTAGAAAACAAGCAGATGTCGGAAGCATTTTGTAATAGTCTGTTTTTAGCGTTATCGGGAGGATTTCAGGATGCCTATACCTACAATTCAAGAGGCAAGGTGTTTTCAAACGCACAGACTGGAAACGTGGTACTGATGAGCCAGCATTTTATGGAGGGACGCTGGCAGGAAGGAATACGTTATCTGCTGCCGCTGTTGGCATTTGCGGTGGGAGTGTTTATTGCAGAGAGGATACAGTATCGGCATCGATATGCAAAACGTCTGCATTGGAGACAGGGCATTTTGTTAGCGGAGATTGCCATTTTGTTTATTGTAGGTTTTATGCCTGAAAAATGGAATCTTCCGGCAACGATCATGGTATCTTTTGCATGTGCTATGCAGGTACAGACCTTCCGGAAAGTCGGAGGTTATTCCTATGCAAGTACCATGTGTATCGGAAATTTAAGGAGTGGTACCGCAGCATTGTCCGTTTGGTGCAGGGAGAAAAAACCGGAGCAGTTAGAGCAGGCACTTTACTATTTTGGAATCATCTTCTTTTTTGCCATAGGAGCAGGAATCGGTGGAATCTTATCCATAAGATTTGGTTTACATATCATATGGGTTTCCTGCGTCTTTTTATTGATCAGTTTTAGCCTGATGTTTGTAGAAACTTTAAAGAAAAAGTAAAAAATAAGACGGATACACGAAAAGAACGGTGGAATAAGGAATTATGCGAATTTTTCACATAAAAATGCGTAAAAGTAAAAATTTCACAGTTGACATTTGACATATTTGGTGTATAATTATAACAATTCGATGGAGAAGGTCATACTTTCTCCATTTTTTGTTGTAGTTGACATAATTCTAAGGAGGAGCAAGGATGAAAAGGAAATTAATTGGAGTAATTTTAATGGCAGTGATGGTTTGCTCACTGGCAGCATGTGGTTCAAAAGAGACCAAGGAAACAAAAGCAGACGCAGATAAGTCAGGGACACCGGTTTTAAGAGTAGCAATGGAATGTGGCTATGCACCATATAACTGGACACAGTCAGATGATTCTAACGGAGCAGTTCCGATCGAGGACAGCAAAGATTATGCATATGGATACGATGTTATGATGGCAAAGAAGATCGCAGATAAATTAGGCTGTGAGCTTCAGATCGTAAAACTGGACTGGGATTCTTTAATTCCTGCAGTACAGTCAGGAACCGTGGATTGTGTTATCGCAGGTCAGTCAATTACTTCTGACAGAAAAGAAATGGTAGATTTTACAGAGCCATATTATTATGCATCCATCGTTACTTTAGTAAAATCTGATGGAAAATATGCAGATGCAAAAGGAATCAGCGATCTTGCAGGTGCAACCTGTACATCACAGCTTGGAACGATCTGGTACGACAATTGTCTGCCACAGTTAAAAGATGCGAATATCCAGCCGGCACAGGAATCCGCTCCGGCAATGTTAGTAGCATTAGAGAGTGGTCGTACAGATTTAGTAGCAACAGATATTCCGACAGCAAAAGCAGCATGTGTTGCTTATCCGGATCTGAAGATTTTAGATTTTACAGATACAGATGATAACTACAAAGTATCCGATGAAGATATCAACATTGGTATTTCTGTGAAAAAAGGAAATACAGAGCTTACAGACAAGATCAACAGCGTATTAAAAGAGATGACAACAGAGGACTTTGACTCTATGATGGACGAGGCAATTTCTGTTCAGCCGTTATCCGAGTAATCAATTAAAAAGGGGTTAGATAACGTGATTTCAAACATGAACTTTTGGGAACGTATTCTCTATCTGTTACAGGAATATGGAACCTCCTATTTAAAAGGTGCAGGAACAACACTTGTGATCGCACTCGTATCGACAGCAATCGGTTGTCTGATAGGATTTATCGTCGGAATCATCCAGACGATTCCGGAGGACAAGCAGAGAGATTCCCTGTTAAAAAAGATCGTTTTAAAGATTGTAAAGATTATTTTAAAGATTTATGTGGAAGTATTCCGTGGAACGCCGATGATCGTTCAGGCAGTGTTTATTTACTATGGAGCTGCACAGATTTTTAACATCCAGATGGGAATGTGGCAGTCCGCATTTTTGATCGTATCGATCAATACCGGTGCGTATATGGCAGAATCCGTGCGTGGTGGAATCATTTCCGTCGATCCGGGACAGACCGAAGGTGCAAAGGCAATTGGAATGACACATGTACAGACAATGACCAATGTCATTCTGCCGCAGGCATTTCGGAATATTTTACCGCAGATCGGCAATAACCTGATCATCAACATCAAGGATACTTCCGTATTGTCCATTATCAGTATCGTAGACCTGTTCTTTGTACATAAGAGCGTGGCAGGTGCGTTGTATACCTATTTTGAATCCGCAGTGATCGTAATGTGTATGTATCTGATCATGACATTAGCAGCGTCTAAACTGCTCCGTTTATGGGAGAAAAAGATGGACGGTTCACAGAACTATGAGTTAGTCGATGTCATGGGGATCGGAACCCAGTTGGGCGAAGAAGTAAAACGTGGAGAGTAGAGGAGGTTTCATATGAATGCAGAAGATGTAATATTAGAAGTATCTCATCTGGAAAAATCTTTTGGCTCTCACGATGTGTTAAGAGATATCAGTTTTCAGGTGGCAAAAGGTGATGTGGTTTCCGTGATCGGAGCGTCCGGTTCAGGAAAATCCACAATGCTCCGCTGTGTGAATCTGTTAGAGACACCAACCGGTGGCAGCATTTTATATCATGGAGAAGATATCACAGATCCAAAGATCAATGTACCGGCATACCGTTCTAAGGTTGGAATGGTATTCCAGAGTTTTAATCTGTTTAACAACATGACGGTTTTAGAGAACTGCATGGTAGGTCAGATCAAGGTAGCTGGAAGAAAAAAAGAAGAAGCAGAAGAAAAAGCAATGGCATACTTAAAAAAGGTTGGCATGGACGCGTACATCAATGCAAAACCGCGTCAACTTTCCGGTGGTCAGAAACAGCGTGTGGCAATTGCAAGGGCTTTGGCAATGGAGCCGGAAATCCTGCTTTTTGACGAACCGACTTCCGCATTAGACCCACAGATGGTCGGAGAAGTCTTAAATATCATGCGTCAGCTTGCGCAGGAAGGCCTTACGATGATCGTAGTCACACATGAGATGGCATTTGCAAGAGACATTTCAAGTCATGTGATCTTTATGTCAGACGGCGTGATCGAAGAAGAAGGAACTGCAAAAGAAGTATTCTTAGAGCCAAAGAGCGAAAAGACCAAGGAGTTCTTAAGCAGATTCCGTGGAATTGAAGGCGAGGTATAATTGAATGTTTTTCCTCTTTCTGCTATACTTTGAGAAAGTATGGAGGAAGAGAAATCTCAACATAGAAAATTCCCTGTTCGGGTATAATATGATACCGGAACAGGGAATTTTTATGTTAAAATTTTTTATAAAAGAATTAGCACTCACATCTTGACAGTGCTAACAAAAGGTGTTATACCTTATATTGTAAAGGAAAAACAGGTTTCAGACATTCTTATTTTTAGGAAATAGAATGTGACGATAGAAAGGGGCGTAGAAGTATGAACATCCAGAAATTTACCCAGAAATCAGTAGAAGCGATCAACGATTGCGAGAAATTAGCATATGAATACGGAAATCAGGAAATCGAGCAGGAACATTTGATGGTTGCATTGATGCAGCAGGAAGATGGACTAATTCCGAAATTAATTGAGAAAATGGAGATCCAGAAACAGCATTTTGCAGATAATGCAAGACGAAAACTGGAAGCCAGAGTCAAAGTGTCCGGAGGACAGGTTTATGTGGGACAGAATCTGAATAAGGTTCTGATCCATGCAGAAGATGAAGCAAAACAGATGGGCGATGAATATGTATCGGTAGAGCATCTGTTTTTAGCATTGATAAAATACCCGAATCAGGCAATGAAAGAACTGTTTAAGGAATATGGTATTACCAGAGAAAGATTTTTACAGAGTCTTTCTACCGTGCGTGGTAATCAGAGGGTAACTTCTGACAATCCCGAGGCAACATATGATACGCTTGAAAAATACGGCTATGACATGGTAGAGCGGGCAAAAGACCAGAAGCTGGACCCTGTCATCGGAAGGGATACGGAAATCCGTAATGTTATCCGGATCCTGTCACGAAAGACGAAGAACAATCCGGTTTTGATCGGTGAACCGGGTGTCGGAAAAACAGCAGTAGTAGAAGGCTTAGCACAGAGGATCGTGCGTGGTGATGTGCCGGAAGGACTGAAGGATAAAAAATTGTTTGCACTGGATATGGGTGCATTAGTAGCAGGTGCAAAATACCGTGGAGAATTTGAGGAACGTTTAAAAGCAGTGCTCGATGAAGTAAAGCAGAGTGACGGTCAGATCATTCTCTTTATTGATGAGCTGCATACCATCGTCGGAGCAGGAAAGACGGACGGTGCCATGGATGCAGGCAATATGTTAAAACCAATGCTTGCAAGAGGCGAGCTTCACTGCATCGGTGCAACAACGTTAGACGAATACCGTGAATATATTGAAAAAGATGCAGCTTTAGAGCGTCGTTTCCAGCCGGTACAGGTCGATGAACCGACCGTAGAAGATACGATCTCTATTTTAAGAGGTATCAAAGAACGCTACGAGGTATTCCACGGAGTTAAGATCACTGATGCCGCATTAGTCAGTGCAGCAGTCCTTTCGAACCGTTATATTTCGGATCGTTTTTTACCGGATAAAGCGATTGACTTAGTTGATGAGGCATGTGCCCTGATTAAAACCGAATTAGATTCTATGCCAACCGAGTTAGATGAGTTGAACCGTAGGATCATGCAGCTTCAGATCGAAGAAACCGCATTGAAAAAAGAGGAAGATCATCTGAGCAAGGATCGTTTAGAGACACTTCAAAAAGAATTAGCTGAATTAAACGATGAATTTGCAGCAAAGAAGGCACAGTGGGACAACGAGAAAAAGACCGTAGAAAAAGTACAGAAGCTGCGTGAGGAATTAGAATCCCTGAAAAAAGAGATTGCACTTGCAAAGCAGAACTACGATTTAGAGAAAGCAGCAGAACTTCAGTACGGCAGACTTCCGCAGTTAGAGAATGAGCTTGCAGGGGAAGAAGAAAAAGTGAAAAAGGAAGATTTTTCACTGGTGCACGAAAGTGTTACCGATGAAGAGATTGCGAGGATCATCTCCCGCTGGACAGGAATTCCGGTGGCAAAACTGACAGAGAGTGAACGAAACAAAACACTGCACTTAGATGAGGAACTTCATAAACGTGTCATCGGACAGGATGAGGGAGTTACAAAAGTAACCGAAGCGATCATCCGTTCCAAAGCAGGAATCAAAGATCCGACGAAACCGATCGGTTCCTTCCTGTTCCTTGGGCCAACCGGTGTCGGAAAAACAGAGTTAGCAAAGAGTCTCGCAGCGAGCCTGTTTGATGATGAAAACAACATGGTAAGGATCGACATGAGCGAATACATGGAGAAATATTCCGTATCACGTCTGATCGGAGCGCCTCCTGGATATGTCGGCTATGAAGAGGGCGGACAGTTAACCGAGGCAGTCCGTAGAAAACCATACTCCGTAGTGCTTTTTGACGAGATTGAAAAGGCACATCCTGATGTATTCAATGTACTGCTTCAGGTATTAGATGATGGCAGGATCACGGATTCACAGGGTAGGACCGTAGATTTTAAAAATACGATCCTGATCATGACTTCTAACATTGGCTCTGCACATCTGTTAGATGGAATTGATGAAAACGGCAACATCAGTAAGGATGCCGAAGAAGCCGTTATGAATGAACTTCGCGCCGGATTCCGACCGGAATTTTTGAACCGTCTGGATGAGATCATTCTGTTTAAGCCATTGACAAAGAACAACATTGGAGAAATCATCCATCTGTTAATGGAGGATCTGAACAGCCGTCTGGTAGACAAAGAAGTCCGTGTCGAGTTATCAAAAGAAGCAGAAGCGTATGTGGTAGACCACGGATTTGATCCGGTTTACGGTGCAAGACCGATGAAACGTTATCTGCAAAAAACAGTTGAAACCGAGGCAGCAAAGCTGATCTTAGCGGACCGTGTCCGTGCAGGAGACACCATCCTGATCGATGTGGAAAATGGAGCATTGACTGCAAAAGTGAAAGCATGATCCATGGATCAGCGAGCAACGGAATTATGAGTGAGCGATACTCATAATAGAATAAAACTTTAGAATATTATAAACAGGAGGCACTTCTCTTCCCAAGCAGAAGAGAAGTGCCTCCTATAAATTTGTCAGAAAAAAGTTAATAAAAGTCCTTGACAAGTGGAAATTTTTACTATAATATAACACCAACCTACTTGGTAGGTATATAAAAGAAAAAGCAAATAAATCTTAAGAAAGAACGAGGTAAAGAAGATGAGTAATTATAAATTTGAAACATTGCAGCTTCATGTAGGACAGGAAAAAGCAGATCCGGTAACAGATGCAAGAGCCGTACCGATCTATGCAACCACTTCTTATGTATTCCACAATTCCCAGCATGCAGCAGACCGCTTCGGACTGCGTGATGCAGGAAACATCTATGGTCGTCTGACAAATTCCACACAGGATGTATTTGAACAGAGAATTGCAGCATTAGAGGGTGGAGTTGCAGCATTAGCAGTTGCATCAGGAGCAGCAGCCATTACCTATGCAATCGAGGCATTAGCACAGGCAGGAGATCACATTGTTGCACAGAAAACAGTTTACGGCGGAACATTTAACCTGTTAGAGCATACATTAGTACAGTTTGGAATAGAGACAACATTTGTCAATGCCCACGACCTCAAAGAGTTAGAAGCAGCTATTTTACCAAATACGAAAGCAGTTTACTTAGAGACACTTGGAAATCCAAACAGTGACATTCCGGATATTGATGCGATCGCAGAGATTGCACATAAACACGGCATTCCGGTTTTAGTAGACAATACTTTTGGTACCCCGTATCTGATCCGTCCGATCGAGCATGGTGCAGATATTGTCGTACATTCTGCAACAAAATTTATCGGCGGCCACGGTACGACCCTTGGAGGAGTTATTGTAGATTCCGGAAAATTTGACTGGAAAGCAAGTGGAAAATATGCACCGATCGCAGCACCAAACCCAAGTTATCATGGAGTATCTTTTGTAGATGCTGCCGGTCCGGCTGCGTTTGTAACATATATCCGTGCAATCCTGCTTCGTGATCAGGGTGCAGCAATTTCACCGTTTGCGGCATTTTTACTGTTACAGGGAACAGAGACACTTTCTCTTCGATTAGAGAGACATGCCGAGAATACCAAAAAAGTCATTGAATATCTTCGTAACCATCCGAAAGTTGCAAAAGTAAACCATCCATCCCTCCCGGATCATCCGGATCACGCACTCTATGAGCGTTATTTCCCAAATGGTGGCGGCAGCATTTTTACATTTGAGATCAAAGGTGGTCAGGAAGAGGCATACCGCTTTATCGATAACCTTGAGATTTTCTCGCTGCTTGCAAATGTAGCAGACGTAAAATCATTGGTGATCCATCCGGCAACTACCACACATTCCCAGTTGTCAGAAGAAGAGCTTGCGGATCAGGGAATCACACCATCTACGATCCGCCTTTCCATTGGAACGGAGCATATTGACGATATTATCGCAGATCTTGAAAAAGGATTTGCAGCAGTTTAAAAAATAGGAAAGGGAAGGAAAAAGAATGATTTCGACACGCGGACGATATTCCATCCGTATTCTTTTAGACCTTGCCGAGCATAGTAACGGTGAATTTATCCCGATGAAAGAAGTGGCGGCCCGTCAGGGGATATCCCTAAAATATATCGAGCGGATCATGCCGGTGCTGAAAACGGGCGGGCTGGTAGACAGCCTGCACGGCATTGGCGGCGGATACCGGTTGACAAAAGAGCCATCCGAGGTGACTTTGTGGGATATATTGATCCTTGCAGAAGGGGATTTGGCACCGGTCTCCTGCCTGCAGGAAAATGCGGCTGTATGTGAACGGGCGGCAGCATGCAGGACTTTGCCGGTATGGGAAGATTATTATAAACTGACGAAAGATTATTTTCGTGGTATTACGTTAGAGGATCTGATGAGGCAGCAGCGTTGAGCGGCTGCCTTAAAATATAGGAAAATGTCAGTATGGTGATTTAGATATCAGAGTTAAAATATTAGGATTTATTTCTGGTGGAATTAATAGGGGCACAGATGAAATATTCCAAGTTTCCTTGTGCAGAACATTCCGATGAACCTCTGAAAGCAGAAATCGTGTTCGCCAGTGGGCTTCACGATTTCTTGAGTTTCATCTCCATTGCACAAAAATAAATGCAACATTTTCGCCATGCCGGGACTCTGATATAATGAGTGCAAGTGAGTAGGCATGTTCACAGAGCACAGGAGGAGGGAACTATGGAAGAATTCATCCGTTGTTATGAAGAGATTTATCCCCGGATGTATAAAACAGCATATTATTATCTGAAAAATGCTGAAGAGGCAAAAGATGCGGTACAGGATGCGGCACTGATCTCCTATGAAAAATGGGGGCAGTTGCGGGAAAAAGAAAAGTATGCGGCATGGATGATGCAAATCCTTGTGAATCGTTGCAAAAGGCGAATGCGGACATGGTTTCGTAAAGAGGATGATATCGAAGATATTTTGAGCAATCGGAGCGAAGAAACATCAAAAGAAACAGATTTTGCGATGCAGGCTGCCGTAAAAGAAGTATTTTGGGAATTAAAAGATGAGGAAAGGCTGATCGTGGCGTTGTCTGTTTTTGGTGGATATACCGGTGAAGAGATTGCTGGTATTTTAGAAAAAAATCCAAGCACCATCCGTTCTAAATACCGCAGGGCATTGAAAAAAATGAGAGAGAAGCTGGAGGGATGAGAATGGAACATAAAAAAAGCAATCATTCATGGGATGAAGAAGAAATAAAAAAATACTTAGAACAGTCAGCAGAGGCAGAGGAGATCCCGCCGGAGTTAGAGACAGAGAATATGCGGAAATATATAAAAACGCAAACGACCGGTGAGCAGCAAAAGAAACATAAAAATATAACTGGAAACATCAAACACTGGTATCCTGCTGTAACCGCAGCATGTCTATGTATCATCCTGCTCGCAGGAGTTAGTGGGATCACAAGAAAAGCGGGAACAGATCAGCAGACATATGGTACGAAGTCACAGACGAAGGACACGGCTGCTCATACAACCTATCACAACATATATCAGCAGTTTTCCGAACTTTGGCAGGGAGAATATGTACAGGGAGAGGTACAGGAATATGCCATCGGAACGCTGGATACAGCCGATATGGCAAGAACGACAGCGGGTAACGAAGAAAGTTCAGATGCTGTTCGGGGTGAGACAAAAAAAGAAAGCAGTGATCAGACAGAGCATGGAGTTACTAATACACAGGAAAAAAATGTGGATGAAGGAGATGTTATAAAAAACGATGGAAGATACCTCTATCAGGTGATTTCAGAAGAAACGAAGACTGCCACCTCGGGGAATTATGCCATTCAGATCACAGATACCCAAAACGGATTGAAGCGAAAGAGCAAGATTCGTGGCTTTGAAAGTATTTCTGATTTTTATATATGGAAAGACCGGCTGATCGTCATAGAATCCTGTGAATTAAATAACAGTGACACCAGTACGACAGAAGATATTGCTTTGTTAAATAAACAGATGTATACAGGAACTGCTTATTGTAAGATTCATATCTATGATACGAAGAATCGCAACAAACCAAAGAAAATCCATACTTTTACGGTAAAAGGCAGCTATGAGGATTCCAGAATTTCCGATGGATATTTCTACTTTTTTGCGCAGAACATGACGCAGAAACCGGATAAAGAGGAGAATTATGAGGAGTATATCCCGGTGGTAGATGGAAAATTGTTGAGTGAAAAAGATATTTTTCTGCCGGAGGACTGTTTAAGCACTTCCTATCTGGTCATGGCATCAATTGATCTAAAACAGCCGGAGAAGTTTCAAGATACCAAGGCAGTAGTGACCGGGGCAGAGCTATTTTATGTAAGTGAAAAAAATATCTATGTGACAGACAGCAGTTATCCGGACTGGGAAGAAGCAGGAACGCAGAGCGACAGTACGAAGATCAGCAGGATTTCTTATCGGGATGGAAAAATGAAATTAGAGGCATCCGGAAGTGTTGAAGGAGTTTTGACGGATGATATGGCAATGAGTGAATATCAGGGAAATCTTCGGATCGCAACCACAAAGACGGCATACGGGATCGAGAAAGTGACGGACGATATCGATGGAGAGATCATCGGATATGATACGCAGGAAAGCACAACGTATAACCAGCTTTATATTTTAGGAAAAAATCTGAAGATCAAAGGAAAAATAGAGAATCTCGCAAAAGGTGAAGAGATTTATGCAGTCCGTTTTTTGGGAAATACCGGATATGTGGTGACATTTCGACAAACAGATCCGCTTTTTTCCATAGACTTGTCTGACCCGAAAAAACCGAAGGTTTTAGGAAAATTGAAGATTAGTGGTTTTTCCGAATATCTGCATGGATACGGCGAAGGAATGCTGTTAGGACTTGGAATGGAAGCGGATGAAAAAGATGGAGCGATAGAAGGAATGAAACTGTCCATGTTTGATATTTCAGATCCTTCCGATGTAAAAGAAACGGCAAAAGAAGATCTGACAGAGTATGGCTACGCAGAAGCACTTTATGATTATAAAGAGGTCTTAGCGGATCAGGGAAAAAATCTGATAGGCTTTTTAGCAAGCGGATATGACAAAACCGATAAATACCGCTGTGACTATCTGCTGTATTCTTATGAGAACGGAAAGTTTGTACAGCGGATGAAGATGGACTGCAAGGAAAAGGGAAATGTGGTCGGCTATATTCGCGGAACCTATATCGGAGATAGTTTTTATCTGTTATACGAAGACGGAATGGTACAAAAATATAGTCTGGATAATGGAGAGTTGGCAGAGACGTTAGAATGATCAGAATAGAATAAAAAAATATCCCCGAAAATTCTTTATAATCAAAGGAAAATTCGGGGATGTTCGTTTATGGCATATTCTCTGTCATTTATGCTTTAGTCAGGTGAGAGATATCCATATAGTCAGGCAGACCGTTCTTATACCGGATATCCGGTTCTCCAATGATCAATGGACGTAAGTATTCGTACATCGGAGGGAGAACATCGTTACCTGCTTCATTGATCCATTCACGAGGAACGGAACGGATCTCATTTGCGATCTTAGCTACATTTTCGTGTCCGTAAGCAACCTTGTATGGATTAGAAGAAAGACGTTTTAAGGTAACCATGCAGCCGGTAACCCCTTCCTCTGCTAATTCTACGGCATGATGACCAAGCTCGAAGGACTCGGTTAAATCTGTTGCAGAAGAGATATGTGCACCGGAACGCTGAAGAACATTGATCTCAATGGAGCGTACCTTAATGTCAATGTTGGATGTTACAAAATTCTCTAAAGCTTTGCCGGCACCGCTTAAGTGGCTGTGACCAAAACCATCGGTGGTCTGGGAGGCAGCACTGATATAATTTCCATTTTTGTCGCGGATACCCTCGGATACGGCAATGATAACCGTGTTCTGCTTTTTCAAAAGTTCCTTTACATCTGCTAAGAACTGAGCGGTATCGAACGGAGCTTCCGGCAGATAGATCAGATGCGGAGCCGTATTGTATTCATTTCTTGCAAGTGCTGAAGCAGAAGTCAGCCAGCCTGCATCACGTCCCATAATTTCAACAATTGTTACACTTGGTACCGGATAGCTGAAAGTATCATGTGCAATCTCTAAGATCGTAGATGCAATGTATTTTGCAGCGGAGCCAAAACCAGGTGTATGGTCTGTCAGACAAAGGTCATTGTCGATCGTCTTAGGAACACCGATGACTCTGACATCACTTCCGATAGAAGCTGCATATTGTGATAATTTTAACGCAGTGTCCATGGAGTCATTTCCTCCGATATAGAAGAAAGCACCGATATTTAAACTTTCAAACATTTCAAAAATCTGTGCATAAGTTTCAGGTGATTCTTCCACGGTAGGAAGTTTGTAACGGCAGGAACCTAAATACATAGACGGTGTGTGTTTTAACCTGTTCAGCGTCTCTTCGTTGGCAACAATCTCACTCAGATTGATCACATTATTATTTAAAATTCCTAAAATACCATTGACGGAACCGTAGATTGTATCAAAAACCTGAGAGTCCTTTACCCCTTTGACAACACCTGCTAAGCTGGCATTGATCGCAACGGTAGGACCGCCGGATTGTGCAACAATGCAATTCTTTTTACCCATAAAAATCTCCTTCTCTAATACTGTAAATTTATATATTTATGATAGCGAAAAACAGGGAATATCGCAAGGTTTATTTATATTATTTATGCATCCTTTACACAAAATATGAAGAAAGATTAAAGCAGTTGGACATGAAACGCCGTTGTCTGTGGTGGAATACTCGAAGTCTGGAAATTTGCATGTGTGATCCGGACCCGTTGTCCCGGCTGCAGTGCCCGGATGCTGATCGGTCTGCCGGAGCGGTCTGTGATCGTGGCATTTGAGAGAAGATATTTTGTCTGACTGTTGACATCAAAAGGGTTGCCGGTATAGAGAATCTCGTTTAACGGATCGACCATGGCAATCCGTCCGGTTGTAGTGGTAGAGGAAGAAGTCTGAAAATCCCTTCTTGCAACGATTAAAAAAGCGGTCGACTGTGGCGGGATGCTGCGTGTCATTGCAGAAGAAAAGACAACGTTGACCCACATACCCTTTCGTATATCGGAAAGCCGTATCTGCCGTCCTAAAGAATCTAACAGGACAGTATTCCTTGTAATATTTAATCTCAGATTCTGTATCGAAGTTGTTCGGTTGGCACCTGCTGTTGCATAAGAAACTAAGAGATAACCGTTAGAAGAACGGTTTGCAGGGACAACATCCTCAACAAAAGCGTTATCAATACGCATGACATTTCCCTGTTGTGAAATGGTTCCGCGGGGATCACAATCCATAATGTGTTCTCCAATAAAAAATAAGATTCTTATTATAAATATGCCGAAACAGAAAAGATGTGAAATCAGCAGATAGCGAATAAAGGAAAGGCATACGACCCATACTAAAAAGTGTTTGTAAGGAGAAATAGAAAACAGAGATAAGGAGGGGAAAAGATGAGAGAAGAGATGCCGATCGGATTCGGATTTGCGTTAGCGGAAAATGAAAAAGCAATGTCAAGTTTTGCAAAAATGACCGAAGAGGAGAAAAAGCAGGTCATGGAAGCAGCAAGAAGCGTACAGACCAAGAGTGGGATGCGGAGTCTGGTGGAAGACCTTGGAAAATTAGAAGGATAAAAAATAAAAGAACAGGTGTTGACAGTCAGCGATAATTGTAATATAGTGTACTTAGATGATAAGTACACTATATTACATTCCGGAGGTGAAACAGTGGAAATCATTATCAGTTCTAACACAAATAAACCGATTTATGAACAGATCACCGAGCAGATAAAAGCAATGGTCATGTGTGGAGAATTAAAAAACGGAGACCCGATCCCATCCATGCGGGCATTGGCAAAATCCCTGCATGTCAGTGTGATCACCGTGCAAAGGGCATATGAAGATCTGCAAAGAGACGGTTTTATAGAGACAACGGTCGGCAGAGGAAGTTTCATATTGGCAAATAGCAAAGAATTTTATCAGGAGGAACAGCAAAAAGATATTGAACATCATTTAGAAGAAGCGGTGCAGAAGGCACGCAGATGTGGGATCTCATTAGAAAAGCTGATAGAACTTCTGAACATATTTTATGAGGAGGATACATAATGGAAAACGCATTAAGGGTTTCGCATGTCAGTAAAGATTATCCGGGATTTTCTTTAAAGGATATATCCTTTGAACTGCCAAAAGGCAGCGTGATGGGTCTGATAGGGCAGAACGGAGCCGGAAAGACCACAACACTAGTCCATTTTAGGACTGGTCTCCAGTGAAGGGGAGATCGAAATCTTAGGAAGTGTTTCAGGAAAAGAGACACTTGCAAAGAAAGAAGAGATCGGTGTTGTTTTTGATGAGATGAACTTTTACGAAACACTGACCCCGGAAGAGACGGGAAAGATTTTTAACAAAATATATAAAAACTGGGATAGGAAGCAGTATCAGGAATATTTAAAAAAATTCCGGCTCCCGGAGAAAAAAGAGATTAAGACTTTTTCAAAAGGCATGCAGGTAAAGCTGTCTTTGGCAGTTGCATTGTCACACCATGCAAAACTGTTGATCTTAGATGTAAACTGGTGTAACAAGATAGCCTGTATATAGAGTGTATACAGTTGATGTGGAATAGAATATAGGTACTGTATGCACAGATAATGAAAAAATATGTGTATGTAGTAGGGGAATATTGAATGGTTAATATAGATAATAAAAATAATATAGATGGAAAGAAAAAGAACTGGTTTATATCCGATAAGAATATAGACTAGTTCTTTTTTTAGAGATTATTATATACACACAGGGAGTAGGTGAATGTCGAATTACAGCAGCCCGTCAAAGAATGCATTGATATCGGTATGAAAGATCTTTGCCAGAGCGACTAACTCAGACACTTTGATGTTCATGCGGTTTGTTTCCAGTTTGGCATAAGTGCTTTTAGATATGACAATACCCATGAGATTCAATTTTGCAATGACCTGGTCTTGCGTTAGATTATTTTTGTATCTGAGAGATTGAATATTTTTACCGATATCCATATCTGGTCTGATTTTCTGCATAATACGTTCTCCTTAAAAAATGAAAGTTTCGTTATTTGGAAACATATATATTGATTCTAATGAGTTAAAATTTTATAATGTTTCGTAATAAAGAATTATTTTCTGAAAGGGGACAATCTATGAGAGAAAGTGAGAAAGAAAAAAAGATTTTCTTGAGTTACTGTGGCAGCAGGGATCAGGAATTATTGACGGGCAGAAAAAGGATGACATTGGGGGATATGGAGAGGTTTTCATTTCTAACAGAATTCTTTGGCTTGGAAAGTTATGGATTAAATTTATGGAAAGAGTTTGGCGATGATGTGGAAGAACCATTGGATGCACTGATCAAGTTATTAGATGAATGGGAACACGAAAACGATACGTGGATCGATGATGATGGAAGATTAGAAAGATGGCTGGTTGAATTTCAAAAGCATGCGCCAACGAAAGAGAAAAGAGAGAAGCTCCGAAAAATGATTGATTTAAAATATAAGAAGAGAGGATTACCATATCCAACAGAGGCAGACTTCGATTAAGGGGTCTGCTTTTCTTTCGCTATTTTTGAAGGAGGTGATGCAGGTGGAGGTAAGTATCCATGAACTTTTAGCGGCAGCAAGGGAGGCGGTGAAATCAGATTATATCAAAGGCGAAAGCATTTTATGTGAAACCAGATATCATCCGGATACCCATTACATGGTAGAAATAGAGATGTTAAAAACAGATAACACGCTGGGGAAAAAAGGAGCATATATCCGGAAATTTTTGACGGAAGATGAGTATTCCTCCATGCTACAAAAGCAGGAAGAACATCTCATAAAAATAAAAAGACAGGCCATTGTTCAAAAAGGAACATTGCGATATATCCCTCTCCCGGACAGGCTGGACAGCCGCCGGAAGAGGGATATTTTTTAACCGGCTGGGAAAGAACAGGGAGTGTTCCTCAAGCAGCAGCGGTATGAGAACTCCAGAGTTTCCGCAGGTTTTGGGGTGTGGAAACTTAGAAAAGTGTTCAAAACAGGCACTTTTGCAACGATCCGTTGCAGCAGAAAAAGGGTTCTTGGCTTTATGCCAGACGAAAAAATGAAAGAAGGATGTGATTGTGATGATAGTAGGAATTGATCATGGGTATTATGCGATCAAGACAAAACATGTGTCTTTTCCCAGTGGCATTATCAAGTATGATTATGAGCCGTATACGATGCAGAATGTTCTGCAGTATCGGGGAAAGTATTATGTCTGCGGTACAGGGAGACAGACGCTGGTAAAAAATAAAACGTCCAATGATAATTATTATCTGCTGACGTTGGCTGCAATTGCGGAAGAAATCAAGCACCGGAAAGCGGAACGAAAGACGGAAGTCATTCTGGCTGTTGGACTGCCTTTGTCCAGCTTTGGAAGGGAGAAACAGGGATTTCGGGAGTATCTGTTGCGGAAAGAACAGCCAGTGCGCTTTTTATATGAAAGTGAATGGTATGAGATACAGATTAAAGATGTGAAACTGTTCCCACAGGGGTACTCTGCCCTGGCTCTGCACCCAGAGTACCTGAAGAATGAACCATCTGTTCTTCTGGTGGATGTTGGTGGCTGGACGGTTGATCTGATGAGACTGGATAATGGTGTTCCGAATGCGGCAACCTGCAGGAGTCTGGAACTGGGTGTGATCCGGTGTATTGATGAGACGGCAGAACAGGTGAGGAGAAATACCGGACTGTCTGTAACGGAAACACAGATCGAACGTGTACTTCGTGGGGAAACCTGCAGCATGGCAGAAGATGCAAGAGTTGTCATACAGGAAAACGGACGGAAATACATCGAGAGAATCTTGTCTGCGGTAACGGAATCCGGGTTTGATCTCAGGGCGGTGCCGAGCGTATTTATGGGTGGAGGTTCTGCGATTTTAAAACGCCACGTGACCGCACAGGACGCGATTTGCCGCCCTGTTTTTATCGAGGACGTCCATGCGAACGCTGCCGGGTATGAACGGATTGTAGAGCAGATGTGGGCAAAATGACACGTCCGGTATATTCGTTCCGTCCAAACCTGAAAAATCCGGAACACCAGAAAGCATGGAAGAAATTCCAGAGTGTTCCGGAAGGACAGAAAAACCAGTATCTTGTTCAGGCGATTCTGGAAAAAGAGGACCGAAAGTGGATGGAAGAAATCATCCAAAAGACGATCAAAGAAAGTGTTCGGGAATTAAACATTTGTGGCGGTGCGGAACAAAGTGGAACAAATCCACCGGCTGAGGATATCCCGGATCAGATGATGGATTTCCTATCTCAGATGGAAAATATGTAAAGGGGGTGAGGCCTATGATTGTGCGATACATACATTGTTGGATCTGCTAGGGGCAGGAGCAAAACAGCATCGATATCTTTGGTAGGTATTGTGAATAGCTTTCCATGCATCTTTGGAGTATGTTGTGTGTAGCGAAACGGAAAGGAGAAACGCTATGACAGAGATGAAGAACATATGCGGAAAGATCCCGAAGGACTTACACGAAAAAGTAAGAGAAGAGATTGAACTGACAGAAAGCAGCACACAGAAATTTATACAGCAGGTCATCGAAGAACATTTTGAAAGACTTGCAGGAAAAGGAGAAATGAGCATGGGAACAGCAAGAACAATCGCAGTACAGGTATCAGAGGAATTATTCCAGAGATTAAAAACAGTCATCGCAAAAAAAGGCATGAAACAGAAAGACTTCTTAATTCAGATCATCGAAGAGGCACTGGAAAAGGCAGAGGGCGAATGGCAGAACAAAGACAGCATGGAAGAAGCTGAACCTGCAACCGGAGAATCTGGAACAGAAGAGACTCAACCGGACGAGGAAACCGAACCGGAAGGAGAAAACGAACCAAGCGAGGAAAGCGAACCGGACGAGAAAACCGAACTGAAAGAAGAAAGCGAACTGGACGAGGAAATTCAACCGGAAGAAGAAACCCAAGCAGAAGAACCAACAGAATGGTAATAAACAGATACAGAGAAATGCAAGGCGGTATGAGAAAATCATGCCGCCTGTTTTTATCAGCAAAGGAGGTTGATAACCGCAACCATTCAATTTTTTGATCTCTTTAGCGGAATCGGCGGATTCCGAGAAGGCTTAAGACGTGCAGGGGGATTTACCTGTGTCGGACACTGCGAGGTGGATACTTATGCGGATAAGAACTACCGATTGCTGTTTGACACAGAAGGGGAGTGGTATTGTAGTGATGCACGAACAATTGAACCAGAACGAATGCCGGATTTTGATCTGCTCTGTGCAGGATTTCCTTGCCAGGCATTCTCTATCGCCGGAAAGCGAGAAGGATTTGCAGATGCAAGAGGAACCCTCTTTTTCGAGATTGCCCGGCTTCTTAAAGCTAAAAGACCCCAGTATTTTATCCTTGAAAATGTTCCCGGTCTGCTTTCGCATGACAAGGGGCGGACATTTTGCACCATCCTCAGTACGCTTTCGCAACTGGGGTACCATGTCGAATGGAAAGTGCTTAACAGCAAGGATTTCGGAGTCCCCCAAGCAAGGAAACGGGTGTATATTGTCGGATATCTTGATTTCCGATGTGCCGGAAAAATATTACCTGAACCAGAAACAAATGGAGCAGCTCTTATTCAAATCCGGGCAGGAAGTCAGGGGAAAAGAGTCTACAGTCCCAAAGGACTAAGCTGTACCCTGACATCACAGGCAGGTGGAATGGGCGGCAAGACAGGATTATATGATGTAGGTGTTCCAATCAAAGAGAATACAAAGCTCGGCTACAAACTTGCAAGAGAAGGGGACAGCATCGATCTGGGCTATGCGAATCTCAACAGCAGGAGAGGAAGAGTCGGACATCAGATCGCACATACCCTGACAACAGGTGTTCAACAGGGAACGCTGCACTTTGTCGATCTTTCACCTCCGCCGGTGGTAACGGAAGAATGCAGAAGCCTGAATACCAGACAATGCGGTGTCCACAAATATAAAGGAGAATGTTCTGGTGTATTAGCAGAGGATGGAGCAAGAGCAGTCTTAACACCAGCAAAAGAGAATGTCCGGCAGAACGGCAGACGCATGAAGGAACCGGAAGAACCAATGTTCACAATTACTGCAACAGATCGTCATGGCATCTTGTATCACGGAAGAATACGCAGGCTGGTTCCAAGAGAGTGTCTGCGTCTGCAGGGATATTATGACTGGCAGATTGATAAGATCATAGACTGCACATCGGATGCACAGCTATATAAACAGGCTGGGAACGGGGTAACTGTTACGGTGATCGAAGCAATCGGAGCATTACTGCGAAAAGCAGATGCGGAGCGAAAAGAACTGGAACTGTCTGAGGAAGGATAGTGTCGGTGATGATTGGAATTCAGGATCAGTACTTTGGTACGGAAATCGAGATGACTGGGATCACCAGACAACGGGCTGCAGAAGTTGTAGCAGAACTGTTCGGGACAGAAGCCGTTTATGAAGGTGCGTATTACGGAATATGGTCAGCGAGAGATCGGGAAGGAAAAAAGTGGAAGTTCATGTCTGACGGAAGCATTGATACACAAAGAAAATCAGGTGGTCAAATCGTATCAGCAGATAGAGAATATTCAACAGAGATGGTATCACCGAAATTATCCTATGATGAAATGGGAAAGTTACAGGAAGTTGTACGCTGTCTGCGGAGGCATGGAGGTTTTGTCAATGAGTCCTGTGGTCAGCATGTTCATGTAGATGCGGCGAACCATACACCGCAGAGTCTGAAAAATGCGCTGACTATTATGTACGCAAAGGAAGATATCCTGTTCAAAGCACTGAAAGTGCAGGAAAGAAGAGAGTACAGCTATTGTCAGAAGGTGCGTCCGGAGGTATTGGAAAAAATCCGAAAAATGCCAAACAAATCCATTACGATGGACCGGGTAAGAAATGTCTGGTATGGAGGCCGAGATGGAAGTCATAATCATTATGACAGTACCCGGTATTATGCTCTAAATCTTCATGCTGTGTTTTCCAAGGGAACTTTGGAATGGCGCTGTTTTGAAAGCACACTACATGCTGGAAAGGTAAGAGCAAACATTACACTGGCATTAGCCATTTCCGCACAGGCGATCAATCAGAGATCCACCCAGATGAAAAAGACACCGATCTCAGAAAACCCGGCGTTTACATTCCGAACGTTTTTGTTGCGGCTCGGATTAATCGGAGAAGAATATAAAAATGTGCGGAAACATCTGCTGGCAAATCTGGAAGGTGATCTGGCATGGAGATATGACAAAAGCACGTATGAGTGTCTGAAGAAAAAGCAAAGGACGGATGACGTCAGATCGAGGTGAGAAAAATAGAAGAGAGATATTATTTTGCATATGGCAGTAACATGAACCTGGGGCAGATGAGATTCCGCTGTCCGGATGCGGAAGTGGTTGGAAATGTCCGGCTGGAAGATTACCGGCTGGCATTTCGTGGCAGAGCTCCGGGAAATGGCGTTGCAACTGTGCTTCCGGAAAAAGGAAGCTGTGTGGATGGAGTTTTATGGAGGATCACAGAAGCTTGTGAAAAGAATCTGGATTTTTATGAAGGATTTCCAAATTTTTATGGGAAAGAAACCATTCAGGTAAAGGATCAGGCTGGAGCTTTAAGGGAAGTATTCGTATACACGATGAACTCCCCTCATAAGGATGTTCCGGCAAGACCATCGAAATTTTATCTGGATGGAATTCTGGAAGGATGTCTGGAAAATGATTTGCCGACAAAGGCAGTGATGGATGCAGTAAAACGCACCAGACAGGAAATGAAAAAAGCAGAAAAGCAATATACAAGATAAATGTTACCGCAGAGGGAGAACCTTCTGCGGTATTTTACTGAACAATGTATTTATTATCAGAAAGGAAACACACATGAAGGTGAAGAATTTAAAAACCAGAATCGCAGCCTTTGGACTGGCTGTCCTGATGGGCGTCAGTACCTTAAGCAGTGCCAATGCGTTCGCTGCCGAGCAGACGGATGTGGGGCAGGAGGTACAGGCATCCGAACAGGCGGTTACGAGTCAGAAAGAACAGGCAGTTACGGCAGACGATATTACGAAAGAGATTTCGGATGAAACATTTGCAGTGGAAACCAGTATGGAAGGAATCCATTATGATGCAGAAAAAGAGGATGTTACGCTTGTAAGTATCAAAGATGAGAATGGTGGAGAGTATCATTCTGACAAATCAGGAACATATATTGCCACTTATATGGTCGTACCAAAGGATCAGAGTGACAGCTATACCATCACCCGGAAAGTGACTCTGACGGATACAGAAGGTCAGGCACATTCCGAAGAAAATGGTGGAGAGAAACAGAAGTCAGATACAGAATCTGAAGATGATTCGGATTCGCCTGTGCAGAACTACACAGATGTAGAAATTGAAACATCTGAAGAAGAGGCATCTGCACAGGCAGTCAAAGAACTCAAAGAGGATATTGAAGAAGGAAATGTCATGGTACTGTCTGCGGCTGAAAGAGCCACAAGCAGCGGTTCAACAGTCACACTGACAAAAGGAAGAACGATCTATTATCCAAGTTATCTTGGAAATTATCTTACGTGTCTGTTTACCGTAAACGGAAAGATCGCATACTGTCTCCAGTCCCAGAAAGCATCCCCACCGAGTGGAAGTTATGTGGCACAGGTACTGGACAGCAATAAAAATTTGCAGAAAGTCCTTTACTATGGCTATGGCGGGGCAGGAGATCTGACAGGAAGTTATCTGTCCGGGAAATCAGAGGATGAAAAGTATGTGTATACGCATATTGCAGCCAGCTACGCTTACGCAGGAGAAGCCGGATTTACCGGATGTAATTATAATGACCTTGTAAATGCAGGGGTTATCGCATATATCAATTATCTGTTCGGACAGGAAGAACCGCCAAAAGGTGAACTGAGCTTTTCAAGCACAAAGCTGAATGCAGTACGGGATGGAAACATCCAGAAAACACCAAATATCACACTGTCTGGAGATCACAGAAACTATGTGACATTGAGTGTGCCGGAAAATGTGACTGCACATAATCTTTCTAAAGGAACAAGTGTTACAAATGGAAAAATCCAGATTTATGGTGGAGATACATTCTATCTGTCTGCGGATTTATTACTGACAGGCAGTTATGCTTCCGGCAGCTTATATGGTTCTGTCGGAAAGACATGGAGAACGCTGGTGCTGACAACCGGAGATTCCAAGCAGGATATCGGTGTATTTGAAAGCGAAACAGCAGCTCCGGTAAGTTTCAGTGTACAGTGGCTGAATATGACACGCATTGAGTTGATGAAGAAAGATATCAATACACAGAACCCACTATCTGGAGCAGTTTACGGTATTTACACCGATAAGAAGTGCGAAAATCTGCTAATGACGATGACTGCAACCGGAACAGACGGAAAAGCAGTCAGCGATTATTTTGATGCCGCACTCAAAACTGTGTATGTAAAAGAAGTGACTGCACCGACCGGATATAAACGGAATCAGGAAGTCTATCAAGTGGATGTTGCAGCCGGTAAGACATTGACGGTAACAGCAACGGATGAGAGGGTCACTGGAAAAGTAAAGATTGCAAAGATTGATAAGGAAACATTTGCATTCCAGCCACAGGGAGACGGCGCTCTTCGAGGTGCTGTGTATGGTCTGTATGCCAAAGAAGATATCGTGCATCCGGATGGAACAACAGGAGTTCTGTATAAACAGGACAGCCTGATCGCGCAGGGAGTCATCGGAGATGATGGAACACTGGAGTTTTCAGAATTATACCTTGGAGAAATGTATGTAAAAGAAATCACTCCACCGGAAGGATATACACGGGATACTACAAAATATGAAGTATCCGTAACTTATGAAGGTCAGGACGTTGCAGAAGTGACAAGAGAGCTTACGGTAAAAGAGCAGGTAAAGAAACAGGCATTCCAGTTGATCAAAGTCAGTGAAGATGGAGAGCAGACAGAAACAGACCTGGTTGCAGGAGCAGGATTTAAGGTATATCTGATCAGCGACCTGACACAGGTGAAAAATGGGAAACTGAAACCGTCCAATGGAGAAAGCTACACGGCAAGTGATTTCAAGAATTATGACTTCAGCAAAGAGCAGGTGGCAGTCACCTATGAGAATGGAACAGCTGTACCAGTGCCGGAACTGATCACGGATACAAAAGGATATGCAGTCAGCCCGGAACTGCCGTATGGAAGTTATGTTGTAGTGGAAAGCACTACCCCGGAGAATCTGAAAACCATTGATCCATTTGTTGTAAATGTGGAAAATGACAGCAGAGAACCTATGCAGTGGAGAGTGTTTGATGACCGTCCGTTTGAGTTCCTGTTAAAAATCGTGAAGAAAGATGCACAGACTGGGAATACTGTTTTAAAGGCAGGGGCATCTTATAAGATTTACGATGTGACAAATAAGAAATACATTGAACAGGTCGTTCAGTATCCAAAAAAAGAAAAGATCAGCGTATTCCAGACCAATGAGGAAGGATATCTGATCACACCGCAGGAACTGAAGTGCTCTACCTACCGAATCGAAGAAGTGAAAGCACCGGAAGGATTTGTAAGACAGGGAAGCGAAGAGTCCCTGTATGATGGAACAACGATTATTTCACCATTAGAGCAGACTACAAAAGGAACATATAAAGAAAATCCACAGAGCGGTATTGTAATTACAGTATCCTCAAACACTGCACATCAGATTGATCCAGATACAGGAGCAGCGATTGTAGAGGTAGAACAGAAAAACGATGAACAGGTAGGAAGCCTGCTCCTGACGAAAAAGGGAGAACAGCTTACCGAAGTAACAGGAGATTCTGTTCTGGCAAAAGTAAAAGCACTGGTCTCTAAAGTAAGAAATGCTGTATCTGGTAAAGAAGAAACAGGTATCTATAAAGACTTTAAATATGAAGAAACCGGAGTAGAAGGTGCCCAGTTTGAAGTATATGCCAAAGATACCATCTATTCACCGGACGGAGCAAAGGATGAAGAAGGAAATCCAGTTGTCCGTTATGAGAAAGATGACCTGGTAGCCAAACTGACTACAGATGAAAATGGAACAGCAGTTATCTACAATCTGCCACTGGGAACGTATTATCTGAAAGAGGTTGTAGCAGGAGAGAATTTTGTCCTGAATACAGAACAGAAAGAATTTACCCTGACAGCAGAGGATGATACACAGGCAGTTGTTTATGAAGGCGTTACCTATAAAAATGAAAGACAGAAAGTTTCTGTATCGGTAGAAAAGAAGGATTCTGTCACAGGAGAAAAGCTGGAAGGTGTTATTTTTGGACTGTATGCTGCGGAAGATATCGTTTCTAATCAGGGAGAGGTTCTCGTAGAGAAAGATACCCTGCTGGAAAAGAAAGCAACAGATACAAAGGGAACACTTACTTTTGACAGTGATCTTCCACATGGAAAATACTATGTCAAAGAGGAAGTCAGAAAAGCCGGATATCTTCCAAATGAAGAAGTATGGAATGTAGATGCAACCTATGAAAATCAGAATCTTGCAAAGATTGAACTGAACAAAGAAGTTGAGAATCAGCCGACAGAAACACGTATTACCAAAACAGATGCAACAACCGGAAATGAGCTGGAAGGAGCAAAAATGCAGGTCATTGATAAAGACGGAACTGTTTTGGAAGAGTGGATCAGTACGAAGGAAGAACATGTCATTTACGGACTGCCGGAAGGAAGTTATACCTTACATGAAGAACTGGCTCCTTATGAAGATGGTTATGTGTCTGCCAGCGATGTGACGTTTGAAGTCAAAGAAGATGGCAGTGTGACAAAGGTTGAGATGAAAGACGAATATTCCAAAGTGGAAATTTCAAAAATAGACCTAACAACCGGAAAAGAACTGGAAGGGGCAAAGCTTCAGATCATCCGCAAAGACGGAACTGTTTTGGAGGAGTGGATTACGGATGGAAAGCCACATTCCGTTGCAAAGCTCCCGGTCAATGAAGAACTTACTCTGCGTGAGATCACAGCGCCGGATGGTTACGAGATTGCGGAAGATGTTACATTCACATTGAAAGATACAATGGAAGTCCAGAAAGTAGAAATGAAAGATGCCAGAACACCGGAGAAAACAACAGAAAAAACAAATGCACCAAAAACAGGTGATAACCAGAAAGTATGGCCGTTTGTTCTGCTTGCACTGGCATCTGCCGGAACAGCTACAGGAGTGACTGTATACCGCAGAAAGAAGTCAAAAATGACAGACAACAAAGAAGAAACAGAAGAAAAATAAAATAAAAATTACAGGATAAACCAATCTGACAGGGCAGGAGATGCGCATAGAGCAGCTCCTGCCCTGTCTGTAGATAAGGAGAAGAAAGATGAGACGTTTTTATACAGCAGAATCAGTAACAGAAGGACACCCGGATAAAGTATGCGATCAGATAGCAGATGCAATCTTAGATGAATGTCTGCGTTATGATCCATCTTCGAGAGTGGCATGTGAAGTCCTTGCCACAAGAGGAAATGTGTTTGTGGCAGGAGAAATCAGCAGCGGATATGAGCCGCCAGTATTTGATGTGATCCGAAAGGTTCTGGAAGAATGCGGATATTGTACAGATGGAATAGAAATGGATACGTTTGTACACCAGCAGAGTCCAGATATTGCGAAAGCAGTGAGTGTGTCGAAAGAATTTCGGGATAATATTGGTGCAAAGATAAGAGATAGAAGCAGGGGAGCTGGAGATCAGGGTGTTATGGTCGGATATGCTTGTGATGATACTCCGCAGCTTATGCCAATGCCGACTGTTCTGGCACACCGGATCACACGTGAACTTTCGGCTTGCAGAAGAAGCGGATATATCAAAGATATCTTTTCGGATGGAAAAGCACAGGTAACAGTAGAATATGAAGATGGAAAACCAGTGAGACTGGAAAGTGTTGTTGTTTCCTGCCAGCATGGTGCAGAAAAGAACCTGAAGAAGTTAGATGCCGAGATCAGAGAGAAAGTGCTTCGCTCAGCACTCAGATTACTGCCGCCGGATGAGGATACGAAGATTCTGATCAATCCGTCAGGAAAATTTGTGTGCGGAGGATTTGATGCAGATACCGGACTGACCGGAAGAAAGCTGATGGTGGATACTTATGGCAGTATGGTTCCGCATGGCGGCGGTGCATTTTCGGGAAAAGACTGTTCGAAAGTAGACCGTTCGGCAGCTTATATGGCAAGGTATATCGCCAAAAATATAGTAGCTGCTGGGTTTGCAAGCAAGTGTCAGGTGTCTTTGGCTTATGCAATCGGAGTAGCAGAGCCGGTTATGATTGAGGTAGACACCTTTGGTACAGGAAAAGTGTGTGCGGATGATTGTCTGGCGGCAGCAATCCCACTGGTGTTTGGAGTGACACCCGTTCAGATCATGGAATCCCTTCGACTGAATCGTCCGATTTTCCGTCAGACGGCAGTTTTTGGTCATTTTGGAAGAAAGGAGTTTCCTTGGGAGCGGACGGATAAGGTACTGGCTCTTCAGGATGCAATTCTGTAATGCCCTGGGTAACGGAAGAAGAGATTCAGGCAGCAAAAAATATGACTGCGTATGAGTATTTGCGAACGCATCAGGCACAGCGACTGCAAAAGACAAGGACCAGAAATGAATGGCAGTTGACGGATCATGACAGTTTTAAAATCAATGAACTGTCCAGCAAATGGCATTGGAAATCCAGAGATATCGGTGGCGTGTCCGCACTGCGGTTTCTGATTGAAGTAGATGGAATGAAATTTACAGATGCCGTAAAACTGTTGTGCGAAGAGAGTCCGTCTTTTATTCCGACACAGGCTGTGGAAAGGGAAAAACTGCCATTTAAGTTGCCGGAGAGGTATTGTAATTGCAGACGAATCAGGGCTTATTTAAACCACAGAGGAATCAGCGATGAAGTGATCACATATTGTATTTCACATGAAATCCTTTATGAAAGTGTCCCGTACCATAACGCTGTTTTTGTTGGGAAAGATGAATCCAGAAAAGCAAGATATGCATTCCTGCGAGGAATCTATGAAAAAAACGGGAAGGGATTCAAGATGGAGCAGACCGGGAGTGAAAAAAAGTACAGCTTTTGCATTCCACCTGAAAGAGAAACAAAGCGAGTTGCCGTATATGAAGCGTGTATTGATGCATTGGCACACATGACACTGGAAGAGGGAAATAGGGATAAATATCGTCTTTCCCTTGGGGGAATCGCTGCTCCGAAAGAAAACGCACAGATACAGGGTGAACGTTTTAAAAAGCCGCCGGATGCACTGGAAGAGTTTTTGAAGAACCATCCGGAAATCAAAGAAATTGAAATCTGTACCGATAATGACTTTGCAGGAAGATGGGCGAAAGAACAGATGAAAAAGCATTATGAGGGAACGTATCAGATTATCTGCAATCTGCCGGAAAAAGAAGGGGCAGATTACGCAGACCTTGCGAAAGAAAAAAAGCAGGAAAATAAATGCAGGGACAGACCATTAGAAAGAAGGTGATAGAGAATGGAAGAAAAAGAAACGATACACGTACAGATGTTGACGGAGCTGACTGGAAATCTTTTTTCCGAAGAATCCGAATGGGAAGAAGATTGGTCGGAGAGTGATGAATATGGAATGCCGTTAGATGGAACAGAACTTGCCGATTATGAAGATGCCATCCGAGAAGAACTGGAACGCTATGGGGAAGATGATCTCATGCAGTATTTTGATGGAAGTGAGTCCATTCATGGAAAAATACAAAGTGCAGTTGTTACGATAGAAAACAAAGATGGAATCCTGTACGGCTGTACCAAACTGGAATTAAATGAATTTTTAAGTCAGGAAGAACTACAGGAATTCACCGAATACATTACAGGGCAGTACAGTGACGGTTGGGGTGAAGGATTTGAGCAGAGGGATATCAAGGTAGATGGTGGAATGCTGAATGTGCATTTCTGGCATCCTGATATGGAGCAGCCGAAAATCTATGAAAAGAAAACAGAGCAGATCCCGATAAAGCTTGAGAAACAACGTCCCAAGTTACAACTCCTTGGACATGATGGGAATATTTTTTCCATTATGGGCGATGCCTCAACTCTTTTGAAAAAGAATAAACAGACAGCAGAAGCAAAAGAAATGTGTAAAAGAGTATTGGAAAGTGGGGATTATTACAAAGCACTTTTGATTATCAGTGAATATGTGGAAACCGAGTTGAGTCCACCACCAAAAGAAAATAAAAAGACAAAGAAGAAAAATCAGCCGGAACGCTGAGAAAAGAAAGGATGATGCCTATGACAAATGGCCTGAGTTTGGAAGAACTTATGAAAGAGGGAACATACCCGGAGGAATATGCCGAAGGGAAGAACTGGAAGATTTTACATGGAGATACGCTGAAACTGGTCAAAGCATTCCAGCCGGGAATCTTTGATGCAGTCATTACCGATCCACCGTATGCGTCCGGTGGAACAAAGCAGAATGAAAGAAATCGTACTACAAACCAGAAATACAGCAGTATGAGTGCTGCAAATGCACTTCCGGATTTTGATGGGGACAATAAAGATCAGAGATCATGGACTCACTGGATGGCCGAGTGGCTTTACGATGTGCGGAAAGCCTGCAAGAAAGGAGCTCCGATCTGTCTGTTCATTGACTGGCGTCAGTATCCATCGATTACCGATGCATTGCAGTGGGCAGGATGGATTTGGCGAGGAACAGCGGTGTGGGATAAGGGAAACTCCCGTCCACAGAAAGGCCGTTTCCGCCAGCAGGCTGAATACATTGTGTGGGGCAGTAACGGACCGATGCCAATCAACCGTCCAGTATCTTGTCTGCCGGGCGTCTTCCGATATGGAAATCCGCAGAACCGGATTCATGTGACAGAGAAGCCGTTGCAGCTTATGAAAGATGTCATCCAGATTTGCGAACCGGGAGGTCTGATCCTGGACCCGTTTGCCGGGGCAGGAACGACTGTCCTTGCAGCGGTTATGACAGGTTATCGTGCAGTGGGAATTGAGGTAACAGATGCCTACTACAAACTGGGAAGTGACAGAGTGAAAATTGCATTAGAAGCAGAGCAGAAAGAGGATGAAAAGTAGCCGGGATGTCCAATTGGACATCTTGTTTTTTATAGAGAAAATCAGTGGCATCCAACTGGATGCAGGAAGGAGATGGAGCGTATGGAACAGGCGCTGGCTTATGTGTGCTGTTCAGCAGAAGAAAGCCGGGTAAAAGTGCAGAAATATTGCAGAAAAATCTATGAACTTGGGTATGTACCAATCTGTCCGAGATTTGTATTCTCACCATTCTTGGAAGAGTCCGATGCAGAAGATATGCAGGGATATGGAAGAATGTCCCATATTCTTTTGCGGAGATGCCGGATGGTAGTTGTATGTGGGAAAGAAGTGACAGGAACAATGAATACCGAAATCAGTATGGCAGACAGGCTCCATATCATTTGTACGACACTTGATGGACTGGTGCAGATAAAAGAATCAAAATAAATCAGAATCGAGTTAATCCGGTGCTACAGAAACTGGTGGTACTCGTTTTGCAAGCATAGCGTTTGGATATCCAAACGCACTTTGGGGAGAACCCCAATCCCCCGGACACAGACGGAAATGGAAAGGAAGGATCAAGTCATGTTAAGAAATGGAGTAATGATTGTAATCGCATTGATGAGCGGAGGATTTATAGGAGTGATAGTGACCTGTTGCATGGTTGCAGCGAAAAAATCCGATGAGGAGCTTGGCGATATGATGAAAGAGAAAAGAGAAGGGACGGTGATGCAATGCGAAAACGAAACCATGTGATCCCGGTGCGGTTAAATGCAAGGGAACTCAGGGAATTGGAGGAACAGGTGGAAAAAAGCGGACTGAGTCGGGAAGAGTTTATGCGTTCGCTGATCTTAGGAGCACAGGTACACGCAAAACCTTGTGAACATCACCCGGAACTGCTTAGGAAGATAGCGGGTCTGTGCAATAATGCGAACCAGCTTGCCCATGTTGCGAATGCTTCGGGAATGGCAAGTGAGCAGAGTGTACAGGAAATGCTCCGGCTTACCAAAGAGACATGGCATCTGGTAAAGGAAGAGTGGTAATGACAGATGGCTTATACAAGTGTTATCCCCGTCCACCGCCTGGACCGTTCCATCGAATATGTGAAAGACAAAGAAAAAACCACACAGAAAGCAGACTCTCTGGAGGCTGCCATTGATTATGCCATGAACCGGACAAAGACGGAACAAGCGGTCTTCGAAGATACCATCGGATGCACCAATGAAAATGCGTATGAAGATATGCTGACAACGAAAAAGAGATTCCATAAGATGGGCGGTGTGGAAGGATACCATCTGGTACAGAGTTTTGCAGAAGGTGAGGTGACACCGGAACTGGCACATCTCATCGGGCAGGAACTGGCAGACCGGCTCTTAAAAGGACAGTTTGAAGTAGTCATAACAACACATCTTAATACCAGACACTATCATAATCATATTGTCTGGAATTCTGTAAGCATGGTGGACGGACATAAGTACCATAGTAATGCTAAGAGTTATTATACGGAGATCCGTAAGATTTCCGATGACCTGTGCAGAAAATATGGTCTGTCTATCATTGAATCCAATCAGAAAAAATCAATCCCTTATGTACAGTGGAAAGCAGAACAGGAAGGAAAACCGACATGGAGAATGGCGATCCGTTTGGATATCAGGGAATCGGTACAGGAAAGCTACTCCTGGTTACAATTCCTAAAAGAGATGGAAAAGCGGGGTTATACATGGAAACTGAACAGGAAATACATTTCTTTAAAAGCTCCGGGAATGGAGCGGTATATCCGTCTGCGTTCTCTCGGAAAAAACTATTCCGAAGAGGAAATACGTGGGCAGATACTACAGCCAAAGGTGAAACGAGTCTATCAAAAGGCAGTACAGATTCATCCCAAAAAGAAACTGACCGGGATTCAGGCACTGTATTATTCCTATTTATATCAAATGGGGGTACTGCCAAAAAGACCGAAAAGGAGTCCATACGCTGTCAGAGAGGATATCCGGAAACTGGACCGCAGGATTGAACAGATTGAATTTCTACTGAAACATGACATCATAACCAGAGAGCAGCTTGCCGCGTACCGAGAGCCATTGCAAAAGCAGATTGCGGAACTTATGAAAGAACGCAGAAGATTGTATCGGAATGGGGGCAGGGAGACTGGGGAAGAACGATTGTCCGAAATCAATGAGGAATTGAAGCGACTCCGTAAGGAAGTTCGTATGACCGTTCAGATTGAGAAACATTCCTTGGAAATCGAAGCGAGACTTCAGGAAGCGGAAGAACAGAGCCAGAATGAAAAACGTGTGGAAGATAAAGAAAGAATGCAGAAAAGTCAGGAGGTGAGATAAGTATGAATTACGGAGCAGAACCGGCAGATCAGGTGGTACGGTACAGTCTGGAAGGGATGGAGTATTCGCTGAAGATCACCGGGAATGTAGCAAAGCATGTGGCAGTCTTTATTGCTGCCGCCTTGAAGGACCAGAAAAAGACAAGAGGGAAAACAAGACTTACCAGAATGTTAAAGGAACAGCGCCCGATGAAATTTTTTACCGTTCCGGGTGACCGTTTAAAAGAATTTGCAAAAGAAGCCAAGGCGAGAGGTATCTTATATGTAGTCATCAAAGATAAGGTGAATCCGGACCAGACAGAGGTCATGGTATTTGCAGATGATGCAGCGAAGATGAATCGGGTATTAGACCGGATGAATCTGGATTTTGTAAAAGCAGAATCAGGCTCTATGGTTACGGAAGCAGTGGAAAAAGAGACTGCACCGGAAAAGGCAGAAAACCAGATGGAAAAAGAAACCGGGGAGAATGTACGGACAGAGACCGTTGTCCTGCCGGAAGGCAAGATAGAATTTGAACTGGACGATGCGGAAGAAATGTTCCAGATCGGGGATGAGGCTTTCCCGGAAGGAAATTTTACACAGGCGCAGGAGGGGGAAGAAAAGAATCCATCCGAACCTTTCTCGCGCAACAGAAATACTTCTTCCGATCGGGAAATTAGCTGGAAAGAAAAGAATGAAAAACCATCTGTGCGGAAAGAACTCGGAGATATCCGCAAGGAACAGGAAGAGAAACGTAAGAGGCCGGACAGACGGAAAAATGCCAGAGAGAGCCGGAAGAAACGTAAGAATATGAAAACGAAAGGCAGGTAATGTATATGGATTTAACAGATATGATTTCAGGGGGAACGGAAGAACAGCAGGTTCCTGAACAGAAATTGATGAAAGAAGAATATGCAGCCAAAAAACAGCAGGAAAGAGAAGAGGTATGGGCTGAAGTAGATTCACAGGCACAGGGAGTTTTTCAGGATGGAGAAAAACTGAAAGGCTTTCTGGACTTTATGGCAGAGTGTAATACCCAGAGAACACCGAATCTGCTTTTGATTTACGGACAGCATCCAGATTTTAAGGTGGTAAGGTCTTATGAACGCTGGAGAGAAGAACACCGTTCGGTCAAAGTCGGGGAACATGGCATTACTTATATGATTTCCACTGAATACGAAAAAGACGGAGAAATGCGGAGAGGGTATACGATTGGAAAAGGATTTGACATCAGTCAGATGTCTGGAAAGCCATTGGAAGAACGCCCTCAGCGAAGTCTGACAGAACTGATAGGAACTGTCTTAAAAGACCAGTCGGTACGTGTGCAGATTGAGGATGATCTGCCAGACAAAGTGCAGGCCCAGTACAATCCGAGATACCGTACCATTTATATCCGCAACGGAATGAGTGAAGTAACGACATTCCATGCACTGAACAGAGAACTGGCGTGTGCAGCACTGGACCAGCATACCGGAACCTACAGCCGACAGAAAGTCAGTGCACAGGCTTATTGTGCAGCCTATGTGATTGCGAAACGTTATGGTGTGGATGTTACCGGATTCAATCTGGAGTATATTGCACAGAGAAATGAATGTGGAAAGAAAGATCCACAGGAACTGAGAGACTTTTTAAATGATGTCCGTCAGGCTTCCTATAGTATCCGAAACCATATCGAACGGAATTTTGGTGCAAAGGAACAGGAGTATGTAACCGATGAGTTCGCAATCGGAGACCCTGTAAAAACACCGGAAACCAAGGATGAAAAAGCATCTGGAAAAGAGAAAAAAGCAAAGAACCAGCCGGAACGATAAAAGTGAAAAAGTTGGACGGTTGGAGTAGCTATTACGGAGGTCTTGTGATATGGTTGGTGTAACAAAAAAGGAGGTCAGCCAGATGACAAAATACTATTTGAAGATGGATAACATTATGAAAAATATGTTCGTGGTGGCACTGAATGATGAGCTACAGGCGCAGAGTGAGCAGGATGAATGTTTGGAAGAAACGAAAGCTCTTCTGAAAAAAGTAAGTGAATACGACCTCGCTCAGAAACGACTGCAGATTACAGCCGGGGAACAAAGGCAGATCCGTAAGGCACTGAACAGACTCAGAAGTAAATATCTTGCAGCCGGAAGATACAGTGATGGAATAGATAAAGTTATTATTCAGGTTGCAAAACCGAATACTAGCAGACACATGTTCTGGTAGAGAAAGGAGTGGTTGATTGGTCATTTATTCAAGAGAAAAAGTGGCAAGATTTAGAGAACAGTATCCGGCAGGAACAAGAATCTGTCTGAATTCGATGGATGGAGAAGCGGGTATGCCGCAGGGACTGGAAGGAACTGTGCAGTATGTGGATGATGCAGGCCAGCTTGGTGTTAAGTGGGACAACGGCAGAAGTCTCTCACTGATACCGGGAGTGGATTCCTTTCATAAGAAAGAAGGACAGGGACATCCAGAAGAAAAGCCACGCAAGAAAAGAGAATCTGACTTGCAGAGATAAGTACAAAAAAGCAGGACTGGGTTCTGTATCTTGTCTTTCTGCCATTTGTCTGGTGGGCGGCAGCGATTACCGCTTGTGCCATTACACCGGATAAGAATTTTATTCAAATCTTAGAAACGCTGAGCGAAAAACTCGAACAGCCGTTTTTTATCACGTATACACCGTATACGTTCAAATGTATTCTGATATTCACAGCAGCCTATTTCTTAGGCATTGGTATTTATGAATCCCAAAAAAGAAATTATAGAAGAGGCGTGGAACATGGTTCCGCAAAATGGGGCAACGTGTCCGAAATCTGCAGACGTTACTGCGAAAAGCAGTACACGAATAATCTGCTTCTGACACAGCATTTCCGCATGGGACTGGATGGATATAAGCATAAACGAAATTTAAATGTGCTGGTAGTAGGAGGTTCCGGGGCAGGAAAGAGCCGGACCTATGCGATTCCGAACATCATGCAGTGCAACTGCTCGATGGTGATCACAGATCCGAAAGCGGAACTTCTGCGCAAAACAGGAGGTGTTCTGGAACGGAATGGATATGAAGTCCGGGTTTTTGATTTGATCAATCCGGAGACTTCCTGGTGTTATAATCCGTTTGCGTATGTCCGGGATGACAAGGATGTGCTGAAACTAATTAACAACCTGATCCGCAACACGACACCGAAAGGTGCACAAAGCTCGGACCCGTTCTGGGAAAAGTCAGAGACTGCACTTTTACAGGCACTTATGCTGTATTTACTGCATGAAGCTCCACCGGAAGAACAGAACTTCCCGATGATTATGGAAATGCTTGGAAGCGCACAGGTCAAAGAAGATGATGAGGATTACCAGTCACCATTGGACATTTTGTTTGAAAGACTGGAAATGCGGGACCCAGAGAGTATTGCGGTCAAGCAGTATGCCATTTATAAGCAGGCGGCCGGAAAGACCGCAAAGTCTATTTTGATATCGGTTGGTGTCCGTCTGGCAGCGTTCAATCTGAAACAAATCGCCAACCTGACCTGTACGGACGAACTGGACTTATACAGTATTGGGGAGAAAAAAGTAGCACTGTTTTGCTGTATTCCGGATGCAGACACCAGCATGAATTATCTGGTCGGCATGATTTACAGTAATCTGTTTCAGACACTGTATTATGTGGCAGATCGGAAGTACGGAGGAAGGCTTCCGATTCCGGTACACTGCATTATGGATGAATGGCCAAACGTAGCCTTGCCGGATGATTTTGACAAGATTCTGGCAACCATGCGTTCCAGAGGGATTTCCTGCAGTATCATCATCCAGAACATTGCACAGATGAAAGCCTTATTTAAAGACTCGTATGAGAGTCTGATCGGCAACTGCGATGAATTTTTATATCTGGGTGGAAATGAAAAAGAAGGACATAAGTATGTCTCGGAATTATTGGGAAAAGAGACATTGGATACCAATACCTACGGACAGACAAAAGGGCGTAGCGGCAGCTATTCGGTGAATTATCAGCAGACAGGAAGGGAACTTTTAACACCGGATGAAATACGGCTTTTAGATAACCGCAAAGCGATTTTGTTTATTCGTGGGGAGCGTCCGATCATGGACGATAAATATGATTTAAAAAAGCATGTGAATTTCAGATACACAGAGGACGGTGGTGCATCGCCTTATGATTATGCGAAAACACCACTGGCTCACGACGACCTAAAGATTGACATTAACAGATTAGACGATTACGAACTGCTGTCTACCGAGGACATCCTTGGTGAATAGCAGTTTTTTGATGGATTGGAGTGATGTGTATTGAAGAAACTTCTCACAGGAGAAAAAAATAGAACAAAAAAGAATACAACTGAAAAAATGATAACCCCGATGCCGATGGGGAGAAAACAGAAAAAGTGGATGAGCCTTTATATGGCACTGGTACTGACCGTAACGGTTGGAGCAACGACCGCATTCGCAGCCGGAGATCCGTTGTCCGTTATCAATAACCTGTCTACCTTTATTTTTTCTCTGATTCGTGCGATCGGTTTGATTTTGCTTGGATTTGGTGTTGTGCAGGTTGGTCTGTCTTTAAAAAGCCATGATCCAAGCCAGAGGGCAAATGGATTTCTGACACTGGCCGGAGGGGTAATTATTACGTTCGCCAAAGAAATCCTCGATTTGATTATGGCGTAAGCCTCTTTGAAAAAATATATCAGGAAACAGCAGGAGTGCCGGAAGGTACTCCTGTATTCAAAAATATGTTTAAGGAGGTGAGAGTTTTTGAGTGATAACTGGATTGTACAGAATCTAAACTCAGCACTATCCACATGGAGTGAAAAGATGGCAGAACTGTGGACTCTGCTGACCGAAAATCCGGCAACTTTTAAGGGCGGCGGCATCTGGCGGATTATGGTAAATATTAATGATGCACTGACAGCCATTGCTTATGGATTACTGGTATTATTTTTCGCAGCCGGAATCATTAAAACGTGTGGCAGTTTTACAGATCTGAAAAAGCCGGAACATGTGCTAAAAGCATTTATCCGGTTTGCACTTGCTCAGGGAGCAATTACATACGGGATGGAACTTATGCAGGCACTGTTTTCCATTGTGCAGGGAATCGTGACAACCGTAATGAGTGGCTCCAGTATGGCAGGAAGCGTGACGGAACTGCCAACGGAGATTGTAGATAAGATTGAGAGCGTGGGAATGCTGGAATCCATTCCGTTGTGGATTGTTACACTGCTTGGCAGTCTGCTGATCACTGTATTGTCATTTGTAATGATCCTGACAGTGTATGGCAGAATGTTCAAAATCTATATGTATACGGCAATCGCCCCGATTCCGATTTCCTCATTTGCAGGAGAACCCACGCAGTCCATTGGAAAGAACTTTATCCGTTCTTATGTAGGCGTATGTCTGGAAGGGGCAATTATTGCACTGGCATGTATTATCTTTTCTGCTTATGCAGCAAGCCCTCCGGCTGTCGGAGATACGGAGTTGAGTGCAGTTACAATCGTGTGGAACTATGTCGGAGAACTGGTATTTAATTTACTGGTGCTGGTTGGAGCAATTAAGGCATCTGACCGTATTGTCAGAGAAATGATGGGACTTGGAGGTTAAAAATATGGATATAAAGAAAACATTAAGATATAACTGGGAATTTGGACGTGAGACAGTAGCAATACGAGTGAGCTCTTATCGGAACAATGGAAATTTATATGTAGGACTCTGCCATAAGGAAGGGAGAGAATGGGAAGATTTTGGAGATGTAACCATTAATCTGCCCTATCAGTTTTTAGAGCCAAATGAGGCTTTTATAACAGGAGATTTTACCAAGGATATGCTTCATTTTATCAAGGAACATAAACTTGGAAAAGTGTTGAATGAAACAGGAAGATCAGGATATGCAACCTATCAGAAGGTAGCGTTTGATCTAGCAAGACTTGCGGAATTTGATCCGGAAGGCGTTGCAGAACATTGTAGATTTGCCGGGATAGAAGTACCAAAAGAAAAACCACAGAAAACGAAGAAACAAAACAGGGGAGAGGAACGATAATTTATGGAAGTAAAGATGAACAAAGAAATCAGGGACTATCAGGAATCCATGTTTATGGGACTGGACCTGAGACAATGTGTGTGTTCTGTTCTTGCGATTCTTACAGCAGTCGGAATTTACTTTGGAATGCGTGATATTACCGGACAGGAAATAACCGGATGGCTGTGTGTGCTTGGTGCTGCTCCATTTGCTGCCTGTGGCTTTTTCAAATATCATGGTATGACAGCCGAACAGTTTTTATGGGCAGTGATCAAATCCGAATTGCTGTATCCGAAGAAACTGGTGTTTCAGTCGGAAGATATCTACTACTCCTGCATGCAGGAGACCATCTCGCTGGGAGAAAAGAATCAAAAGGATGGAGCAGAAATCATAAAAGAGCGGGAGCAAAAAGCAGAAGCAAAACAGAGAAAGAAACGCAAGGGAAGGAGTGATGCCTTTGATTAAAACCTTAAGTCAGGCACTTCGGATGGATAAGGAACGCTTCAAAGTTCCGAAATCCGTCCAACAGGCAATTCCCATCCAGCGAATCTGGCCGGATGGAATTTTTCAACAGGGAACGAAATTCTCAAAAACATATCGTTTTACAGATATCAACTATTATATTGCGAGTAAGGACAATAAGACAGAAATGTTTCTGGATTATTCTGAACTCTTAAATTCACTGGATTCCGGCATTTCTGCCAAAATTACCATCAATAACCGGAGAATCAATAAAGAAGAATTCGAAAAGTCTATTCTGCTTCCAATGAAGGAAGATGGACTGGACCACTATCGGGAAGAATACAACGAAATGCTCCTGTCTAAGATTACAGGAACAAACAACAGCATCTATCAGGAACGGTATCTGACCGTCAGTGTACATAAAAGATCGATTGATGATGCAAGAACCTATTTTGCACGTATCGGAACAGACATCGTAACACATCTGGCAAAGTTATCGTCCACAGCAGAAGGACTGGACGCAGAGAGCCGGCTCCAGATTTTCAGGGATTTCTTCAAGGGAGATGTCCCACAGGCATTCCCATTTGATCTGAAACAATTTGCCAAGAAGGGAACAAGTTTCAAGGACTGGATGTGTCCGGATTCTATGGAATTTGAACGTGACCATTTTAAAATCGGTGACAGGTACGGAAGAGTCCTGTATATGCAGGATTATGCAAGTTATGTTAAAGATGACATGATTTCAGAACTGTGTGACTTCAGCCGGAATCTGATGTTGTCGATTGATATCCTGCCAGTCCCTACGGATGAAGCGGTAAGGGAAATCCAGAACCGACTGCTTGGTGTGGAAACTAACGTGACCAACTGGCAGAGAAGGCAGAACGCTAATAATAACTTCTCGGCAATCGTACCATACGATATGGAACTTCAGAGAAAAGAAACCAAGGAAATGCTCGATGATCTGACAACCAGAGACCAGCGTATGATGTTCGGGATTTTGACAATGGTACATCTGGCAGACAGCAAAAAGCAACTGGATTCCGATACGGAACTGATTCTGTCAATCGCAAGAAAGCATCTGTGTCAGATGGCAACATTAAAGTGGCAGCAAGTGGACGGACTCAATACAGTGCTTCCTTATGGACTGCGAAAGATCAATGCCCTGCGTACACTGACAACGGAATCAACGGCTGTTTTAATCCCGTTCCATACACAGGAAATCCTGCAGCCGGGAGGTATCTATTATGGGCAGAATGCAGTCAGCAAGAACCTTCTGGTAGCCGACCGGAAGAAACTGATGAATGGAAACAGTTTCCGGTTGGGTGTCAGTGGATCAGGAAAGAGCTTTTCAGCAAAAGAAGAGATTGTGCATCTGGCATTGAGTACCGATGACGATATCCTGATTCTTGATCCGGAGTCCGAATTCACAAAATTAGTAGAGGCCTTGGGTGGACAGGTTGTAAAAGTATCTGCGACATCAGACAATCACTTGAATGCAATGGATATGGACGCAGCCTACGGAAATGAAAAGAATCCACTGATTGAAAAATCGGAGTTTATTCTGTCTGTATTTGAACAGTTGGTTGGAGCAGGAAACCTGTCGGCAAAAGAAAAGTCGATTCTGGACCGCTGTGCTGCAGATGTGTACCGGGATTATATCCGAAGTGGTTATACCGGAGAAGTTCCGACATTGAAAGATATGTACCGACAGCTGATGTTACAGCCGGAAGAAGAGGCAAGAGGACTGGCATTATCATCCGAACTTTTTATCAATGGAAGCCTGAACACCTTTGCACAGCCGACCAATGTGAATAAGAAGAACAGGATCATGGATTATGACATCCGGGAACTGGGGGAACAGCTTATGCCTCTTGGAATGCTGGTTACCTTAGACAGTATTTTCAACAGGGTAATTCAGAACTGGAAAGAAGGAAAAACGACATGGATATTTGCCGATGAGTTCTATCTGTTATTCCGCTATGAATACAGTGCAAATTTCTTCTACCGACTGTACAAGAGAATCAGAAAATACAATGGATTCGTGACAGGTTTAACCCAAAATGTTGAGGAACTTCTGAAATCGGACACTGCAAGACTGATGTTGGCAAACAGTGAGTTTTTGATTCTTTTGAATCAGGCAAGTACAGACAGGGAAGAACTGGCAGCTCTTTTGAATATTTCCGAAAACCAACTGTCCTATATTACAAATGTATCGGTCGGCAGTGGTCTGATCCGTTGCTCTGGGAATATCGTACCATTTGAGAATACATTCCCAAAGAATACAGACCTTTATAAACTAATGACAACAAAACCGGGAGAATCATAATGAAGAAAAAAGAAGAAGTAACGATAACTTTTTATGCTGCAGAGTGCGGTGAGTTCCATGATTTAGGAGAATATACAAAATGCAGAACGCTGGAAGAGGCATATAAAAAGTACCAGAAGTATTGTAGAACATCTGCCAATATGTGTCCTGCTATTGAGTTTTCTATCCATGATCCAGAATCAATTTATTCAGACATGGAATATCCATTACCGTTGTCATCAAAAGACAGGGGGGATTTGGAACTTGTGCCATATTACAACGAGCATCCACTGGTAAATGAAGCAATCAGACAGTTGGAGCAGTTGCAGAAACAGCAGGAAAAAAAGAAACATCGGGATGTTGCCCGATGAGATAAGAGATACGGAAAGAGGGTGACCGGATGAGAGATATCAAGGAACGGGTAAAGGATAAGAATCCGAAGATTCGAAATCCGGCTGCCCGGCTTCCGAAAGAGCTGGTTCGCCAGACGGTACTGGAAGAAAAAGAAAAGCCAAGGGAACAACATGAAAAAAGCAGTGGGCAGTCAGACTCCCCAACACAGTATGGAACTGAAAAAATAGAATCCGTACAGTACAGGGCGGCGAGTGTGGCAGGAAAAACTATAGGGAAAACCACATATCAAGGTGGAAAAAAACTTGCCGGAGTGACCTACAGGAAGATAAAGGAAAGAAAAAACAGACAGGAAGAAGTGAAAGCCGCTGAAGAAGCAATGGAGCAGGGGGCAGAAAGCGGAAAGAAATTAATCAAGCTGAAACCGGAGCAGGTCGCCTTTGCCAAGGAGAATGGTAAACGGCAGGTGAAAGCAGCACCGAGAGTGGTAAAAGTATCCGGTCTGTCTCAAGAAAAAATAAAGACACAGGCATCCATGCAGAAACAGCAGATGGAAAAAAGTCTTCAGGCGATGCAGAAAGCAAGAGCAGCCCAGATGGCAAGAAAGTCAGCACAGGCATCGGCAGAAAGTGGAAAAGCAGTCCTTCAGGTAACTGGAAAGGGTTCAAAGTTATCCGTACAGGGAATTACAGCAGCGATTCAAAAAGGGGTAGTAGCTCTTGAAAAAATGGGAAAATGGATTGCTGCCGGAGGTAGTGCATTTCTTCTGGTATTTATTCTGATTGTGGGAATCATTGCAGGAGCAGCTTTCAGCAGTAATTCGGAAAGCTCCGAATCCCTAAGTGAAGAAGTGCTTGCGTATACTTCTGTGATACAGCAGTATGCATCCCAATACGGCATTCCGGAATATGTGTCTGCGATACAGGCCATCATGATGCAGGAATCTGGAGGCAGGGGAACAGACCCGATGCAGTGTTCGGAAAGTCCATATAATACAAGATTCCCACACACTCCTGGTTCTATTACTGATCCGGATTATTCGATAGAGGTTGGAGTACAGACCTTTGCAGACTGTATCAGACAGGCAGGATGCAGCAGTCCACAGGATCTGGACAAGCTGAAACTTGCATGGCAGGGATATAACTATGGAAATGGCTACATAGGATGGGCATTGCAAAGAGGCGGTTATACAGAAGCCAATGCATTGCAGTTTTCACAGGAACAGGCAGCTTCGCATGGATGGAGCAGTTACGGAGATCCCCAATACGTTCCCCATGTGATGCGGTATTATTCCGGTGGCAGCCTGTTTGCTGGTTTGTTTGGTAATCAGCAGATTGTGTCGGTTGCAATGGGGCAGCTTGGAAACAGTGGCGGTCAGAAGTTCTGGAGCTGGTACGGATTTGACAGTCGGGTAGAATGGTGTGCCTGTTTTGTAAGCTGGTGTGCGGATCAGAGCGGTCTGATTGCAAGTGGGAATGTTCCTAAATTCTCATTGTGCAGTGATGGAGTGTCCTGGTTTCAGGGAAAGAATAAGTGGCAGAGTGGCGGAACAACTCCGACAGCTGGAATGATCATCTTTTTTGACTGGGATCATGATGGAACATCGGATCATGTAGGAATAGTAGAAAAGTGTGAAGGTGGAAGAGTTTACACGATTGAGGGAAATTCCAGTGATCAGGTACGGCAGAGAAATTATGCAGTAGATTACAGTTCTATAATGGGATATGGGGTGATAAATTGATGGTTTCTTTCATAATTTGTTAAGGATTTTATAAGGGAGTTAATGAATCCTTTGGAAAATAGTCACAAAATAGGCACAGTTGATTGATAAATTGTTATTGTAACTTTTAGTGATAGACATATAAAGAGTTAGAAATCTTTATAATTGACTTGAATTAGGAGGTAGTGAATATGAGTGATCAGAATGTAAAAGCAGCACAAAAATATTTAAATGCGATGTTTGGTGGACATAAGGATTGGGTAAAACTGGATGAAGATGGAAAGACCGGAACAGCCGTGATGCAGGGAATCATTCGTGCATTTCAGATTCAGAATGGAATCTCAACGATTACAGGAACGGTTGGACCACTTACTATTAATACCATGAAGAAGTTAGCCATTATTACAAAAATGGATCCGAATGATACTCCGCAGGTTAATGTATGCTTGATTCAGTGTGCTCTGTTTTGCAAAGGATATGCTGCTGGAGGAATTACTGGAATTTATTATACATCAGGAGTAAATGCAGTTAAAAAGATGCAGGAAAATGCAGGACTGGAAGTTACGGGCAAAATTGATTGGAAAGTTTGGTCTGGATTGTTATCCCTAAACTGGTTTACAAAGGTTTCTGGTGGGGATTCCAATATTGTTCTTATTCAACAGCAATTAAATAGTGACTGGTCAGATGTTATTGGTGTTGGACCTTGTGATGGAATTGCCTCAAGACAGACAATTTTGTCTTTAGTTGGTGCATTGCAGGCGGCTGAAGGAGTTACAACTGAATTAATTACAGATTTGAATTCAGTTAATTTTGGCGATGCAACAACAAATGCGTTTCCGGGTACATTACAGAACGGACAGAACTCGACGAAATATGTTCCATTTAATAAGATTGCTCAATACGGACTATATTTTAACGGATATAATCCGGGAAGATTCGATGGCGTGTTTGATTCGACTACAGAGTCAAAGGTGTCAGAATTTCAGGAGTTTTATGGTCTGACAGGAATTGGACTTGTAACAAAAGGAAAAGTAAATGTTTCTACTATGAAATCATTGCTTACGAGTAAAGGCGATACAAACAGGGCAGCAAAAGCGTGTGACTGTGCAACAGTATTAAATAAACAACAGGCATTAGATATAAAAAATGCAGGGTATACTCATGTAGGACGTTATCTGACAGGTTCTGTTGGAAAAGAACATACACCGAAATATTTGACATCAACAGAAGTGAAAAACATTGAAAATGCAGGATTATCGGTATTCCCGATATATCAGGATGGAGGATATGAATTAAACTATTTTAAGGATCCGTCCCAGGGAAGTGTTGATGCACAGACAGCAATTTTAGCAGCCGAGAGAATCGGTATACCAAGTGGAACGACTATATACTTTGCAGTGGATTTTGATTGTTATTCATATCAGATTGATACATTTATTATACCTTATTTTGAACAGATTCACATGATCTTTTTCAGTTCGACAAATGATAAAAATTATAAAGTCGGCATTTATGCACCAAGATATGTATGTACTAAAGTTTATGAAGCAGGATTGGCAAGTAAATCATTTGTGGCAGATATGTCAACTGGATTTAGCTGTAATTTGGGATATTCGATGCCGAAGAACTGGGCATTTGATCAATTTTGTGAGTTGAACTCATTTTCTTCATCACCTTCGTTCCCACTGGATAAAGATGCATATTCAGGGAGAGATACTGGATTTAAAAAGTTCGATGCCGTATCGACAAAAACAGATGAGGAAATAGCGCAAGAAAATCTTCGGGCAAAGGTAAAAATAGCACGAAATCAATATGTCTATAATGTAATGGAGCCGCTTGGTTATCTGAATAAAATTATGGATGTGGGTGTGGAGTATGATAAGGAAATTTCACTGGGAACAATGATGAGTCCTCAAGGAGCAATTGATATTTCTACTAAAATATCCACATCGCTTGAAAGTTCAACTGGTAAAATTTATAATATAAAAGTGGATATAGGAAATGATGGAGAATTGACACAAACTTGCAAAAATCAAATTATGGAGATTTCATCAAATTTATCAGATACAGGTATAGAGGGAGCAGATAACTTTGGAAATACGATAGAAAAAATTGCTTTATCGGTTAAATCTGGTAATATTGCTTTTGAAATAAATAATGTTTTTGCCAATAGTGTAGAGTTTTCCATTGTATTTAGTACATCAGATTTGCTGCCAGAAGAGGAAAAAGAGTGGACAATATCGGTTGCTTTGATTTTTACAATGACATTAAATTCTAATAGTGGTCTTGAATTTAATGTTGTAGAATTCACAAAAGAGCATAGTAATATACTGGCAGGAGCCGTAATATTAGTTCTTGCGGGTGCATTAGTTGTAAATGCAATTCCGTCAATTATTGCTTTATTTTCAGCTGGAGCAGGTACTGTTTTTGGTTTGTTGATTCAAGCACTGTAAATTGTAAAAGAATAAAAGAGACAATGGCCAGAGGTTCGATTTTATAAAGAGGACCTCTGGCAAAAGGGGGATTAAGAAGAATGCATATTAAATCAATTGTGTCAGATGAGGATAGGGAAGAATTAGAAAGAATGCTTTCGCTTGGGTTTATAATTCCTAATCAATTATTTAAAACAAGACAGAAAAGTAGAATGATTATCTATATTTTTACACCTGTAGAATTTTTACTGTCGATTAATTGTTATCTGTCGGAAAGTTATTTGATGTTTGGAATAGGGATTGGAACTTGTGTGGCTTGTGTGGCTTGGATTATTTGGTATCAAATGATTGGTAAAAATTTTGAAAAAAATGTTCATGAATTTGTCTGGGGTAGATCAGGATATGAAACGGTGGATATCGATGAAAACGCAATTAAAATAGATGAAGATCAAATTTATGAATTTAAAAATATTGATAGAATGTTCTTATATAAAAACTTCTTTTTTTTCATAACAAATGAAAAGAAAATATTTATATTTAAAACGACAGATATGGAGTCGGATGAACTTATAAAAATTATTAAAACAACAGGGATTTTATTTGAAAAAAAAGAAAAACCATTTAATATTTATAAGTATTGTAAAAAAGGAAAAAGTTTTTAAAAATAAGCAGAGGATGGTGGATTTATCATCCTTTTAGAGAAGAGCATGTATTTTAAAGGGAATCTGGTTTTGCAGGTTCCCTTTTTGCCATCAAAAACGTTGATGTTTTATCAAATGACGCTAAAAATAAAAAGAATAATGCAGGGGGTGACATTATTAGTTATCGCTGTAATATTTGGATAAAATATAAATAAAACATAAAAAATATAAATAAATTATAAAATGGCGACAGTTTTTTCTTGTTCAAGTGTTTATTATATAGAGGACAAAATAAGACAGCAAAGGAAGTGGTGCTGTTGCATCGGAAAAATGACACAAAATTAGTGATGTCCATTCGGGAAAAGAATTGAAGGGGATTCTTTTCCCCATTTGTCGTGTTACGAAAGACTGAGGGTAAGAAAATATGCTAGAACTTGCAATCTGTGATGATGACATCATCCTATGTAATTGGTTAGAACAGAAGCTGCTCCATTATGGGAAAGCGAATGACTGTCAGATATCTATAGAAATATACTATTCTGCGGAGCAGCTTCTTAACAGGCTGGAAGAAGAATCCTACGATATGTTATTCCTTGATATTTGTCTGGAACATGAGAATGGAATTGATATCGGAACGGAGATACGAAAGAAAAATTATGGAAAAGAACTGCGGATTACCTATATTTCAACATATCAGGAATATGCTATGAAATTATTCCGTATTCATCCATTTGATTTTCTTGTAAAGCCAATCCGAGAGGAAGAACTTTTCCGGGTGATAGGTGAATTACGGGAACTGTTAAAAGAACGGAAGAAAATATTTGAATATACGGATACAAAAGGAATCCACAAGATTTCTTATGACAAGATCCTGTATTTTTATAGTCTGGGAAAAAGAGTACATATCGTGACATCGGAAAAAGAATATGAATATCGAGGAAAATTAAAGGATGTAGCGGATGTAACAGAAGAATATTTCTTACTGATTCACAAGTCCTATCTCATCAATATGGAACACGTGGAGCATTACGAATATGACAACGTGGTTATGAAAGACAAGACACGTCTCAGTATCAGTAAAGCAAATCGCAAGAAGGTCAGGGAAAGACTATTACAAACGGAGAAGAAAAGATTATGAATATCCATTTGATCACTTATCTGACAAGTAAATTATTCTGGATTTATACTGTGTTCCGTTACAATACCATCCTGTATCCAAAAAATGAGGATACACAAAAGCTATTTGCATATTTTTGTGCATATCTGCTTTCATGCTGGGGAAGCATGCAGTGGGGAACGATGTACGGAGATCTGATCTTTGAGCTGATAGCTCTGTTAATTATAACAGTGGCATATCAGGCAGACTGGCAACATCATGTCTGGAATACACTTATGGTATATATTATGGGAATTTTATGTGATGGGATTCCAATCGTGTTCTTTCAACGGTATGCGGTAGCAAGAAATCCGGTGCATCATCACATGGGACCGGGAACTATTGTAATGGGAAATTTTATATTCTTTTTACTGGAAGTCATTATTGAAAGAAAAGTAGGTGTAAAGAGAAGTTATTATATAAAGAACCGTCATTGGCTTGCTATGCTTTCTGTCCCGGTGATCAGCATTATAGTCTGTATCAGGATATTGCTGCCAGACAGAAGAGGTGTGCGGTCTACGATTGTATTATTCTTACTGTTTATCAATGTGTTTATTTTCTATCTGCACGATGAGGTTCAGAAAAGTTATATTGAAACAGCAAAACAGGAAGAGATGAAAATTCAGATGAGCCAGTATGCAAAAGAACTGGAGATGATGATGAAATCACAGGACAGGCTGAATAAGATACATCATGATTACAAGCACCATCTTACAACAATAGGGGCAATGGCAAAAACGGGAGGAAATGAAGAGATTCTATCGTATCTGAAACAAATGGAGAATATAGCCGGAACAGCCTTATGTCATCATTTATATACAGAAAACCGTAATATGAATAATCTGCTGAATTATATTTTGGAAGATTCGAAATCAGTAATTGAAAATCCGGAGATTTCTGTAGAAATACCGAATCATATAGGGGAAGAATTATTTGATATAAGTATAATAGTGGGAAATCTTATGGATAATGCTATTCGTGGGACAGCAGCTTCAGATGAAAGGAGATTATCGTTTCAGATGTATTAAGGAAAAGGAATCATGAATATCCAGATTGAGAATAGCATAAAAGATACACCAAAAGTGCGGAATGGAATTTATCTGACAACGAAAAGCAGGAAAGAAGGACATGGAATAGGATTACAAAATGTGAAACTCGTAGTAGAAAAATATCATGGTCAGATGGAGATCTGCCATACGGAGAAATCCTTTCAAGTGAAAATATTATTATATATGAAATTAGATGAAAAATAGTAAGGCGATGGTGTCTTACTATTTTTTTCGACCGATTTCGTCTATTTTTGCCACCTCAAGGGGCATTTTTACCATTTATGAAAATTTTGTGATTTTTTAGATTATAGTAGTGCCAAAGTCAGAAAAAAGGAGGGTAGCGGTTATTTTGTAAAGGAATTATAGAAAAAGATTACAAGAGGGAGAAAGAGACTATGAAGAGATTTCGAAAGTCGGCTATAGCCTTAGTACTTGCACTCCTGATGGCACTACAGGGAACAGAGCCTATTTTTGTACAGGCAAAAGAGGCCATTGAGGATGTACAGAAGAATGCAGATTTCTCCAGACCAGAGGCTTTGACGGAAGAGGAAGCAGGGATTACAGATTCCACATCTGGAGAACAAGATAAGAGTCAGCAGTCTGATGCGGACGTACAAAATGAAACGACGCCATCAGAAGATACAGAGACGCAGGAAGAACAGACAACTCCAGCGGAAGAAACAGAAGAAAATCCGCAGGAAAAAGAAGTGGAGTTGAAAGAACCACAGGATTACTATCCGATTCCAGAAGAACCGGAAGGTGAACTGATTGATTATGATGCCATTTCCAAGACTTATAAGACAGGGGACAAGCAGTATACAACCGTTTATGGAGGTTATGTCGGAACTTATAAGAATGAGGATGGAGATACCGAGCTGGTTGATAATACACTTGTAAAACCAGAAGAAGCAGATACTCCGGCATCCGAAGAAGCACAGGAAGCCAGCAGTGTAGTGGCAACTGAAGAAAAGGAAGAGAAAACAGAAGTTTATCAGAACAAGGCAAACGATTATGCTATCCTTCTTCCGGAACAGATGTCAGAAGAGAATGGTGTAACGATTGAAAATGGAAAGACCAGAATCGGGATCATTCCGGTAGATGGAGATTATACACATTCCGTTATTAAAGACAATGCGATCCTTTATAATGAAGTTTACGAGGGCGCAGATGTTCAGTATACAGTACTGGATTCCAGCATTAAGGAAGATATCGTACTTCAGCAGCCAACAGACAGGGAAGTCTATGAATACGAGCTGCAGATTCCGGGGTATCAGGCAGAAGTAAAAGACAATCAGGTCTATATCTATCCGGAAGGGAAGACAATCAAAGATGCGAAGTATCTTCTGGAGACGCCATCAATGGAAGATGCTGCCGGGGAAATCAGTTTCCTGATCACATTGGAACTTCGGGAAGAAGATGGAAAAACAATCCTGACCGTAAAACCAGATAGGGATTGGCTTTCGGCAGAAGAACGTCAGTATCCGGTCAGGATCGATCCGACACCAGTAGAGATTCAGAAGAGTTCCTTTAACATGATCGGTGTGGAAGAGGGAAGTCCTACCAGTCAGATTGGTGACAACAATTATCCGTATGTCGGATTTGATGATGGTATTAAGTCTGGGAACCTTGCAGGATTTGGTACTGCACACCAGAACTGCCGGACTTATATCAAAGTAAATTCAAATTTTAGTCAGATTCCGAAAGATTCCAAAATTGACAGTGCAACATTTGCAGTCAGTCAGAAAACTGCATACAGTGGTGGTGCATCCCAGTTTGGACTTTATCGTGTAGATCAGTCGTGGAACACCTCCATCACATGGAAAACAAAACCAGTAAATCTTACGTTTCAGGATGTACAGAATGCAAGTACCAGCAGGAACAGCTATATCAATTATGACGTCAAAGATCTGGTCAATGACTGGGTGCAGGGAACTCATGCGAATAACGGATTTGCACTGGTAGCCATTGCCGAGGCAAATAACCTTGGAGCTTCTATGCAGTGTGAGGTACTGAATAACAGGGCATCCGTTTATGGACCGAAACTCAGCATCCAGTGGTCACCGGCTGAAGATCCATATCTGCGAGATATGTCACTGGATGAAACAACGATCCTGCTTCGCCCGATGACAGAAAAGAATACAAATGGAAAGCTGAAGTTTGATGCCGTATTTGCAGACGGAATTGCAAAGAGCAAATCTACAGTAGAATATTATCTGCTTCCAGATGAGGAAAATGAAGAACATCACGAAACAGATGCAAAACCATTGTATTCCTATCCAGACAGTACTGAATACAATAAGCAGTTCCCGGAGGCGAATAAGTATTACAGCAAAGATTCCAACTGGCAGAGTGCACTGTATTCAGGGCTGACGAAGGACAAGCTTTATAAGATCAAAGCAAAAGCATCGAAAGAGATTGATGGAAAGCTGGAAACAGGAAAAGAAGTGACCAGTGACAGCTTTGTGATCTATGAAGTGAAGCAGTTTGATACATTCCCGAAGATTGCAAAATATTATGGTGTTCCGCTTAAGAACATTATGAAAGACAATCAGGTTATGGACGCACTGGTAGTCGCAAATAACACGATCTTTATCCGTAACCCACAGACAAATGTTCCATATAGTCCTGCACCGCTTACCGATCAGGATAAGATGCGGATTGACGGAGCATTGATGGGAAGAGGCCTGCACTGTGAATTTGGATTTGAACCAGTCAACTTAAATACTGGTAACTTCTACATGGATCAGTCCGATGCGACGATGAATGAACTGAATGGAGAATTCTCCATTACAAGAAGCTACAATTCCAAAGGAACAGACCAGCATTCCATGTTCGGACGTGGATGGAGCTTTAACTATGACCAGTCACTTTCTCAAATGGAGGACGGAAGTCTTCTGTATATGAGAGGGGACGGAAGTTATCTGATCTTTGATAAGAATGAAGATGGAAGCTACACTACTCCGGATGGTTATGTATATGATTTAAAAGCAGTCAGCTATAAAGATACAGACCATGACTACATCGGATGGGAACTGACAGATGCGGATCAGAGCGTCTGGTCATTTGATAAATATGGAATTTTACGTTATGTAACGGATGTGAATGGATTTAAGACAGTATTAGATTATGACGATGATTATAATCTGAGTAAGATTACAACACCATCCGGAAAAACATTCGGGGTAAAACAGGATAAATTCGGGCATATCAAGGAACTGTCTCTTCCAGATGGTGGAAAAGTTTCTTACAAATATGATGAGCAGGGAAACCTGATATCTGTAACAGACCCGAATGGAACAACAAAAGAATATCAGTATGATGATGACAGCCGTATGACAAGCTGGAAAGATGAGAATGGCAATACGGTTGTAAAGAATACTTACGATAAAGAAGGAAGAGTTGTAGAGCAGACTGATGCAGAAAAAGGAACGGCAACTTTCAAGTACGGAAAGAGTTCTACTACAACAACAGATAACGAAGGAAATAAGACCGTTTATCATTATGATGATCAGTACCGCACAACATCCATTGAATATCCGGATGGAACAACCTGTGAAAAGACTTATAATGCAGAAAATCAACTTGCTTCCGAAACGACAGCAGCCGGAACAAAAACTTACACTTATGATGCATTTGGCAATGTAGCAACGGAGACAAGAGAGGATGGAAAGACAGCCTCTTATACTTATAATGAGCAGAATAAGCTGACCAGTGCAACTGGATATAACGGAGCAACGGTTACTTACAGTTATGACGGTAATGGAAATATGGTCACATCTACAAAACCGGATGGAACAGCCATTACCTATACTTACGATGACAAACATCGTATGGTATCCCAGACAGACGGCAGAGGTGTCACAACAACGTATTCGTATGACGGGCCGAACATGACCGGATATGTGGATGAAAATGGAGCAGCATGGGGATTCACGTATGACGCGATGAATCGTGCAGTTACCATGACAGATCCACTTGGAAATGTAACCTCGAACAGTTACGATGCGAATGGTAATCTGACTTCTAAGACAGCAGCCGATGGCGGTGTGACCGCTTATACACTGGATGGCGTGGGAAATATTACAGCAAGTACTGACGCACTGGGGAATACCACCACTTATACTTACGATAAGATGTACAACATGACCAGTGGTACAGATCCGAAAGGAAATCAGATCAGCTACGTTTATGATAAGAATTATCAGCAGGTCAAAGCAACCGATGCAAAAGGAAATACAATTACTTATAAGTATGACAGCATGGGACGTGTCATAGAAGAGAGTAATAAAGATTTTGGAACAAAGCTCTATGAATATGACAAAGCAGGAAATCTGAAAAAATATACCGACGGAAATGGAAATGCAACCGTATCCAAGTTTGATTCTCTTGGACAGGTGCTTCAGTCCAAAGATGCAGTTGGTAATATAACCAAATATGAATATGACGCATTAGGAAATGAAACCAAGATTACTTATGGAGATGGAAGCAGCCATTCCAAGGAATATGATAACTGCGGAAGACTCGCTAAAGAGACAGATGAATTAGGTGCAGTTACCACTTATACTTATGATGCGGCAGACAATCTGGTATCAAAATCAGATGACAGTGGAAGAACCTGGACTTATACCTACGATAATACAGGAAACCGCTTAAGTGAAACCAACCCAGAAAGTGGAACTACCACATATACTTATGATAAAGCAGGAAATCTGGTATCTTCTACCGATGAAGAGGGAAGAACAGATACTTATGCTTACGACAAGGCAGGAAATCTGACTTCATCCAAAGATGCCCTTGGATATACCGTATCCATGAAGTATGACTTAAATGGAAATCTGGTATCCTCTACCGATGAAAATGGAAATACCAGTACCATGACTTACGATGGTAATGGAAACATGACATCGGTAAGCGATGCAAAGGGCAACATTACAGCAATGAAATATGATTCCACCGACAATCTGGAACAGACGGTGGACGCCCTGAAAGGAAAGACCACTTACGAATACGATTCACAGGGCAACAGCACAAAGATGACGGATGCCCTCGGCAATGCGTACAGCTATGTGTATGATAAAGAGGGAAATAACACATCCATAATACTGCCGACAGGGGACAAGGTGCTGATGGAGTACGATGCCATCGGACAGCTTGTAAAATGTACGGATGCACAGGGACTCGTAATTACCTATCAGTATGACGGAGCAGGCAACCTGATCCATTCCTCCGACAATGGTGGAAACAGCATGGATTATACTTATGATGGTGCCGGAAATGTACTGACACAGACCGATGAACTTGGCAGGACAGCAACATACAAGTACGATCAGTACGGCAGACTCCTGAAACTTACTGAAGCAGACGGAAGTACCACATCTTATGAATATGATGTTATGGACCGCATTACAGCGGTAACGGATGCGGAAGGTCATAAAACAACCTTTACCTACGATAAAGTCGGCAACCAGTTATCCATGACAGAAGAAGAGGAAGCCACATATAAATACGCTTACGATAAGAAAGACCGGGTTATTTCTCAGACAAATCCACTGGGAGCATCCAGCACCTTTAAGTATGACGGAAATGATAATGTGACGGAATCTGTCGATGAAAACGGTACGGTTACCAAGTATGCTTACGATAAAAATGACAATCTCGTATCCCAGACAGACGGAAATGGAAATACGACAACCTACCAGTATGATGAACTGGACCGCAAGATCGGTGAGACTTCTCCGTTAAAAGAAACAAATGAATACCGTTATGATGCCATTGGAAATCTTACCAAATCAAAAGATCCGATGGGACTTATTACGGAATACAAATATGACAGCTTAAGTAATCTGACGGAACAGATCTCTCCAAAGGGAGCAGTTACCAAATATGATTACGACAAGCATGGCAATGTCATTTCTGTAACGGATGCAAAGGGAAATGAGACACAGTACAGTGTTGACCTGAATGACAATGTCACAAAGATGACACAGGCGAATGGCGGAGAGTATACCTACAGTTATGATAAAGCCGGACGTCTGAAGAGTATGACCAGTCCACTGGGTTATACTAAAAATTTCTCTTATGATAAAGTGGACAACGTGGTAAAAGAAAGCGACAGCTTAAAGAGTACCACCACTTATACTTACGATAAGCTCCATAACATGAAGTCTTCTACCAATGCACTGGATGGAACAACCAGCTTTTCTTATGATAAGTATGGCAATCTGGTGAAGGAGACAGATCCGCTTGGACGGAGCAATACCTACAGTTATGACCTGGCAGGTCAGATGACTTCTGCAGCTGATCCGCTTGGTAAGATAACTGCTTACACTTACGACCCGGCAGGAAATATTACTGAGATCACCAAACCGGGTGGAAGAAAGACCAGCTATGGATATGATAAGAATTATAATGTGACATCTGTAACAGATCCGATGGGCTATGTTGCAAAGACAGTCTACGATAAAGACAACCGTGTAACAGAAGAGACCGATGCACTGGGGCAGAAGGAATCCTATACCTATGATAAGGACAGCAGGGTAACTTCTATTACAGACAAGCGTGGATTCACAACGGGATTTGATTACGATGCACATGGGAATATTCAGGTTGTTACAGATAAGACCGGATTAAAGAGCCATCTGGAATATGACAAGAATGACAACCTGACCAAAGTAACTGATGCCCTTGGCGGTGTAACAACTTATGGTTACGACAACATGGATAACCTGGTGACCTTCACCAATGCAGCAAATAAGACAACGAATTATACTTATGACTTAGAAGGCAACCTGACATCCATCAAAGATCCGGCAGGAAGAACGGAGAAATTCGACTATGATGAAAAAGGCAGACTGACCGGACATACACAGGCAAGCGGCAAGAAAACCACGTATGATTACGACAAACTGAATGACCTGTTGGAGAAATCTTATCAGGACGCAAAAGGCGAGACATCCGAAAAGGACGTGACCTACGCATATAACAGTGCCGGGGAACGGGTATCCATGAAGGATCAGACAGGCAAGAGCAGCTACGAATACGATGCACTTGGAAGAATCACCAAAGTGACAAGCGGTTCGAAAAAGGATGTCAGCTACGTTTATGATGACGCAGATAATCTGCAGGCAATCGTATACCCGGATGGGACAAAGGTCAGCTATGAATACGATTTAAATGACAATCTGGTAAAATTGACAGACCGTAATAGAAAAGTAACCACTTACAAGCATGATGCGCTGAACCGTGTGACAGAAGTCGTTAGAAGCAACGGAACAAAGACGGAAGTGTCTTACGATGCAGAAGATCATATTACAAAGATTGTCAACACCTGTGGTTCATGTGGAAAAGTAATCAGTACTTATGAGTACAAGTACAATGATCAGGGATATGTAGTGGGAGAAACAGCTACAGAACTGGAAGCAGGAACAAGAAAGATGCCAAGCTGGGAAGACTGGTACAACTGGGGCGATACACAGAAAGAGACAGACAAAGCAGACTGTGAGCATCAGGAAAAAGAGATCCAGACAACACGTACTTATGAGTATGATGACAACTGGGAACTGACACGCTGTACAGAAAAAGCAGAGGGCGGTAAAAAGACAGTCCATAATTATACGTATGACAAGATCGGAAACCGGACTTCTTATGAGAAGATCGAAGATGGTGTCAGCAAAGCAAAATATAACTACAAGTACAACGATTCCAACCAGCTCATCAAACGCACCAATGCAAAGATCTGGGGCGATCCGGGAACAACCTACAGCTATGATAAAGATGGCAATCTGATCCAGGAATGTGATAAGACAAACAGTGCAGATCCGGTTACTTATGAATACACAGCAGAGAATCGTCTGGCAGTCGTAAAACAGGGTGGAACAGTCCTGATGGCAGCCATGTACGATGGAGATAACAACCGGGTATTCGAACTTGATAACACCTATAAATGGGAAGACTGTTATGGCGATGAAGTCCTGATCCCGGAGAACCAGCGTACCGAAGATGGGAACAGCCCGAAAGAGCAGCTTGCATCTCTGGTAAAAGGTGGTTCAAATGCTAAAGGTTATACACTGACAGAGTATATCAACGATATCAATCGTGAAAATACAGAAGTCCTCGCAGAGTATGGGGCAGACGAGAAAGTCCGTCAGGCTTATACTTATGGAGAAAGTGGAATCGGAGAACGTATAAGCGTTGATAAATCCACAGAAAGCAGTTATTATTTATATGACGGAAGAAACAGCGTGACCGGAATCCTGACCGAAACAGCTAATCTGACGAACAGTTATCAGTATGATTCATACGGTAACCTTACATCGGGAACAGCAGACGGTGTCAATTACTACGGTTACAATGGGGAGTCCACAAATGTAAAAACAGGACTTCAGTATCTGCGGGCAAGATACTATAACGCAGAGAACGGAACCTTTACAACTGAAGATAGTGATCTTGGAACGACAGAAAATCCATTAACCAGAAACCGCTACGATTATACAACCAATAATCCGCTGAATTACAGTGATCCGACAGGACATTCCCTGTGGAGCAGGATTAAGGGTGCAGCTAAGAAGGTGGCAAAAACGGTTGTAAAAGCAGCAAAAACAGTTATAAAAACTGTAAAAAATGTTGTTAAGACAGTAAAAAATGCAATCAGCCGTCCAAATCAGAGAATAAAGAATGCATTGGTAAGTAATTCATCAAAGAAAAATTCAGTAAAATTTACTGGAAATGGTTATAGTAATTCTTATCAAGGTAATAAGAGTAGGTATAGTGGAAATAAAATTTCCAACGGTACTAAATTTGTAAAAACTAATAGTAATGGGAAAGCCAATGGAATTTATACTTCATTTCATGCGTATGCAGAGGCTCGAACAAGCGAAATCCGTCAGGAAATTAAAAGAAAGCTATGTAGTAAAGATAGTGAACGAATACAAAAACAAATAAAGACTGGAGCTATAGTTGCAGGACTAAGCATTATTTTTACGAGCAATATGGAATTGCAACGATTAATAGAAAAATTCCCGAATATACGTATTGAGTATACTGGAACATTAAAAGACAGTTTAAAATTAAGCACCGGTATAGCAATGATAATCGGCGGAGCGGGCTTAACAATATTAGGTGGAGGCGGAACAGTAATGAGTGGCGGATTGGCCGCTGAAGTTAGTGTCCCAGCAGCGGTTGCAGGAGTTGGTGTAGCAGGAACAGGTGTAGCTATTGCTGGAAGTGCATTATCTAATATGTTTGATGTACGAATTCAGAAATCAAGTAAAAACAAGGGAAGTACAGATTCAAACAAGAAACCAACTAGCCGAAATCAAATGCAAAAACAAGTAGAAAAGGGGCAAGCTCCAAAAGAGGTGGATCGAGTTGATGGTGCTCATACTGAAGGACAGCAACCACATGTTCATTTTAAAGATGGAACATCATTAAATCAAGATGGAACAGTACATGATGCACATAAAGGAACGCCTAATTTAACAAATAGTACAAGAAAATGGCTGGAAGAAAATGGCTGGAAAGGAAATTAAAAAAATGAAATTTTTTGGATATGAAAAAGATAGTGAAAAATTAATGAAGTTGAGTGAAGCAACGTTTGATGGAACTTTAGAAGAATTAGAAGATTTGATTGATTTTTTAAAAACTGTCCAAGAAGAACATAGTAAGGTGGCAAAAAAAACGGATATGTGCCATTCGCATTTCCGAGACTGGAGTAATAAATGGAATAAGGAGGATTCAGATTTTATTGTGGTAACACGATTCTGAAAAAATAATGAAAGATAAAAAGATATTTTTTATATCAAATATATTATTAGTAAGTTTGTTAGTAAATGCTTGTACCAAACAACCAGACTTCGATTCCAAATCCTACGTCCAAAGTTCTCTTGATGCATACTATCATGGAGAATATAAGGACTATGCGAATCTGTTAGAAATCTCGGAAAAAGATGCCAAGAAAGAAATCGAAGAGGATTTTAATGAGAGTATCCAACAGCAATTTGATGATTCCGATAACATTACGGATAAAGGAATTGCTGATTATGCAGAAAAACTGGCAGAAGTAAAGAAACTGGCAAAATACAAAGTACAGGATGTGAAAGAAGAGGATGGAGTCTATACAGTAAGTGTACAAGTTGAACCATCCAATGTATTTCAGACATTGCAACAAAGCTCTACAGAGGTAAGCAATGAAAAAATAAAGCAGGGATTGGATGGAAATGATCCGGAAGTCTTTGCAGCTGTATTAACAGAAAGTGTCCAGAAGAGTCTTGAAAAGAACAGTTATGGAAAAACTGTTACTGTAAAAGTATCAGTGGAAAAAGATAATTCAGGAAAGTATGGTCTTTCGGATACAGAGATGAGTAAGCTGGAAACAGCGATGTTTCCAACAGAATAAGAATGAATGGAAAGCTATCAGAGGAAAAAAACTGGTAGCTTTCTTTTGTTTCAAAAACAGAGACTTGTTAAAAAGCTATTGTAATAAGCGAATCAGAAAAGTTATAATAAATGATAATGGATGGCAGAGGTCATCCATTCATTATGAGAAAAAGAAGGGATCCCACATGAACCAACAAGAAATATTCACATACATCCAAAAGCAATACCCCACCCATCCAGACACCATCAACAAATCCGGATACCCCGTCACCATCTTCAAAAACCCAAGAACCGCCGCACCTTATGCCATCTTTTACCAACCAGCCGAAAGAACAACTTTCATGGAGGTTCAGGCAGAGCCGGACATGATAGGCAACTACATCGAAATGTATCACCTTGCTCCGGCAAAGTACATGGACAAGAAGCACTGGCTGGCAGTTCCGCTGGACGGTTCTGTCAGCGATTCAAAAGTTCTGGATTTACTCGATATGAGCTACGACCTCGTAGACGGACAGGCAGAAGCAGATGGAGAAACAGGAGCAGATAGACAGATAGGGGCAGACGGACAGGCAACAGACAGTACGCCAGAAGAAAAAGATTGACAATTCTGACCACACATTCCATAATGACGATAGTGGTTCGAGAGAACTAACAGGAAAAATGGGAGAGACAACATGAAGAAAAAAAGCTCATACCGATGGCTGATATGGATCATTCTGGCAGTGGTTTTAATCGGGGTAGCACTTATGCATATCCTGCCCCCATACATCGACCGATGGAAATCTGCCAGAGATTATGACAAACTTGCCGAAGAGTATGTAAATGATGAGTCCGAACCAAATGATGGAAAACAGAAGAAAAAAGACTGGTGGGCTACAGATGTAAAAGTAGAATTTGACAAGCTGAAAGCCGAGAATCCAGATGCCATCGGGTGGATACGGTTTGATAATCAGGACGAACTTGGCATCAATTATCCGATTCTGTATTCAGGTGACAATCAGAAATATCTGAGAACCGACCTGCATGGCAACAGCCACATCGCGGGGTGTATCTTTTTGGAAGGTCTTAACAAATCTGATTTTTCGGATTATTACAACATTATTTACGGTCACAATATGAATGACGGAAGCATGTTCGGGAGCCTGAAAAAATATAAGGATGACGGTTTCTGGAAAGAGAATCAATACTTCACTGTATATTCTGAGACAACCGCCTACCGTTATCGAATCTTCTCTTATGAGGATGCAGTCAATGGCGGTGATGTATACAAAGTAGGATACCAGCCGGGCGAAGAGTATCAGAAATTTATCGACCAGATGATAAAAGATTCCGATGTTGATACAGGAGTAAAGCCGCAGACCAGTAACAAGATACTGACACTTTCTACCTGTACAGGGAACGGATACAGCAAGCGGCTTGCCATCCATGCAGTCTGCGTTGACGCACAGACTACGGATGAGTCAAAATTAAAGGAAACAGGAAATTAACTATGAAAATATCCAAAAGTATGTCGAAAAAATATCCAAAAACATGTTTTTGGATATTTTTATATGGAATTATAATGTTGTAGAGGAAAATGCATTGACAAACCTGAAAAAAGGACAATATAATTAAAATTACATGGTTTGAACCAACTAACCAAAACGTAATCGGAAAACGAGAAACAGAGGAAAAAGCAATGGAAACAAAGAAAGTGGCAAAAGAATACCTGCAAAAAGATATTCTGCGTACGATTTTTCAGATGAGGAAAAGGCAGGAGGATGATAAGCAGATCAAAAGAATCATCGTATTAGACTATGACCTGACCGAGTATCACTGGAAAACGAACATTAAGAAATTACAAGAGGAAGGATTTCTGGAAACGGACAGTGATGCGAAGATTCCGGCACTGACAGAAAGCGGAACGGAGTATGCGAGACAACTGCAACGGGCAGCTGAAGGCTGGAATCAGTTCTTGCAAATGAGCGGAGTCGATGAAAAGACAGCAGACAGGGACGGCAGACTCATGGCGTGTGAAGTATCCGATCCGGACAAAATCGACAATTTATGGAAATTTATCAATGAAGGTGGAAGAAGTTCCATTCCGAAAAGTGTAGACTGCCACACGCTTTGGAAGAAGTTGAAACCGGGAAAGTATCAGATGTGGTATTCCTTTTACACCACAGAGATTGGAAAAGAGAGAAAAGCAGCTATCGAAGATATGCGGTTTGAACGGGATGGCTGGCTGCACATAGAGCCTTGGGAGATATGGCTGGAACTAACAGAGCATCCAGAGAACGAGGATGACAGAACAATCTGGTATCAGAACATGCATGGAATCTGGAAGAAGGAAGAAGTAAATGATCACAGTATTAAAATTCCTGCCACAGCATTTCACATAGAGTACGAACAGCAGTGGTTGGGTGAAATACATTTCACCTGTAATATGGGGTTTGTCGCAGAGAAAAAGAAAGGCTCCAAGAAAAAAACGATATGCTTACTGGATGGAAGTCTTTTGCAGAAAATACCGGATATCGTGTAGCGGATAGATATTAAAAAAGACAGGTAGGAAAGGTAACATGGGAAGAAAGATTGAAAACAGAAATATTGATGTGACAAAAGCCAGAGGCGAACTGGAAGAAGATCTTCTGGAATATGTCTACCGGATGTGGAGGCAAGGCAGACAGATCACATCGAAAGAGTATGCCAGAGAAGTGAATATAACCGGATATGAAGCGGCAGGCCTGGTGCGGAGTCTGGTGAAAAAAGGATTTTTGTGTGAGCCGGAAAACGGACATCTGGAACTGAGCGATAAGGGAAAACTGGAAGGTATGGAGTGCCTTGCACGCCATGAGAAACTGACACAGTTCTTCCAGATGGTAAGTGGAATGGATCAGCAGAGGGCGCAGGAAGATGCCTGTAGAGTGGAACATTATATCAGTCCGGAAGGGTTAAAAGGAATTGAAAACTTTCTGCAGTACGGTGACGTATACGACAGAGTTTATGACGATATGGACTTGTATACCTTTTATGAGGATGGTGAGTTCCCGATGGCATTCGGACTGTATGAACCGGAACGACGCAATCCAAGATTCCTTGCACCAGAGTACGGGAAACTGGAACATTCTGTTATATTAAGAGTGAAAAAGTCCCAGAACTGCTTCCTGCTCAGGACAAAAAAGGACGAATCCATCGGCTATGTATGGTACAGAAGAGATGATGAATGGATACAGGCGAAAGAAGAAAAAGGTGTTTATCAGTTACCGACAGACATCTGTACTTATACTGCCAATACAGGAATCCCGATTACAGAAGCAGTGGCAATCATTGCGATTACACGCTTTGATCAGAAGCCATTGCCAATCGATTATCGGGAATTGAATATTCATGTATGGTGACGAAGAGAGGAACAAGAAAATGGAAAAAGGTGAACATCTAAAGAGACAGAACAGACCTACAATGCTGCAACTGCAATATTTACAACGCCTGTCAAGAGTAGAAAAGAAACGTGGAGCTCAGGGAAGTATCGCAGAATCTTATGGCGTGAATCGATCAACGGTAAACCGTTATTTTAAGAACTGCATAGAAAGAGGAATCCTGACAGAATCACTGGAATTTACCGCAGCAGGTGAAGAATGGCTGGAAAGATATACCAAGCTGTATGAGAATCTTGAAAAATATCTGGAAGAAATCGGTGCAAAACCGGAAGAAATCGAGGAATCACTGGATGTTATGGTGGAGAATATCGACATCCACATGCTGGAACTGATGATTAACGCCTATACAGAGAAAAAATCAGTATACAAGAAAAAAGAGAATGAACTGGATCAGGAGATACAGCACAATCTGCAGAAATGTGAAAGGCATCCGGTAGTGTTCCGGCTTTACCGGATGAATAAAAAGCAGGGGCAGGGAAGAGACTCTATGGCGATGAGAGGATTTGAAGATATAGCCAAAATCGTTCAGGAGAAGGGAGAAAGCTATCTGGAATTAAAGCTGAAAGAGATGGCAGCACACTCCAGAGTGAGTGGTGAAATGATGGCTGGAAAACTGAAAACATTGAAGTATGAGCATAATGAAGTTTTGGAAGAAGCAAGAATAGAGAATAATATAGTGAAAATCCCGATGGAAGCGTGCAGAATCCACCGATGGACGGGGATTGGCACGATGGGAATTGTACCAGTTACCGTAACCTGCAGTGTAGGACCAATGCACATGCCGGAAAGCACTGCACTATTATATTTCTGGGTATAAATTGAAATGAGAAAAATTCTCATTTACGCATATCATGTAACAAAATAAGAAAAAATTTCAATAAAGTGCTGTTGTTGATAAAATACTATCAATAACAGCACTTTTGCGTCCGTTGTTGTCTGAATAACAACAAAATCAAAGGAAATAACGGCCTGTTTGTTGCAATTCAGGCAACAAACTTGTAAAAAATGGTGTTGACATTGAATGGCAAATTATGGTATCTTTCAGACAAGGAGTTAGATACAAGTAACCAAAGCAATATTGTGGCTAACTTAGATGACTTTAAACTAGAATTTTTAGAACGTACTCAAAGACGGCGTTCAGAAGGAGGATTTTATGAAGAACAAATTTGTGAAGAAATTAGCGGCGGTAGCAACTGTGGCAACAATGGCTATGGGTATGAGTGTGTCTGCGTTTGCAGCGGCAGGAGACACTACAACATTAGCCACAAATCTGTATAAAGATGGAAAGTATAATGCGTCAGCTGTTGACAGTAATCTGTCTATGGGAAATGGTGCTGTTGAAGACACAACGTATGTAGAGAATAGTGATGGAACATATACAGTTACATTGAACTTTAAATCATCTTTCAAGGCTATGGGAATGAAAGGCTACCTGAAAGAAGTGGATGTGGATACAAATCAGGATGGTACATTTGGAAATGATGATTATGAAGTTGTTCATTTAGATGGAGACAGCTCCAAAGCCGTTATTGGAATTACTTTTACAACAGATTCTATTCCAACTATAAATACAAAATATGATGCGAAATTTTCGATTAATGTATTAAATGTAATGCCGGTTAATGCAGAAGGAGATATCGTAATCTTGCCAGGAGTAACAGAATAAGAATAATTTTCCGGTTATTTAGAAAAATACAGAAGGTCTGAATAATTGTTACGAGTAAAGCTGAGAGATTAAAAAATGGTCCATGTAATTGTGATAACAACAAATGATTTGGGAAAAATAAGCAATGATATGACCATAAAAGGCGGTTCGACAAGAATCGCCTTTTTACTTAGTAAGAGCAAATAACAAAAATGAATTCTGTAAGGAGAAAAAGATATGAGAAGAAAAATCTATAAAAGTTTAACTGCGATTCTTCTGGCGAGCACAATGATAACGGGAGTGGTTCAAACACCCATTACAAGCTATGCTAGTGCTGTAAATGCGATAAATGAAACACAAAATGTTTCTGAACGAGATCAACTAAAAACATTGATTGAAAAAGCAGACAAATTAAATGAGAACGATTATACCGCAGAAAGTTGGGCAGAATTTAAAGAAGTACGAGAATCTATAGATGATGTAGATGAAATACCGGATAAATTTGTGGGAGTAATTTTACAGAATTTACAGGAAGCAATTAATAATCTGGAATTAGTACAAACAGAAAATGAAGAACGTAAACAGTTAAAGGCATTGATTGAAAAAGCAGATAAACTGAATGAAAACGATTATACCGCAGAAAGCTGGGCAGAGTTCAAAGATGTACGGGATTCTATAGAAAATGTAGATGAAATACCGGATAAATTTGTGGGAATAGTATTACAAAACCTGCAGGAGGCAATAGATAATTTAGAGCCGGCGAAAGCAGAAAGCGAAGAAAGAAAACGGTTAAAAGCACTGATTGAAAAAGCAGATAAACTGAATGAAAGTGATTATACCGCAGAAAGCTGGGCAGAGTTTAAAGAAGTACGAGAATCCATAGATGATGTGGATGAAATACCTGATCAGTATGTTGGGATAGTATTACAAAATCTGCAGGAGGCAATAGAAAATTTAGAGCCAGCGAAAGCAGAAAGCGAAGAAAGAAAACAGTTAAAAGCACTGATTGAAAAAGCAGATAAACTGAATGAAAGTGATTATACCGCAGAAAGCTGGGCAGAGTTTAAAGAAGTACGAGAATCCATAGATGATGTGGATGAAATACCTGATCAGTATGTTGGGATAGTATTACAAAATCTGCAGGAGGCAATAGAAAATTTAGAGCCAGCGAAAGCAGAAAGCGAAGAAAGAAAACAGTTAAAAGCACTGATTGAAAAAGCAGATAAACTGAATGAAAGTGATTATACCGCAGAAAGCTGGGTAGAATTTAAGGAAGTACGAGATGCGATTGAAGATGTAGATGCGATTCCAGATAAATATGTTGGTACAGTTTTGCAGAATTTGCAAGATGCAATAGATGGATTGAAAAAAGCTGAAAATGATACGAAATTACAGCTTGATGATGGATATTACATAGCTAATTTAACTTGTGGAACTTTTCAAAAGGGGAATTTATTGGAGAAATACTCAACAGGTGGAATTAGTGGAACAGCATTGATTACTGCAAAAAATCATAAATACACAATCACATTAAATGCGGTTGCTGGTAATACAATAGAGTATTTTGATGTCCTTAATAAAGAATACGATCAAGATGATAATTATCAAAACAAGCTAGGAACAAAAGGCTGGTTGAATGATTCAGCAATTGTGGATACTAAAAAATATTCCGAAGCTGTTAGAAATGGCGCAACAGATGAAAATAATAAATATTGGCAAGATGTTGAGTGGAAAATAAATAAAGAAAATGGAAATGCAACGATTTCATTTTCGATGGATGATCTTGAAAGACAACTTCTTATTTATGAAACGGTATCTAGCAGTTACAATGGTGCAACATCAAAAATTTATAGAGAAAATTTAACAATAGATACTCAGAATGCTACAAAAATTGATAAAGACAATATTTCGACAAGCGGAACAATTTCTTATACAGCTAATGGAGACAGCTTTTCTATGTTTACAGATGGAGAAGCAGAATGGAATGTAACTGACAATGTCGGAACGGCAACATATACAATTGATACAAACTGGTTAGAAAATCATAGTCAAAATATTCGATGGATTAAGGACGATGCAGGAAATACAATCGATTTAAGCGAAGGTCATGTAGAACTGACATACGACTTGAATGATTATACAACGTTAGCATGTGGAAGATCTATCATATATCAAGAAAAAATATCAAATTCAATTTCAACTTACATGATTACTCTTGTTCCTAAAACTGGCAAAATTACACAAGTCAGTTTAATTGATAAAGAAACAGGAACTAAATTGGAAACGACAAGTGATATTGTAAATCCAGATGCATCGTTGATTAGTGAAGAAATTGTAGATGATCCAGACAACAAAGAAGATCCGTATGATTGTTTGATGGCTAATATTGATGGATTATACAAAAATTATTATATGGCAACATATAAAATTCAATATAAAAATGGCAGCAAACTGATCGATACAAGTAAAAAGGTTACTTTGAAATTTAAAATTCCAGATGATTGGAATGCAGATAAAGTTCAGTTAGCAACGTTTATTGACAATCTGGGAACAAATCCAAATGTAAGTGGATCAGTTGAAAAAACAGATGATGGAAATTATTTTGTAATATCAACCAATAAATTAGGTCATTATGCTCTTTATGAAACAAAAACTACACAGGATGCTGACAAATTAGAAAATGGTACATATAAAATTCCTGTATCGGTTTACCATTTGACAAAAGAGGGGCAGTTATCTATGGCAAACAGGTGCCTCGGTGGAACGGCAGAATTGGTAGTGAATGATGATGTAAAAACATTATATATGGATTATACATCTGTAGAAAACATGTCACTTACTTCTTATATGACAAAGATGTGGATTTATGGTGCAGACATGGAAATGAAGGGTAATCAGCCAACAGGTTCGTTGATTCCAGTTGTATTCACATCTTATTATAAGAATGAAGATGGAAGCTATTTGACGGATTCTTTTAATGAGGGAACACTTAACTACTATCCTAAGACGGGATATGTTCAATTGGTGAGTGATAAGGCTCAGTGGCCGGCAAGATTTAAAGTACCGATTATGGACGCTATTGGTGGTGGAAACTTTGAACAGGACGCATGGCTCACATTAGATTGGGCTAATGCGAAAAAAACATCGGATGATGTACCAAATGTCCCGATTAAGAACGGATTAAAAGAACTGTTATCAATTGAAAAAACAGCTATTCAGGCAGAGTATACAGCAGATTCATGGGCAAACATGACAAAGGCATACGATGAAGCTGAAAAAATTTATAAAAATGATTCTTCCTCTGAAGAGGAACTGACAAATGCTTATATAAGTTTAAGAACAGCCATAGATAGCCTTGAAAAGGAAAAAGCACCAGAGCTTACAGAGGGTGTCTATACTGCGACTGGAAAAATTGATGATACGGAATATATTACTGATACAAGATTCCTTGTAGGGGAAGATGGTAAAAAATCAGACATATATCTGAAGTCAAAAGATATTCAGCAGTTTGAATATTATGATCTTACATCTCAGGAATATAAAGAGGCTAAACTGATTAAGAATGACAAAGAAGAAGTTGCTGGAATTGAGTTCAGCTTAAATGAGATGGCAAATTCTGTATCTATTAGATATCAGACGGCAGATGGTAAAACTGCACAGGGATTATTAACATTTGTAGATATGTCTAAGCAGGAAGTGAATAAAGATTCCTTAAAAGAAATTATTAATACTGCTCAGGAAAAATTAAAAGACGCTGCAGAAAATCCGGAAAATTATGATTCAAAAGCTGTATCTGCATTACAGACAGCAGTTTCAAATGGAACAGAAGTATTTAAAAATCCGGTTTCTATTCAGAGTGAAGTAGATGAGCAGGTTGATGCAATCAATGTAGCAATTAATAATTTAGCTAAAGTTGCAAGTTTGGATAAACTGAATAAAGCAATTGAAAAAGCTGAAAGTAAAAATGAAGAAGAATATACAGCAACGTCTTACAATACAATGAAAGAATTGCTGAATCAGGCACAGGAATTGGTTAAAAATGAGAGTGCCTCAGTAACAGAAATTGATAAAATGACGTTAGAATTGAATGCTGCTATTAAAGGTCTGGTGAAAAGAGCATCAGATTGGACAGCGTTTGATGAAATGTATGAAAAAGCAACAGGAATTACGAATGATGCAAATTATCCGGGCTGGGATGCATTACAAACAGTAATAGCTGAAGCAAAAGCATTAAAAGAAAATCCAGATGCGACACAGGATAAGGTTGATGCAATGACAAAAACACTGGAAACAGCAATTGCAAATCTTCAGGGATCGGTAGATAAGAGTGAACTGATTAAAATGATTTCTAATGCAAAAGCATTGGATACAAGTGCATATATGCAAAGCAGTGTTGATGCATTTAACGCAGCAATTGATGCAGCACAGGCAGTTGTAAATAATCCGAATGCATCACAAAATGATGTTGATAAACAGATTCTTGCTCTTCAGGCAGCCGCAGATGCTATGTTGGAAAAAGAGAAAGAAAATGTTGTTTACGATGGTGTTTACACAATTGATGGAAAAATGTGGCACGCATCAGCAGACCAGCCGTCTATGGGAAATGCTGCATTATTAAAACCAATGCAGGTAGTTGTTTCAACAGATAAAGAGACTGGAAAAACGACAGCAGTATTGCGTATGGAGTATGCGCCATTAACAACAAGTGGATTTGAAGGTTACTTAGCGGAATTAAATTATTTCCCTGGTTGGGAAGGTGGAAAAACTGGATATGATATGCCAGATGGTGAAACACCAGTTCCAGCAACTGTAGAGTCTTACTATGAAGATACTTACGATTCCTATAATGATCCAAAGACAGGAACAGATAGTAATGTAAAAGGAAAATTATATCCGCATATTATGAACCTGACATTGGATTCACTCGGTGATAGCGAAGTGTGGGTACAGGTTTATGTCCCTGTTATGGAAGCACTTAATACAGGAAGTGGTCGTCAGTATGCAAAGATTCAATTAGACTGGGATAGTAGAAAGCAGATTTCAGGTGTTGAAACAGATAAGTCTAAACTGAAAAAACTGATTGATGAGGCATCAAAACTGGAACAGGGCGAGGCATCTGACGAAAGTTTTGCAGCTTTGCAGAAAATGATCCTTGCAGCAACAGATGTTTATAATAGTATGAATGCCGGACAAGATTCTGTAGATAATTCAGTAAAAGCATTACAGGCAGCTATTGATGCACTGACAAAAGATGAGGTAAAAACAGACAAATCAGAATTAAAGAAAGCGATAAAGGCCGCTGACAGTTATCTGAATAATTCAGACATTACATATTCAGATGCATCAAAGGCATTATTACAGCAGGCTAGAGATGAAGCACAAAAAGTATTTGATGATGAAAATGCATCTCAGACACAGGTAAATAAGTGCATTGATGCAATTAACAAGGCAATCGAATCGTTAGAAACAGTAGGTGCAGATAAAACTGATCTGAAAAAAGCCTTGAAAAATGCAAAAGAATATTTGCAGGAGACATCAAAGTATACAGCAGCATCAATTGAAGCGTTAAAATCTGCATACGACACAGCAAAAGGTGTTTATGATGATGCAAATGCTTCACAGGATGATGTGGATTCACAGGTTCGAGTATTAGAATACCTGATGAATCACATGTCAGAAGTTTCTGAAATAGAAGTAGATAAGAGCGGATTACATGATTTGTTAGTAACGGCGTCAAATTTAGCAGGAAGAGAAGATCTTTATACTAAAGAATCTATTTCAGCATTGAAAAAAGTAATAAAAGCTGCTGAAGAAGTATATGACAATAAAAAGGCAACACAGGATGAAGTGGTTGCACAGTCCAATGAACTTGTTTCTGCTATTATGAATCTGGAAGCAAAACCATCGGATTCCAACAATAATGGAAATAATAATAACGGTGGCAATAATAACGGAGGAAATAACAATAACGGTAATAACAATAATGGAAATAGCAGTGGATTAGATATAAAAAATCTTACGGATGGTGTATATTCCATTACCGGAAATATGGTGAAAATTGATAAGACTACAGCATCTATGTCAGATGCAGCTATCAATCATACAATAAAATTAACCGTTAAAAACGGAAAATATTATATTACATTGAATTTCAATGGACTCACTATTAGCCAGAAACTTGGATATTTAAGCCAGCTCAAATACTTCACAACAGGTTACACACTTGATAAGTATGGTAATCCGCAGGGAACACTTGCGGATGCTACAGTTGACAGCTATCAGAAGAACAGCGATGGCTCACTGGTTTCTGACCAGTACGGAACAAACTATCCAGATGAAGTAACATTCGAATTGATCCCGGAAGCTCTGAAGGATGGATATGTTCCGTTACAGGTATTCGTACCGATTATGGACGCTATCAGCTCTGGTACAGGTACACAGCCAGTATTCCTGAAACTGGATTGGAGCTCATTAAAAGCAACAACAGCTGATGATCCAGATTTTGATAAGAATGACAACAATGGAAATAACAACAATAATAATTCCAACGGAAACAACAACAATAATAATTCCAACGGAAACAACAACAGCTCTTCTCTTGGAAACGGCTCACTTGGAAATAATACCCTTGGAAGCAATTCTCTTGGAAGCAGCAAACTTGGTTCTTCCTCACTTGGAAGTGGTTCGTCATTGAAGAGTGGAACATCAAGCCTTGGAAGTGGTTCATCATTAAAGAGTGGAACATCAAGCCTTGGATCAGGTTCCAGCCTGAAATCAGCATCCAATGTTAAGACTAATGATGTTGTACAGAACAATACCCTGTGGGCAGCTATCCTTCTTCTCGGAGGAGTCGCTTTACTGGCAGGAATCATGGAGTACAACAAAAATAAAAGAGCAAACGTAAAATAATAAGTAGTGATTTGGCAGACGAACCCTCCCATTCCTTCGGGACTGGGAGTCTGCCAAACTCATTTAACAGGAGATAAGGAATGAAATTAGCAGCGAAAAAAAATAAAATATTGTCTGCCATTATGACTTGTGTGCTTGCCATTACTTTAATGGCAGGCTTTCCTGCTGTTAAGGCTTATGCCGCAAGCGGGACAGTGTATAGCTGTACAATTAACAGATGTTACGCACACCCGGTTACTGGAGTAATCGAAGATTCCGGTGGAGAGAGTTCTTATGCAACAGGACAGGGCATGGTAGAAGGTTGTGTATACAGCAATGGTATCTTGGAAGTATCAGACGATGGAGCTTATTATCTGACAATCCGCATGAGTCTGATGGACTACACCAGTGGACATAGTTTTCAGGTACAGAATGTAGGAGATTCCGGCTGGTCTACACCATCAGAAATCGGTATTACAGGAAATGGTTCAGACAGCAACGGTACAACAGCCGATGTGTGTATGCGTGTGCCAAGTGAAAATTGTATTGTCAGAGGCGAGATGTATGTAGAGCCGATGGGAAGAAATGTTATTTTCTATCTGTATCCGAGTGACTACAGCGAGGGTAACAATACCGATATGAACGCAACTATGGTAACAGAAAGCTCGAATGGAACAGCGGCAGAGTCCGGTGGTTCTGGTTCAGTAGATAATTCAGGTTCTACTTCAAGTGGAAACAGCAGTTTGGGTTCTGGTAATTCTTCTCTTCAGAGTTCCGGCTCATCTGATAAAAGCAGTTCTTCCAGCTCATCAAAGAAACTGGAAAGCAGTATCAAGGAAGCAGCAAAACCGAGTAGTGATTCTTCTTCACTGGATACAGAAAATCCAGTAAATTCTTCAGAAGGATTAAGTCTTTCTACTGCGAAAGATGGAACAAGTGACAGCGATTCCGATAGCGGAAATACTTCTTCCGGCAACCGGATTTTCCAGATTGCATTGGCAGTTGTAGTAACAGGTCTGATTCTGCTTGGAGCAGTATCCGGAGTGATTTATTTCTTCCGTAAGAACTGGAAACGTTGGGGAGGTGCAGAGGACGATGATGAATAGGCGTTTGAAAAAAGCATTGGCCGTTCTCCTTGCAATGACCATGATTTTTTCTCTGGCAGGTTGTGTAGACCAGAGTCAGGGAAAGAAAAGCAGTGATTCTGCTACGCAGACAGAGAGCAGTACAGATGAGACAGCCAGCAGTAAGACGGCAGATAAAAAGACTTCTGACAGCAAATCGGACAAGGATTCTTCCGATGAAGATGCCAAGTCTCTCTTAGAGATTGACGATCCGGAAGAAAAGGCAGCCGTAGAAGCAGCCAAGAAAAAAGTACAGGCAATGAAAAAAAGCCCAAGAATCATAGCGACTTCTCCGGCAACCGCAGATATTTGCGATAAGCTGGAACTGGATCTGGTAGGTGTTTGCAGTAGTACCGTATCCACAATTCCAGACAGATACAAAGATGTAGAGACAGTCGGAACAGCCATGAGTCCGGATATGGAGATTGTATCCTCACTTAATCCAGACTGGATTTTAAGTCCGGTGTCATTGCAGAGTGATCTGCAGCCGAAATATGAGGCAATCGATACTGACTGGGCGTTTTTGAATCTCAGAAGTGTGCCGGGAATGTACCGTTCCATTCAGGAGTTGGGGGAGATTTTCGACAGAGAAGATCAGGCACAGAAACTGGTGGACGAATTTACTGAATTTTACGATGATTATAAGAAAAAGAATGAAGGAAAAGACCATCCGAAGGTTATGATCCTGATGGGACTTCCTGGCTCTTATATTATTGCAACACCGAATTCCTATGTGGGAAGTCTGGTGGAACTGGCAGGCGGAGAGAATGTATACTCTGACACCGATCAGGAATTTTTGACGGTAAATACAGAGGACATGAAAACCAAAGAGCCGGATATTATCTTACGTGCCGCACATGCACTGCCGGATCAGGTGGTAGAGATGTTCAATAAAGATTTTGCGGAGAATGACATTTGGCAGCATTTCGATGCGGTGAAGAACGGCAGAGTTTATGATCTGACTTATGAGTATTTCGGCATGAGCGCCACGTTCAAATATCCAGAGGCATTGGAAGAATTACAGCCAATCCTTTATCCGGAAAGTGATGAAGATACAGCAAAAGCAAAAGAAGCCAGTGACAATGCACAGAAGAAAGCAAAGGATTCTGACGCAACTGAGAAATACAACGAACAGCAGAGCAAGTAGAAAGGAGAGGGCAGATGAAAGAGACAGAGTTAAACAATACTTCTGAGACTTCTGAAATGGAAGTCCAGAACCTCTCCGGTCAGGATAAAGCAAGAAAGCATCGGAAAACAGCAAAAGCAGCAATTTCCTTTATTGTAATGATCGTATTGCTGGTTGCATTATTCTTTGCGGCAGTGAATATCGGACGCCTGAAAGTCAGCTTCCCGGAACTACTGAAAGGATTATTTGTAAAGTACAATGAAGACGTGGCAACAATCTATGACTTACGATTCCCACGAATTGTAATCTCCATGTTAGCCGGAGCTGCGATAGCGGTATCGGGTGTGTTATTTCAGGCGGTATTAAAAAATCCACTTGCCGATCCGGGAATCATCGGTATTTCCAGTGGAGCAAGTTTTGCGGCGGTACTCATTACCGCATTTGCACCGACTTTATTTTTCTTCACTCCATTATTTGCATTTCTTGGCGGTGTGATCGCATTTGTCTTAGTTTACAGCCTGTCATGGAAAGGGGGATTAAGTCCCTTAAGAATTATCCTTGTCGGTGTGGCAGTCGATGCAATGTTCACCGGATTATCCAGTGCGTTGAATTCAATGAATGGCGGAAACATGTCTGGCGTGGCAGCCATCGTCAATGGTAATATCACAATGAAAACTTGGGATGATGTGAAAACCTTAGTACCGTATGTAATTATCGGACTGGTTCTGGCACTGATTATGACGAAGATGTGTAATCTGTTAGCACTGGAAGATAAGACAGCACGAAGCCTTGGAATCAATGTCAATGCAATGCGTATCGTGATTTCACTGATAGCAGTATTGCTTGCAAGTATTTCCACAGCAGTAGCCGGAGTGATTAGTTTCTTAGGACTGATTGTTCCGCATATCGGAAGAATTTTAGTAGGAAGCGACCACAAGGCATTAGTTCCATTTAGTGCTTTGTTCGGAGCGTTTACGTTCCTGCTGGCAGATACCATCGGAAGAACGATAGCTGCTCCGTATGAGGTATCCGCATCCATCATTATGAGTGTGGTCGGAGGCCCATTCTTCATCATTCTGTTAAGGAGGTCTAAGAAGTATGCGAAGTAAAGAAAAGAATATGGATTTGACTTCTACAGAGAATGAAGCAGCAAAGAAAGTGAAAAAAGCGGATAAGTGGGCAGACAAGCCTGCGATGGAAGTTAGAGATCTGCACTTTTCCTATGGAAAAAATAAAGTCTTAAAGGGCGTATCCCTGAAGATTGAAGAAGGTAAAATCACAACGATTATGGGAGCAAACGGATGTGGAAAATCTACATTGTTTTCCCTGATGACGAAAAACTTATATCCGAGAAAAGGAAATATTTTCCTCAAAGGAAAGAATATCCAGAACCTGAATTTAAAAGAATTTGCCAGAAAGGTTGCGATTGTTCAGCAGTATAACAGTGCATCAGACGATATCACCGTTGAGAATCTGGTGGCATTCGGAAGAACCCCACATAAGAAAATGATGCAGGGAGACAGTGCCGAAGATGAGCGTATGATTCAGTGGGCATTGGAAGTAACCAATCTGACAGAATATCGTGACAGAGAAGTGTCAAGACTTTCCGGTGGACAGCGTCAGCGTGTATGGATTGCAATGGCACTTTGTCAGGGAACAAAGACGCTGTTCCTCGATGAGCCGACTACCTATTTGGATATCCGGTATCAGATTGAGATTCTGCAACTGGTGAAAAAACTTAATCAGGAATTTGGAATAACCATCATCATGGTACTGCACGACATCAATCAGGCAATCGCATATTCAGATAATGTCATCGGCATGAAAGATGGAAAAGTGCTGGTGGAAGGTGATCCGGAAGAAGTGATTACGGAAGAGAGCATCCGGGAACTGTATGGCATTGAGCTTGGTGTGACAAGGGTTGATGGACGGAAGTTTGTGCTGGCGGTGTAAGAAGAAAATAGTAGTAGAACGACAAGAAATAAAGGGGAGGAAAACTCCCACAGGAGAACAGAAAGAAGATGAAAAATCCTTTAAAAGTAGTATGGATCGTGCTTGGATTTCTTTGCCTGGGACTTGGTACGATAGGAATTGTACTTCCTATCCTGCCAACCGTTCCGTTTTATATGGCAACACTGTTTTGCTTTGCAAAGAGTTCTAAGAAACTGCACGACTGGTTCGTAGGAACGAATCTTTATAAGAAACATCTGGACAGTTTTGTTCAGAAAAGAGCCATGACAATAGGAACAAAATGCAAGATTATCGGAATGGTAACGGTAGTCATGGCAATCGGCTTTATCTGCATGAAGAATGTACCAATCGGAAGAATCTGTATCGCAGTGGTTTGGGTATGCCACCTGTTATACTTCTTACTTCGAGTGAAAACTTTAAAAGTGGGAGAAGAATTACCGGAAGGTGCAGAAGTGGAATAATATGATGGATAAAGTAGAAAAGAAACGACAGAAGGAACAGCATGTCGTGGAAGAGATGATCCGGCTGTATTGCCGGAAAAAACATCCGAAAGAAGACAGGCAGGCAGGGCAGATTTGTCCTGTCTGTCAGGAACTTTTGGATTATGCAAGACTTCGAAGTGAAAAGTGTCCTTTTATGACAGAAAAGACATTTTGCGCAAACTGTAAAGTGCATTGCTATAAGCCAGAGGTGAGAGAACAGATCAGGCAGGTTATGCGGTTTTCAGGACCAAGGATGCTGATTTATCATCCGGTGCTTGCAGTATGGCATTTGATATGCAGTAAAAAAGAATCGAAAAAATAAACAAAAAGGTAAGATAAACTATGATTAAAACAAGACTGGTGGGGCTGTTGTCCCACGCAAAAAAGTATATCGTGTATACGATTTTGTGGCAGTGGGCAGCCCTCCTGTCGCAAGTGTTGGCAGTCTTTTCTATCGCAGATTTACTGGAACGGGTAGTGTACCGGGCAGTAACCGTACCGATCATTGAGCGGACAATACTGATTTTAGTTCTGGTTGTGGTGATTCGATTTATCTGTGAACGGATGGGAGCAAGGTCTTCCTATCTGGCGTGTGTGGATGTAAAGCGGATTCTGCGTGAAAAGATTTATGAGAAAATGTTAAAGTTGGGAGCTTCCTACAGTGAGCAGGTATCCTCTTCGGAGGTCGTACAGGTGTCAACTGAGGGTGTGGAGCAGTTGGAGACATACTTTGGAAAATATCTTCCACAATTATTTTACAGCCTGATTGCACCACTGACATTATTTATCATTCTTTGCAGAGTGAGCCTGAAAGCGAGTGTGATCCTGCTGATCTGTGTACCACTGATCCCGATTTCTATTGTGGTGGTACAGAAAGTGGCGAAGAGATTATTAAATAACTATTGGAGCATCTATACTGGACTGGGAGATTCGTTCCTTGAAAATTTACAGGGACTTACCACACTGAAGATTTATCAGGCAGACCAGCAGAAAGCAGATGAGATGGATGTGGAATCCCAGAATTTCCGTAAGATTACGATGAAGGTGCTGACCATGCAGCTCAATTCCACAAGCGTGATGGATATTGTTGCCTATGGTGGAGCTGCGATCGGTATGGCAGTCGCGGTGTCCGAGTTCTTAAAAGGAAATATCAGTGTGGCAGGAACGTTATGTATCGTTCTGCTTGCCAGCGAGTTTTTCCTGCCGCTCAGACTGCTTGGTTCATTCTTCCATATCGCAATGAATGGTATGGCAGCGAGTGATAAGATTTTCAAGATTTTAGATCTGCCGGAACCACAGGCCGGAGAAAAAACACTGCCGGAGGTCGCGTTAGATGTTACATTAAAAGATGTGCACTTTTCTTATGAAGAGGACAGAGAGATTTTAAAAGGAATAGGCTTAAATCTTCCGGCAGGAAGTTTTGTATCACTGGTTGGTGAATCCGGATGTGGTAAGAGTACGATTGCCGGAATCCTTGCAGCAAAGAACCGGGGATATAACGGAGAAATTACCATCGGTGGCGTACCGCTTAATGAAGTGAATGAAACCAATCTGATGCAGAGGGTTGTTCTGGTTCGCCATAACAGCTACCTGTTCAAAGGTACAGTAGAAGAAAATCTGAAGATGGCAAAACCGGACGCAACGAAAGAAGAGATGGAAGCTGTCCTTCAGAAAGTGAATCTCTTAGGGTTCTTACAGACACAGGATGGCTTGCAGACACAGTTGCTGGAAAAAGCAAGTAACCTGTCCGGCGGTCAGTGTCAGAGACTGGTGATTGCCAGAGCGTTGCTTCGGACAGACAGTGCGGTTTATATTTTTGATGAAGCCGCATCCAATATCGATGTAGAAAGTGAAGAACTGATCATGAATGTGATTCACGAACTGGCAAAGACAAAGACGGTGCTTCTGATCTCTCACAGACTGGCAAATGTTGTGAAGTCTGACAAGATTTATTTCTTAAAAGACGGAGAAATCAAAGAAAGCGGAAAGCATGACGAACTGATGTGCCGGAATGGTGCGTACAGACATCTGTATGAAAGCCAGATGGCATTGGAAAACTATGGAAAAGGAGGAGTGGCATAATGAGTGAAAATACGAATACAACAAAACGCAGAAGTGCCCTCCAGATCATGGGAAGTCTGATTGGTCTGGTAAAACCCCTGCTCCATATCATGCTGGCAGCAATCATCCTTGGAACATTGGGTTATTTATGTGCAATCTTCCTGACGATACTGGCAGGACAGGTCATCGTGCATGGTCTTCTGACAGGAGTAGCCGGAATGATTGTTCCGGTGGACAATATGTGGCTGGTATTTACTCCAGTAAAAACGATTATCACAGTCATGATCGTAATTGCAGTGCTTCGTGGAATCCTGCATTATGTGGAACAGTATTGTAATCATTTTATCGCATTTAAGCTGTTGGCAATCATCCGCCATAAAGTGTTTGCAGCACTGAGAAAGCTCTGCCCTGCAAAACTGGAAGGACGGGATAAGGGAAATCTGATCTCGATTATTACAACTGATATTGAATTACTGGAAGTGTTCTATGCACATACCATTTCTCCGATTGCGATTGCAACACTGACCTCAATTATTATGGTGATTTTTATCGGAAGATATCACTGGTTAGCAGGCGTGCTTGCACTGGGAGCTTATCTGATTGTCGGAGTAGCCATCCCGATGTGGAATGGAAAACGTGGCAGCCAGAAGGGAATGGAATTTCGGACAAACTTCGGAGAACTGAACAGCTTTGTTCTGGACTCTTTACGAGGATTGGACGAGACCATCCAGTACGGACAGGGTAAAAAGAGAAAAGAGCAGATGTCTGAGCGTTCCAAAAATCTTGCAGGAATGCAGGAGTCATTAAGCAAAATGGAAGGCTCACAGCGTTCATTTACGAACATGGTTATCCTGCTTGCATCCTTTGGAATGCTGGCACTGACAATCTGGCTGTACGACAAAGGTGCGATGGGATTCGAGGGAATCTTAACCTGTACCATCGCAATGATGGGTTCTTTCGGACCGGTAGTAGCATTATCAAGCCTTTCCAACAACCTGAACCAGACATTGGCAAGTGGTGAACGTGTTCTCTCCCTTCTGGAAGAGACGCCGCTTGTGGAAGAAATTCCGGGGGATGTGGAAACTTCCGGTGCAGAGAGCATGGAATATGAATTTAAAGGAGCAGAGGCAGAGAACGTAACATTTGCTTATGGTGAAGAAGTTATTTTAGATAACTATTCACGGAAATTACAGCCGGGTAAAATCACAGGGATTCATGGTGCGAGCGGTTCCGGAAAATCTACACTCTTAAAGCTGTTGATGCGGTTCTGGGATGTGCAGGATGGAAGTGTATCGGTAGACGGTACAGATGTCCGCAAGATTCCAACCAAGCATTTAAGAGATATGGAAAGTTATGTTACGCAGGAAACACACCTGTTCCATGATTCCATTGCAAACAACATTGCCATCGCAAAGCCGGGAGCATCCAGAGAAGAGATTATGGAAGCCGCAAAGAAAGCATCTATCCATGATTTCATTATGACACTTCCGAAAGGATATGATACAGAAGTCGGAGAACTGGGTGATACGCTGTCCGGTGGTGAAAAACAGAGAATCGGAATTGCAAGAGCATTTCTCCATGAATGCCCCCTCATTCTACTCGATGAGCCTACATCGAACCTCGACTCTTTAAATGAGGGAATTATCTTAAAATCATTGAAAGAATCGGCTGAGAAGAAAACAGTTGTCTTGGTATCCCACAGAGTATCCACAATGAATGTGGCAGATGTGGTATATGAAATGGAGAACGGCAGAATTTCTTAACAGCAGGAATGGAGAAGAAATACTTTCCGAAAGGGGAGAAGGTAGTAGATGAAACTTGGAAAATCCAGAGAAGATTATCTGGAAGCGATGTACATCTTGAAACGTCAGAAAGGATATGTCCGTAATTTTCTGCTTTGTAATTATCTGAACTATTCCAAAGCAAGTGTTTCAGTTGCGATACGTGGATTGGTGGCAGAAGGATACGTAATAAAAGATGAACATGGCTATGTTGAACTGACGGCGGAAGGGAAAAAGATTGCTAAAAAGGTTTATGCAAGGCATTTGCTTTTGGAAGAATTCTTAGAACTGATAGGAGTATCTCCGGAAACTGCAAATCACGATGCATGCCGGATGGAACATACAATCAGCGAAGAATCTTATAAAAAGATTCAAGAATTGGTACGGAAGATGAAGGAAGAGAATACGTTAAACGAAGAAATGAAATTAACGAATTAAATCAAAAACAGGAAAGGCGGTGGAGAGATTTCACTGCCTTTTCTGCTTTAAAAATGAAGTAACATAAGAAAAGGGATACAAATGAAAAAAGTATTGATTGCTGCGGATGAGGTAGATAAGTGGAGTCAACTTTGTGAAGGGTTAAAAAATGAGTGGGAATGTACGACCGTTAATCTGGATGTGTTTGAAAAATTCCATACCATAGCGGTCTATGACGCAGTATTGATGCTTGTGAGAAATGATAACGGAAAGCTGGGCAGGCTGATTTGGGAAGTCCGGCAGTACAGCAGGGCTCCGATTATTGTAGTGATACCGGGGATTCAGGCGGTAAAAAAGTATATCGAATGGGGTGCAGACCTGGTATTTCCACATCCTTCGGTCAGCTTGATCAACACGTACCTGTATGCATTACTCAGACGTTCCGATATCACATGGAACACTGGAAGAAAAAGAGAAAAGCAGGAGATCATAAGGAAAGGAAAACTTCTAATTGACTGCCGTTATCATACTGTTTACTGGGGGAAGCATGAGCTTGCAACCCTAAATGAGCGAGAAAAGGCATTCCTGTATCTGTTGGCAGATGCCTCCAGACAGGTAGTTACCCATGAGATTATCTTTGAACAGTTATGGAAAGAACCATATGGAGATGACTCTGCCAACATGATCTGGTGTTTTGTACGCAGACTCCGCAAAAAAATGGAAAAGACAGAACCGGAGGCTGCAAAGATAATTCAGAGTATACGAAAGGTGGGATATTATTTAGATATAGACAGACATTGAGCAAAATGTAGAAAAATGTCGAATTATGCGAAAAGTGACTGGCAGATGACTGTTACATTACACAGTTCTGACAGTCTTTTTCTATATACTTCTTTTTGTGGTGTTTTAGTAAGGCATGACAAGGAGAAGAGTTATATTTGCATCAATGGAAGTCCTTAAAAAAACAAAAGAGTAAGGGAAAAAGAAGTGCTGTAATCGAAGAGGTTGCAGCATTTTTTTATTCGACATTTTTCGAACATTATAACGTACATATCCGGTCACCGCCATGCTCCGATTTGATTTCTATACCAAAAATCAGATCGGAGGAAAGATAAATGGCTTATAACAAGACAAGTGAAGAACGAAAGTGGAATTATTGGAAAGAACAGGAAGAAAAGAAACTGCGTGAACTGGGAATGGAAGAAGAGAAGATCCAAAAGTTGCGCCAGATGGACAGGGAAGATTTTCTGGAAGAGCGCAGATACCGGGAACATCTGGATGAAATGATGCAGGATATGGATTCCATAAAACAAAGGGACAGAGGACGGTTTGCACAGGATATCCGAGAACTTTTAGACAACATTGGAGACCGACGGATCTATGAATTATTAAAGGGCACAGAACATCAGACATTAGAGATACTTTTGCTTAGTACATGGGGATATTCAGGAAGAGAGATTGCCAAAATTATGGGAATGGCAGAACAGACCGTTTATACCAAAAGAAACCGTTTAAGAAAAAAATTAAATAATTTGTCGAAAATTGAATAATAACAGCATTTTTCATCGGCTATTTAATAGGCAGGTAAATTTTGCCAGTGTACTTTGACAATCCTATACCAGCATTACAGGTACGTTCCCGTAAGTAGAAGCGTGTTAGGAAGGCGCGAGGACAAATGAAAATGACAGGAAAGAATATAAAAAATTCTTTGCTGGTGTTTTTGTTTCGAGCGAATCCACTTTAACTGAAACAGGACCGTGGCGGTCTTTTGCAAGGATCACTTACGAGGGGATAATGATACATAGGAACTGCCAGTGAGCAGAGGATGGACTTTGGGTTGTAATCAGCAAGACCTTTAGAAAATCCATGAGTGGTGCAATGCCAAGCACCCGCCTGTAATGTTCCCGTAAGGCAATGGGGGAGTCGAGGACAAATACAACGCCAAAAAACAAAAGTATAAGAAATCAAGGGAGAATGTGTCGTTGATATCAGATACATGCGACTGTAGGGAGAAATCCTTTACAGCCGTATTGATGTGGTATCAGCACGCATATCAGGTAACAAATTATGTATTACACAAAAGAATATTTAAAAAGAGCGCATCGTGAAATTGATACAATCTTTCGTGTGCTGTTTCCAGAACATGGAATGGCAGTAAGGGAAGAACAGATTATGTTATGCCACGAAATGCTGGATAACCTGCTGGGAAGAAACATAGCACTGTGTGATGCGGGTGTCGGTATCGGCAAGACGTATGCCTATCTGGTGGCCTGTGTTCTGATGAGAAAATATTCTCTCCTTGCAGAAGGATGTTCCCCTTATGAGCAGCGTCCGATCGTGATATCCACTTCCAGCATTACACTCCAGAAAGCAATTCTTACAGAATATATCCCTTTTCTCTCCCGGATTCTTCAGGAGAACGGGACGATTCAGGCCCCTATTAAAGCTGTGATACGAAAAGGGAAAGAGCATTTTGTCTGCGATGAGAGGTTGGAGCAACGAATCGTTGCAATCGAAGAAAAAAACAAAAATGCGTTGCAGAAAGAAGCTCTGCTGTCGTTGAAAGAACATTATGATATGGACGAAGTGTCCAACTTAAGTGGGTTTGACAGAAGGATGGTGAGTGTACCGAAGTTCTGTTCGGGAGATTGCCCGAAAAGAGGCTCATGCAGGTATCAGCAGTATCTGGAGCGTTCCAGAGATCGTGAAATGTTCATTCAGATCTGTAATCACAATTATCTGCTGGCTGATGGTTATCACAGGCTGCAGGATTACCGCCCGTTATTAAAAGACTACCGGGCATTGATTGTCGATGAAGCACATAAGCTGCCGGATGCGGCAAAGCAGATGTTCGGGAAGAGCCTCTGTTATGACGATATCCGGGAAATCTGCTTTTATCTTGGGAAAGAGTACCAAGGCCCGGAGATAAGAAAACTGTCTGGGACGATCCGTATGGTGCTGGACATCATAGGAGAAAACCACAGAACCAGATATGGGATAAAAGAAGAATTCCACATGACAGAAGAGTGTGCAATGTATTTATGTGAGGGGATACAGACCATGAATAAGATCATAGAAAAATTAGAAAAGAAGATTCCGAAGTGGATCAGAAACAAGCTGGAAGAAACCAGAAGTGTGTTGGAATACTTTTTCCATCAGGATAAGAAGTATGTACTGCATCTGAAGCAGGACCATGATCACAGGATTATATTGTGTGCATCCAGCAGACGGATTCCACAGTATCTGGACCAGATGTTATGGAGCAGAGGAATGGGAGCGATTCTTACAAGCGGAACTTTAAAAACCGGACAGGGATTTTCCCACATTCGGAAAATGACAGGATTACAGAGAGTGCGGAGAGTCCGGGAATATGTGGCAGATTCCCCGTTTGAATATCAGAAGAACTGTCTTTTATATCTGCCTAAGAATTTGAAAAAATCCAGAAGAGGAAGTCAGGAAGAGGCGGAGATGATAGCAGGCCATATCCATTCACTGATCTGTTCGACTTACGGGCATACGCTGGTGCTGTTCACATCTTATCATTTGATGGGAAACGTTTACCAGATGTTAAGGGATGAAATTCCGTTCCCGATGATAGAGGTGTGGAGACATTCACCGGAAGAGATCACAAGATTTAAACAGATGGACAATGCTGTCCTTTTTGCAGCCGGCTCCTGTTGGGAAGGAGTAGACTTCCCTGGAGATATGGTATCTTCGCTGATTATAGTAAAACTGCCCTTTGCTGTTCCTGATCCCATCAGCGAAGCACAGAAGAAGGAATATGCCAGCCTGAAAGATTATATTCAGGCAGTGATTGTTCCAGACATGCAGAAAAAACTAAGACAGGGATTCGGACGGGCGCTCCGCACCGAGACAGATACTTGTGTCGTGTCCATTTTAGACGAGCGTGCAGGAGAAGGCGGCAGGTATCATGAGGAAGTGATGTGTGCGCTTCCAAGCTGCAAGATGGCAAAAGACATCAAGGATATCCAGCACTTTATCCGAAACCGGAAAGGCGTGGAATACTACCTGTAACCGTTCGTGGTTCTGCTACAGAAATAGCAGATTTAGCACGAAAAGTTTGGTCGTATTTCAAGGGCGTTTTCGGTGGGATTGTTGGTATTGATGAATAGCTATTTCGGCATGAAGTGGGTATACTGTGTATAGCGTTAGAGGAAAGGCGGTGAGCAGCATGAAACGATACAAAGTGGAAACACAGAGGGAAGGCTCGGTAAAATATTTCTTTATCCGGGATATGGAATCGTTGGAAATCGTGTTGCTCCCAAGCAAATATCTAATGCATCAGGTCAGGGCGAATCGTTCTCCGAACACAATACGGAGAAATGCATTTGCCCTTGCCTATTATTGGGAATATCTGCTGGAAAACGAAAAGAAAGCAGAAGATATCTATGAGATGGATTACGAAACACAATATGATTATTTCGCAGAATATCTAAAATGGCTGAAAGCCGGAAAACATACTGACAATTTAGAAAATGGACCACAGAATAAAACCTGTAACGCTTACTTAAAAGAAGTGTTCAGGTTTTATTGTTTTTTAGAAGCGGTCAGAAATAACGGTTCTTATTTATCCGTTCTTTCTTATAACCAGCCTATTACAAGAGCAAATGCTATCGGAGTCAGAAGAACGCTGCGTTCCCGCTCTTTTAAAGGGTATCTGAAAGAAGAGGAACGGGATGTGAGGGCAGCCGAAAAGAATGAAATCATTACGATTCTGGAAGCCTGCACAAACTGCCGGGATCAGGTATTGATTCTGCTGACATCAGAACTCGGATTTCGTATCGGTGAAATTTTAGGAATCGATTATACAAAAGATATCGACTACGAAACCCATGAAATCAGGGTGAATTTCCGAGAGGACAACGAGAATGATGCAAGGGCAAAAAATGCAGAAGAAAGAAGAGGACGTCTCAGCAATGACACCTTTGAATTCCTGCTTTATTACATCGGAGAATACTGGGACATCCTGCAAAAACAGGAATATCTGTTTATCAACATCAAAGGGGATACGACAGGAAAACCAATGAAGGTAGACAGTGTTTACGATATGTTTGAGAGGATGGAGAAAAAGACCGGAATCAAGATCACCCCACACATGCTTCGGAGATATTATGCAAATACCAGATGGGAATCGGACTGGCCACTGGAAATGATCAGTCAGGCATTAGGCCATAAACATCTGGACACAACCATACGGTATCTGAATGTTTTAGATGACAAGCTAAGGACAGCAAGTCAGGAATTTTACCGTCGATATTCCAATCTTTATAATGTCAATCAATTTTTGGAAAGCAGGAGGTGAAAATAAATGCCGGCAAGATTGTATGCCTTTGTGCCGGAAGAGCAGAACCTATCCAATGCAGAGCGGGAACAACTGATTGAAGGACTGAAACGGGAATTAGATGAATATTATGAACAAAAATGTGGAAAAGGCAGTCTGGAAACATATTTGATTCAGAATGAGATCTGGCACTTGTCAGAGATCAATTATCAGGTGAGAGCCGGATATCAAAAATATCTGAGAGAATATTATGTGGATTCGACGGTGCGTAATTATCTGCTCGGAATAGATCGTGTAAAGTTGCGGCTGATCATAGAAAATGCGCAGACCTTAAAAGGAAAGTGGAATGCCCAGAATCATCCGGAGCTGCTCCATGACATTCTGTTCCTGCGGTATCATCCCAATCCGGCGATTGCAAAACGATATGAATATACGACAGATATTAGTAAGCTGGTCTGGGATTTCAGGGTAAAAGGTTCAGATATATGCAAACAGCAGATTTTAACGGTTCTGGAAGATATCGTGCAACAGAAAATAACTATGAAAGAATGCACCAGACATCTAAACGGATTGAAAAGTGTATATGAATTTTGCATGCAGGAACAGATTGAAGATCTCAGATATCTTACACAGAAGCAGTTCGACAAAATTGAAAACTATGGGGACACGGATTATAAAAAGAAATGCGCAAAACAGGAGCTTAGAGCGTGTCAGGAATATATTTTCTGCCATGCAAAAAATATTGCATGGGATTCCACGGTCTGGTTTATGGAAAGACTGTATCTGGAAGAATACCGGGTGAATCCGTCTAATCCTGTAAAAACGATTTCTTTTATGAGCATAGAAAGGACAGATAACAGAGAACTTGTTCAAGAATATATAAAATACTGTTTGGGAGTCACACACTTAGCATTAAGTGTAATACATACTGAATTTTATCGAATTCAAAAATTTGTTGTCTGGCTGGAAGAAACAACGGAAATCAACTTGAAACAAGTGTCAGAAAATGAAATAAAGAAATATTTTCAAATAATTGACTACAAGGTAGCAAGCTATTTCAATGATATTATCATAGCAATCTATCAGTTTTATGAATATCTGCAGACGAAAAATATCATAAAAGAAGTTCCTTTTAATTACCAGTATTATCTGAAAAAGGAAATCCTGCATCATAATGACCGGAGTGTAGAACAGGAAACCTATGAAAGTATTTTAAAACATTTAAAAGATTTTCCGGAAAAGCCGAGATTGATTTTACTGCACTCTATGCTGTTAGGACTGAGAATCAGTGAAGTATGCTGCCTGAAAGGGAATGCTTATTACTGGCAGGGGAGAGACGCCTGGATACAGGTATATCAAATAAAAATGCGGACATATAAGCGAATCCCCATCCCGGAAATTCTATATAAAATCATGAAAGTATATATAAAAAAATACGGAATTGGTGCTGAGGATTATATTTTCCAGAATCAAAAGGGAAAAGCATATCATTACTCCAGTTTTCGATGGAGTATGAAGAAAATATTTAATGAAAATCATGAGCTGTTTCAGGAATATAATTTCAAATCCCATGATTTCAGGCATACGATAGCAACTATGTTTTATGAAGATGGAGTGCCGCTTCAAAGTGTCAGAGATTATCTGGGACATGATTATGAAGAAATGACACAGCAATATGTGGACTATATGCCGAAGAGAATTTCCAAAGCAAATCAGGAACTTTTCGCAAAAGAAGGAAGTAGTCTTGCTTCCGGAATAAAGAGGTGCAAGCGTGGAAAATAGATTTTATATCAAGGAACTGGATTCTTATCAGAAAGCAAGTGATCTCAGCAAAGAACGTATGGGAACAAACCCCAATTATGATCTGGAACTTCTTCCGACAAAGCAGATGCAGGAAGAAATGTGGGAGTTCCTGCAATACAGAGGTAAAAACCTCGTAGCAGAAAAATTTTATACAGAACGAAGATTTTACCATCATTTATGCAGGATGTTGAAAGAAAAAAATAACCGGCCGGAGAGTTTTCTGGACTGGGGTAAAGAAAAATGGATGCAGCAGATGAAAATCTGGCTCCTGCAGCAAGGATTGCCCCTAACAGCACCATTTAAAAATAAGTGTGGCGGAAGAGGAACGCAACGTGCCAGAACACTGGGGTATATAGAATGCCTGATTGATTATTTAACCGACTTAAGAGATGTGGATGTAAACGAAATAACAAAAGATGTCTGGAAAATTAAAAAACTTGACATACAGGTGAAGCAGGATTTGATACGTCCAAGGAAAACGATATCTTTTACAGGAATCAGTCAGCCAGAGTTGAAGGAAGAAATTAAAAAAGCAGTATATTTTCAACTGAGAATAGAAAGTCTGGAGACTGTAAAAAAGGAACTGACAGCCATCCGGAGATTTTCCAGATATCTGAATGAGCATAAGAAAAATATACAATCCTGCGCTGATCTGGACAGAACGATCATAGAAGAATATCTGGTATATATGAAAACAGAAGATACCGGGACGAAGAAGTACCGGGCGGAAATAACAAGACTCAGATCAATCCTTAATATGGTAGCAGATATTTACCAGTATCCACAGGTGAAAGATCTGATATTGAACAGGGACATCCCACCCAATATCAGATCAGAATTTAAAGTCTACTCAGATGCAGAATTAAAGCGTTTTAATGAATTCCTTGCAAAAGTAGATATACAGACAGCCAGAGTCATGACGATTCATCAGATGCTGGGAACAAGAATCTCAGATACACTGACATTGCGGACTGACTGCCTGATGGAACAAAACGGTGAGATATTGATCAGAATCTACCAGATGAAAACACATTACTATGAAAAACCGATCAGTCAGGAACTGGCAGCTTTGATCAGAGAAGCCATCCGTTATACGGAAGAAAGGTATGGAAAATGCAAATATATTTTTACAAATGAAAATGACCATACAAAACCGATGACCTACTCACTGATCCAAGGGAGAATTACAACAGCAATTTATCGGGAAAATCTCAGGGACGATAATGAAAATTATTTTACATTCGGCACGCACATGTACCGGCATGTCTACGGAGTAAAGCTTGTAGAAATGCATCTGGATGACTGGACGATAGCAAGGCTGCTCGGACACAAAAGCCTAAAGAACGTAAAATATTACAGAAAAATGAGTAACCAGATACTGGCGAATGATACCAGAAAAGCAAGAAATAGGTTATCACAGATGGTCCTGGAATGTCTGGACGGATGGGAGGAAGAGTATGAACAAATACGACACGATGATAGCTTGTAACCGGAAAACGAGTGAGGAAAAGATAAACCGCGCAGTGACAGAAATCCGACAAATGCTCACAGACAGAGAAAAGGTGAGTGTACCAAAGTTAGTAAAGCGGACAGGATTATCCAGAGGATTCTTTTACAAGAACGAAACCGTCAGAAAAGAAATGGATCGGGCATTAGAGCAGCAGGCCGGAATGATTGATCCAAAAAGATATATCGGGGACATTGTGATGAAAAACCGAATCGAACTGCTGGAGCAACAGGTCAGGGAATTAAAACGAGAAAAAGAACAACTGGAAAAAGAGAACGTCAGATTACAAAAAGCATTGAATAAAAAAGATTTGAATCTACTAAAAAATCTGTAATTAAAATTAAGAAAATAATCTGCAACAGCCGGGAAAATACTCCCGGTTGTTGTGGTTGGAATAAAACACGAATCCATGAGAAAGGGTCAGACTTCTCACAAAAAGGAACACAATACACGGATGTGTTTCCCGTTAAAGCCAGTGTTTACAAGGGATAAAGGAGAGTTACCCAATTTTATAGATGAAGCGACCAGCGGTTTAGACCCGGTGATGAGAGATGAGATACTGGACATTTTTTTAGACTTTGTACAGGACGAAGAACATTCTATTCTGGTATCCTCACATATCACCAGTGATTTAGAAAAAATCGCAGATTACATTACGTTTATTGACAACGGCAGGGTACTTATGAGCAAACCTAAGGATGAACTGATCTATGAATATGGCATTGCGCGGTGCAAAGAAAGCCAGTTCTTGCAGATGAATCAGAGTGAAATACTTACATATCGCAAACAGGAATACCAGTATGAAGTATTAGTAGATCACAAAGAACAGATCAAAAGAAAATACCCGGACATGGTCGTAGATCATGCAACGTTAGATGAGATTATGCTTCTATATATAAAGGGGGAACGAAAATGAGCGGATTATTATTAAAAGATTTCTATACCATTGGACATAATGCAAAACAGATGATGTTGATATTGCTGATCTGGGCAGTCTGTTTTTTGCCGGGACGCGATGGAAGCACTTACATTATTATGTGTGCTTCTTTATGTGGTATGATGACGGCGACGACTTTTACCTTTGATGATAAATGCCACTGGGAAAAATATGCGATGATCCTGCCAATTTCAAAAAAAGCGTATGTGTTAGAAAAATATGTTTTGCATATGATCTTCTCTCTGTTGGGAGTAGCGGCCGGTACAACAGTTACAGTAGTGGCGAACTGGTTCCAGGGAATGAGATTTAAAGGTCCGTTATGGCAGGTAGGGCTGCTCGGATTCGGCATTTCCATGGCAGTGGGTTGCCTGTTTCTTCCATTATTGTTGAAATATGGTTCAGAAAAGGCAAGGATCATTTTGTTAGGAGCAGTGTTTATTCCGATAATCCTGATTGTTGCATTGGTGTATTTAGCGGAAAAGACTGGTGCTATTTCCACAGACGAGATAGCGGTAGTTTTTCAATGGGGTATTCCACCGGTATTTATTGCACTACTCATTATTTCCGTTTTAATCAGTCAGAAAATTTTCGAAAAAAAAGAATTTTAATGTCGAATGCAAAAATATATTAGCAAAACTGCACAAAAAACATCAGGACACAACAAGGCAAGTGTACAAAATGATAGCAGTATTGACGAAAAAGAAAAAGGGTATTGATATATCTGTTAAAAGAGGCGTAAAATAGTCCTAGGGTTACAGTTACGAAGGGTGATTTGTACAGATTGTCAATGATGGAGGAATCAAAGTGAAATTTGGAAAAATCAAAAAAACAATCTGTATCTTATTAGCAGGAACAATGGTATTGGGAACATCCCTGACTGCATTTGCCAGTGAGCAGACACCGGCAGATGGCACAGAAACCTATACAAACGTATCAGAGATGGCAAAGTTTACATTTAAAGGGTATAATAATGGAACACTGCCAACTCCAACCACAACACTCGGACTTTTAGAGTACACTCTTAAGACTTTCGTTATGGGAGACGAGTACAACGGACCAATCGGAATCGTAAAGGCTGTTTTAAACCAGAATGGAAAAGAGAAAAATGTCTATATCGTGGCATTATCCGGAACGGAATTAATCTGGAGTGATTACACCGGATTGCAGTCAACTGGTGCAGTAACAGATTTATTATGTGGATTTAATTTAGATAACCCATATATTAAAGCTGTTGTAAAAGCAATGAAACAGAATATTCCGGCAGGTTCTGATGTAGTGTTCTACGGACACAGTCTTGGAGGAATGATCGCACAGGAAGCAGCAGCGGACAAGACGATCAAGAGAATGTACAATGTAACAAATACAGTTACATTCGGTTCTCCGTTGATCAAACTGTTAAGCAGACGTGAAGGCTTAGTAAGAAGAATGTGCGATACATCTGATATTGTTCCTGTATTAAGCGTATATTCACTGACACCTCTTGCAGTAATTCAGTATTGGGGAAGCGAACGTTTCTCAGAGGATGGTGGATATAACAGCAAATGGCTTGCAGCACACAACGAAAGTTATCTGCGCCAGGACGTTTGGGGAGGCTATGATGTGCTGGGTATCAAAGGTGGTAACGCAACAATGACCTTTGATATGGGAGCAGCAGCTTATTATGAAGCTCCTGGAATCAGCTGGCTGCATTTAAAAAAATAAGCATAGCTCATAATATATGTAGAAGAAGGTAAAAAAAGTCTGTACAGACACCTTGTAATCTGGATACTATGGATGCCGATGTAAAGTAAGGGGTTGCTTTGCATCGGTATCTTTTTGCTCTATAGGATTGGGGAGCAAAAGACGGTTTCAAGTTTTGGGATTGGTAATTTGCACAAAGCCGGGTCTGTTTTGTTCCGTTGTACGAAAATAAGAAAATCTAAGTCTGGCTGAGCCTGGTTATGATGGAGTGACGTGTACATCTTAGACACCCCGTCCATGGGGTGCTAAGACTTTTGCTGCCGTCCATGGCAGCAAAACACTAGACATGAACAGCCAGACTAAGATTTACTAATTTTCTTTCAAAGTCACAAAAGCAGCTCCGGCTTTGTGCAAGTTGCCAGCTACTAAGTTATAAAGCAATGCTTTGTTTTTTATAAGAATTATTTTATAATAGATGGCAGAGATCATAACGAGGAGAGAAAGCATGTATACAGAAGCAGAACTGGTCAGGATCGCAAAGAGAGAAAATAATACCAGACGAAAATATTTAGTGGTGAACCGGTTACAGGGAAAGCATATACCGGTCAGTCCAAAAGAGGCATTACAGATGTTTCGCTCATTAGCAGAACTTATAAAAGAGGCATATCCATCAGAGAGGCTTCTGATGGTCGGATTTGCAGAAACGGCAACAGCGATCGGAGCAGCAGTGGCGATCGAGTGTCAGGCAGCTTATATGCAGACTACGCGGGAAGTCATTGATGGCGTGGACTATCTCTATTTTTCGGAATCCCACAGCCATGCCACTGAGCAGAAATTAGTAAAGACGGATTTAGATAAGATCATAGGTAAGACAGACCGGATCGTTTTTATAGAGGATGAGGTAACAACCGGAAATACGATCTTAAATATCGTCCGTCTGATCCAAAAGACCTACGCACAGCCGGTTTCGTTTGCGGTGGCATCCATTTTAAATGGAATGAATGAGGAAGCATTAGAGAATTATAAAAACCTAAAAATCCCGGTACATTATCTGGTAAAGACAGCACATGACACCTATACGGAGATTGCAGAGCAGTATCAGGCAGACGGCACCTGTCATATCTGTACAAAACCTCAGGAAAAGGAAGTAGAACAGCAGAAAGAAGTACAACAGCAGATAGAGATGCAACAGACGAAAGAAGCACAGCAACCGATAGAAGTGCAGGAGATTTCGGGCTGGATAAATGCAAGAAGACTCCATACGGCAGATACCTACAAACAGGCGTGCGAGCAGCTCTGGCAGGAAATACAGCAAAAATACGGTTACACAAAATACACAAAAGAGACAGAAACAGGCAGACGGATACTGGTCCTTGGCACGGAAGAATTCATGTATCCGGCATTATATGTCGGGGCAAAATTAGAAGAGGCAGGCTATACAGTGCGGATGCATGCCACAACCAGAAGTCCGATCGCAGTCAGTAAAGAAGAAAAATATCCGCTTCATACGCGTTATGAATTAGCAAGTCTCTATGACAAAAACAGGATAACTTTTGTCTATGATCTGACAGAGTATGAAGAAGTACTGGTGCTGACGGATGCACAAAATCAAGAAACCGAAGGCTGGGAGTCTTTGCAAAGAGCATTGGCCCTGAACCAGAACCGTCAGATCAGAGGAATAAGGTGGTGTTAAAATGAGAAGTTCTTATTCGAACGAAGATGTGATCTTACTGTTAAAGGATATTACCGGACTGGTACAGCCGCAGCCAACCGAAGAGAGGGAACGACTGATACAGGCAGGCCGTCACTACTGTGAAATGCTCCCGATCGAATATGTCCCAAGTGAAAAATATATGGAAGCATATCGGATGGCATTAAAAGATTATGCGAAGCCGACCGCAGAAGCGGTAGGAAGGCTTGCAGATAAGATCATAAAAAAACGTGGCAGGGAAGTGGTGTTAGTTTCCCTTGCAAGAGCCGGGATACCGATTGGCATTTTAGTCAAACATTATATCAAAAAGAAATACGGATATGACGTTCCCCATTATTCCATTTCCATCATCAGAGGACGTGGGATTGATGAAAATGCGATGAAGTATCTGTTGTCTCATTACCCGGCAGAGCAGATATTATTTGTGGACGGCTGGATCGGAAAAGGTGCGATCTTAGGGGAACTGCAAAAAGATGTGGCACCTTATTTTGGTGTATCATCGGAGCTTGCCGTAGTTGCAGATCCGGCAAATATCACGGAATTATGTGGCACCCACCACGATCTGCTGATCCCAAGTTCCTGTCTGAACTGTACGGTATCGGGACTCATCAGCAGAACTTTTTTGCGGGACGATATCATAGGAAAAGAGGATTTTCATGGGGCTGTTTATTATGGGGAATTGGAAAAAGCCGATCTGTCGCATGAATTTTTAGAAGCGATTGAAAAAGAATTTATTTTAGAAGTGCCAAAAGATGACTGGCAGCCACAAGGACATGGAATTGACGAGGTAAGAAAAATCGCAGGAGAGTATGGGATAGACAATATCAATCTGGTCAAACCGGGGATCGGCGAAACGACCAGAGTCCTGCTTCGCAGAGTACCGTGGAAAGTCTTAGTCAATGAAAAATATAAAGAAGATGCATCCCTAGAACATATTTTGCGGTTAGCAGAAGAAAAAGAAGTGCCGGTGGAGTGGTATCCACTGGAGAACTACAAAGCCTGTGGACTGATAAAGAAAGTGGCAGATGCATAAAAAAGACGCCAAAAACCGTTTGTTTTTTTCAATAAATTCCAATTATTATGGCAGGATCTAGTTTCATTCATAAGTGTGCGTAGTGATTCAACTGTTGTAGAGGTACTGTTAAGCTGGTTTACAGCCTGCTTGATAATAAGCTTTGTAATGTCATCCTTAGGAAGTACAGGAACAAGTTCCTTTGCCTTTTCCATAGATTTCCTCAGCTTTGGATCGGCTGAAGTTGTACTTCTTACGTTTGCACCAGTTTTGATAATGGTCGATAAAGGCATTCAGGGACATTTTACGGACACAGTCCACATGCCAGTATGTAGATGCAAAATCAACCCATTTCTGGCTGCCGTCACTGCGTGCAGGACTGTCAAAGTAAGTATTCACACCAGGATAGGTCTGATCAAGGATGCCGATAAGATTATTGCAATGGATAATTCCTTACTAGCTGTAAGGGATATTAACCATAAATATATTGTAGTAGCGACCTGCAAAGAGAAGGCAGTCTGTGCCATTTGCGGTATCCACTATGGTTAGCCCTGCTGCTCATCAGCAGTGGTACAGCAGTTGGTGTTACTGTATATGAAAAAAAGAAAAAGGGTAGAGTTTTATAAGAAATAAAAGCTGCAGGCAAAACAAAGCCGCTGCCGGTAAGATCCCATTACAGAGGATTCTTATGGCAGCGGCTTACTACATTGCTGCATCAAATATCGAAGATATAAACAGCAATCTTTATTTTACTTTAGAATGACTGGTATTCATATTCATGCTCTTCGTACTGGAAAGACCAAGCATCTGTGCCAGATCGAGTGTATCGTAAACCTTGATCGTCGGTGCTAACCAGACCTGACCGGTACCACGATATACATTGACGAGACCTTCGCCGCTGACAGCGGAACCCATCAGAGTCTTGGCACTGCGTTCTACGGTAAAATCTAACGTAGAAGAACGTAAAACAGCAAAATTGCCATCGACTTTTAAGGTGTCGTTTTCTAAATCAATGATATCCACTTCGGACATTGGTACCGTAGATTCTAAGATGACGATACCAGGACCGGTAAGCTGCTGCTGGAAGAAACTTTCACCGCCTGCGACAGCAGAGGAGAGGTTTCTTTGTGAGATCACTTTTACGGAAACACTGCCCTGTGCACAATAGAACATGCCGTCATCCACGATAATGGATTCATTTGCTGCAAGCTCTAACACCAAGAAATGCTTAAAAGAAGGCTCTAATACTAAAAGTCCGGTTCCCGAGTATTCCGGCTGTGCCATCTGTTCTCCGGTAACGGCACCACGGACTAATTTTCCAAGGGCATTTCCGAGAGTGACACCACTGACCATTTCAATATTTCCCTGGAAATAGCTCATTGCACCGCGCTCGATCGTTACTTTTTCGTTGTTCAGATACAGTGCGATCTGACGTACATGGATGTGTTGCTGTTCCATGAAGTAAATCTGCTGTGCCATGGAAGCATTTGAGAGTCCGAGAAGTTTTTCATATTCTAAGACTTCAACTTTTAATCCTCCACTTGTAAATTCTTCAATTACTTTGACGTTTTCTCTTGTTCCTGTTGCTGTTTTCATATGTAAATAACCTCCTAGTATAGGTGTTTTTGGGTACGACATCAGAGTGCAGAAGATTCGCTGTCGACAACTCCGAAAGCCTCTGCCAGCATCAATATCTGCATTGCCCAGTTAGAATGTGTCTTACATTCGTTCATGCGGGCTTTTTTAACGTTGCCATGGACCAGAGAAGGAGCAGTTTCCTCCCAGTGTAAAATGGCTTTGGCATCCTCATAATCTTCCTTAGATACGCGGTAGGCATCGTTGACCAGAGGAATCTGGTTTGGATGAATCACGGTTTTTCCGGTAAATCCACAAAGCCTGTCCTGTGCCAGTTCCGCTTTTAAACCACGGTCCCAGCCGGAGCCGTTGTAATATTCCCAGACCGGACCGGAAATCACATAGTCCATGCCAAACACGGTAATGATATCCGAAAAAATATCCGAGATCGGACGGATATCGTGGATCGACTGGGTAACGTGGCGGCGAAAGCCAAAAACATGGCATAAGTCGTTGCCGCCGACACGGATGTTTAAAACGAGTGGTTCGATAGCGTCTAATTTTTCTTTTAAAGTATATAAGATCTGATGACGATGTTGTAAGTGGATCATAGAAGGACTTTCAAAAATCGGCATCATATAAATCGCACGGTTGTAACGTTCATTTACAGAAAGAATCTCAGAAATATAGGAATCTGCATTTTCCAAAGAAAACTTTGGAATAATAAATCCTGTGATCAGAATACCGGCATCCCCAAAACGTTCCATCAGATCAGGAATCTGTTGTGGAGAGCGTACTCTTATGAAAATTTTTGGGAGAAAAAAAAGATGTTTCTTTTTTTCATTAAAAAGTGTATGAATCGTTTGTACCAGCTCATGCTCTGCCTCCGCAATGCGGTCATCCCGGATCGTATCTTCTAAACAGACCGCAAGAGAAAAATGCCTGCCAAACCGTTCGTGGATCAGTGAATTTGCCAGTGACTTGTGGTTGGCCGGACAGTAAAGCAGAGGCCCCACGCTGTAATACAGAATAGAATCTTTCATGTAAGTAACTCCTTGTCACATAATCACTTTTATTGTACCATTCCCGGAAATAAATTAACAGTGTTATTTTTAGATTTAGTGTGCTAGAATAAGTGCAGGTAAAGCATAACACAAGGAAGGGATAACCGTATGTTTACACGCGGAATCATTCAAAATACAGAGGACTATTTTAAAGAATTAAATCAGCGTCCGGACAAGTGCATTTATTTTTACCGGATGAATGGATATAATGACAAGTGCAGACAGTTTATCGGAGAATATGCGAAAGAAGCGAGAAAATCCGGTGTTGTCATTGAAGGAAAGATTGCAAATCCGACTGAACAGAATCTCTCCTATTATGAAGAAATCATGGGGATGGATTTTCAGATGAGCATGGGATTTTTACTGACAAGTCTGAAAAAATGGCTTCCCCGCATGAACGATTATCAGAGAGAAAATGTGGCAGCAGCATTTTACGATACGTTGGATGCAATGCGAAAAGAGGGCAAAAACGAGAATATGCTGAAAAATGCCTATATCAAGTTTATGTGCTGGTTTTATTATAAGTTTGAGTGTATGGTCAATAATCTGGGTGAAAACAATGTGCCAAAGATTTTATACGAAGGAACGATCAGTAATTATGAATTAAAGATATTGGATATTTTAGCGGGTGCCGGCTGTGATATTCTGCTGTTGCAGTATCAGGGAGATGCACCGTATCAGAAGCTAGATGCAGGCTCAAAGATTTCAAAGGAACTGGTGCTTGAAAATATGCAGCCGTTTCCGGAGGGATTCAGCCTGAAAAATCTTCAGGAAGATATGGAAAAAGAAAAAGACAAAGAACGGTTGTATGGAACTTTACCGACCGTACATGCATGTACGAATGCATGGATTCACGGAGAGGGCTTAGAGGATTTTAAAATGGCGGCACGTCTGCGTGGCGAAGATACCGGATTTTTTTACAACTGTTTTTGTAGGATGACAGGCGTAGAGGATAAACTGACCTATCTGAATGAACTGTATCAGTTCCGCTTAGAGTTAAAAAACAGTGGCAGAAATATGCTGATCTTAGAGCGGGAAATTCCGGTTCCGACCATGGAAGAGATCAGTGCGATCCGAAGAAATACCTATAATAATGTGGAGCAGATGTTGTTCGATCTGTCTGTAAACATTAAATATTCACAAAATATAGAGCTGCAGCGATTGATGAATCAGGCTTTCATTGATATAATGTTAGAAGAGTTGGAAATTTCAGGAATGAATGTAAACCGGCTGACAAATAAAGCAGTCTATCTGCTCTGTTGGTTAAAAAGATATCAAAAGGAGCTGTTTGAAGGCTGGGAAATGCCCAAGATCGGCTGTTTTATCTATCTGGGTGGATGCAGGAATGAGAATGAAGCACTGTTTGTAAGGATGTTAGCAAGGCTGCCGGTGGATGTGCTGATCTTAAATCCGAATCAGGATACCGCCTGCTGTTTAAGTGATAAGCTGTTGTATGAGATTCATTATACGGAATCCTTAGCAGTGGAGCATTTTCCAAATGAAGGCAGGGAAGTGCAGATGGGCACTGCCGCTTATCATGCGGAGCGGGAATTAGATACCATCATGTATCAGGACTCCGGGATCTATCGCAACCAGCAGTATGGAAAAGCAAATGCAGTCATGTTAAGGACGATGTATGAAGAAATCCCGATTCTGTGGGATCAGGAAGTGAAGTACCGTCCGAATTTCAGTGTTACGGATTCGGTAGTCAATATCCCGGTGATTTTTGCAAAAGTGTCGGGAGTCAAAGACGGACAGTTAGCACCGTACTGGTCAGGGATCAAAAGCCTGATGACGGAAGAAACATATGTCATTTCCAAAGCACCGTTTATTGAGTCAACGGATGCCAATCCGATCAAGGCACATGCGACGGAATTTTATAAAAACAACAGACTGCAAAGGGAAAAGATCAAATCGCATCCTGTATACCGCTATGGAGTCTTACGCGAAGAGATGCAGGATTATATTTTAGATAAATTAGGACTTCTGATCGCACAGAAGACGATCAGGGGAACAGGAGAGAACGGTACGGAATATACGATCATTTCTACGGTTCTGAACATGAATAAGGATATAATAAGGATGATTCAGAAGTTTGATTTTACGAAGAAGAATCCGAAACTTATCTATATCAATACGACAGAGACAGTAATATCTCTCGAGGACAGTATTTTGACGGCGTTTCTGAGCCTGCTCGGGTTTGATGTGGTATTTTTTGTACCGACCGGATATCAGAGCGTGGAAAAGTATTTTAACACAAAAGTGATGGAAGAGCATCAGATCGGGGAATACCTGTATGATCTGCAGGTTCCGAATTTTGAGCTGATTCCATCAGGAACGCGTCAGTCATGGCGTGACAGACTATTTAAACGAGGAGGTTGACAATGGGTCTTGATTTTGGAAAAACCGCACAGCAGACAATGACAGCCGTGCCGGAGGAAAAAAACGAGATTGAGGTAGTCAAAGAGTATGACATTGTAGCTGACAGACAGCAGATGAATGCAGATTTGGTAAACTCAAAAGAGGTGGATGACTTAGTAAGTACGATTGAGGTACATAATCTTGAGACGATCGTATCGTTTGGTGCAGAGGCGGCAGAAGAGATTTCGAAAGCGTCGGATATCGTCTTAAACAGTATGAATATGTCTCAGTTGGATGATTCAAGTGAGATGTTGAATACACTTGCAAAGATTATGTCGAAGTTCGATATTGAAGAGATAAAAGACAATCCGGGACTTTTCGGAAAACTGTTTGGAAATATGAGAAAACAGTTAGATAAGATCCTCGATAAGTATCATACCATGGGAGACGAAGTTGATAAGATCTATGTGCAGTTAAAGCAGTATGAATCAGAGATCAAACAGTCGAACCGCAAATTGAACCAGATGTTTGAAGCCAATGTCGGTTATTATCACGAACTGGTAAAATATATTTTAGCCGGAGAGCAGGGCTGTCGGGAATTAGAAGCATATATCGCACAGCGCCAGGCAGACATGGAAGCAACCGGAGATAATTCCATTCAGTTTGAGATCCAGAGTCTGCAGCAGTCTTTGATGATGTTAGAGCAGAGAACACAGGATTTAAGAACTGCGGAAAATGTAGCGATGCAGTCTGTTCCTATGATAAAGACCATGGAATTCAGCAATATGAATTTAGTGCGTAAGATCAATTCCGCATTTATCGTAACACTTCCGGTATTTAAGCAGGCACTGGCACAGGCAATTATGTTAAAACGCCAGAAAATCCAGGCAGAGGCAATGTCAGCACTGGATCAAAAGACCAATGAGATGCTGATCAAAAATGCCCGCAATACCGTAGAGCAGTCAAAGATGACTGCACAGTTAGCTTCCGGCAGCTCCATAAAAATAGAGACTTTAGAAACAACCTGGAGAACCATTGTCAATGGTATTGACGAGACAAAGCAGATTCAGGAAAATGCGAGAAAACAGCGTATTGAGGATCAGGCAAGACTTGAAAATATCAAAGCAGAGTTCAACAGGATGTATCATATGCCGAATCAAGGCAAATAAGATTGCACAAGGAGGAAACAAGATATGCCAATTAATTTATCAAAAGGACAGAAAGTAGATTTAACAAAGGGAAATCCGGGATTAAAAAATATCATGGTCGGCTTAGGCTGGGATGTCAATGCATTTGATTCAGGAGCCGATTTCGACTTAGATGCAGCAGCATTTTTGGTAGGGGAGAATGGAAAATGCCCGACAGAAAAAGAGTTCGTATTTTATGGAAACTTGGTACATCCAAGTGAGTCCGTAAAACATATGGGAGACAACCTGACCGGAGAAGGTGACGGAGATGATGAGCAGATTCAGATCGACCTGAGCAAGATCCCTGCAAATATCTCAAAAGTGGCATTTACGGTAACGATTTATGATGCAGAGACAAGAAGACAGAACTTCGGACAGGTATCGAATGCATTTATCCGTATTGTCGATGAGACAACCAATCAGGAACTGATCCGTTATGACCTAGGTGAGGACTTCTCAATCGAGACAGCCGTTGTCGTAGGCGAGTTATACCGTCATGACGGCGAGTGGAAATTTAACGCAATCGGAAGCGGCTTCCAGGGTGGTCTTGCAGCACTCTGCGGTCACTATGGAATTGATGTAGCATAGGAGGAAAAATATGTCAATCAGTTTACAAAAAGGACAGAAGGTAAGCCTGTCCAAAGAAAGTGCAGGACTTTCCACCGTATTGATCGGACTTGGCTGGGATGAGGCAAAAAGAAGAGGCGGACTCTTCGGACTGAAGCCAAAGCCAATCGATTGTGATGCTTCTGCCTTTCTTCTAAAAAATGGAAAATTAGCAGATAAGACAGATATCGTATATTTTGGAAACTTACATCACAAATCCGGCACCGTACAGCATTTAGGTGACAACTTAACCGGAGAGGGTGACGGAGATGATGAGCAGATCGTGGTAGATTTATCAAAGATCCCTGCCGAATATGACCGGATCGTCATTGTGGTAAATATCTATCATGCCGTACAGAGAAAGCAGCATTTTGGTATGATCGAGAATGCGTTTATCCGTTTAGTAGATGGAAAGAATAACCGTGAGATGTGTAAATATGATCTGTCGGAAGATTACAGCGATATGACAGCGATGATCTTCGGAGAGGTTTACCGTCATGATGGCGAGTGGAAATTCAATGCCATCGGTCAGGGTACCAAAGATCCCGGAATCGCAGAATTAGCAACAAGATATAAATAAAAGTTTTGCTAAGAAAGAAGGAGAGACTAAAAATAACTGGTTTCTTCTTCTTTTCTATGATATAGTTAACAAAATCATACTGAAGGAGGAGTATAAGAAATGAAGTTTAACGGACTCACAGACCGGGAAGTAGAAGAATCCCGAGAAAAGCATGGGTCAAATGCAATCCCTGATTCAGAGCCAACCACTTTCTGGCAGGAATTTAAGGAGACTTTCGGGGATCCGATGATCAAGATCCTGTTAGCGATCGCAGCTTTGATGATCGTTATGTTTTTCTTTGGCTATGCAGAAATCTATGAGCCATTAGGAACGATCGTTGCAGTATTGATCGTAGCATTTGTGTCTGCAAAGACCGGTGTGGCAAGTGATACGAAATATCGTGAATTAAAGGACAGTACCAAAAAAGACCAGTGTAAGGTGCACCGCAATGGTGTCGTTGTAGTCATTGATGTAGACGATGTGGTTGTAGGAGATAAGGTACTCTTGCAGGCAGGAGATAAGATTCCGGCAGACGGTATTTTGATCTCCGGGAATCTGCATGTGGACAACTCTGCGTTAAACGGAGAAGCAGAAGAGTGTAAAAAGACAGAAGCACCACAAGATTTTCAGTTAGCAGATGATATTACCGGAGAAACTTTCGTAGATCAGCATTCTCTGTTCCGTGGAGCAGTGGTCTTTGACGGTGAAGGTATCTTAGATGTCAGAAAAGTCGGCTTACAGACCATGATGGGTAAGATGGCAGAGGAGATGCAGGAAGAAGAACCGGATTCTCCGTTAAAGGTCAAATTAGCAAAATTAGCAAAACAGATTTCCACTTTCGGATACATCGGAGCCATTGTCATTGCAGTGCTCTATTTTGCATATTTTATCGTATCCGCAGGCGGCCCGTCGCTATACTTTGCAGCGGGTGCAGAGCAGATCATCAAAGATGTTGTAGAAGCCGTATCCTTAGCAGTCGTTATCATCGTCTGTGCAGTGCCGGAGGGACTTCCTCTGATGATCTCCCTGGTTCTGATGCAGAACACCAGCAAGATGTTAGACCACAACGTGTTGGTGCGTAAGGCAGAGGGTATTGAAACCGCAGGTTCCTTAAATATTTTATTTAGTGATAAAACAGGTACGATCACGAAGGGAAGTCTGGAAGTGGTAGATTTCTTTACGGCAGACGGACAGTCGATCGAGCTGTCACAGCTTGAGCATCACAGTGCCGTAAACGGACTGGTAGATCTGGCAATTGGAAAAAATACACGGTCTATGTTCGATGCAACCCACAGGGTGATCGGTGGAAATGCAACCGATCAGGCATTGATGAAGTTTATCGGAGAAGAGACTTTCCGTGTGCTTGATGCAGACAGGGATTGTGTCGTTTCCTGTTCACAGGGATTTAACTCTACGAATAAATTCAGTCAGGCAAGGATCGACAGTCTCGGTAAGACTTTTTACAAAGGAGCACCGGAGCGTCTGCTTGCAGTTGCAAAGCATTATCTGGATGCAGAAGGCAATGTAAAAGAGTTAAATCTGGATGTTTTAAATCAGAAAATTGACGGGTTAGCAACCAAGGCAATGCGTGTTCTTGCCTTTGGATACTCCGAAAAAGAACTGGTAGAAAATACGATCAATGATGATGTTGTCATCATCGGTTTAGTCGGAATCCGTGACGATGTCCGTCCGGAGGCAAAAGAGGCAATCGAAGAAGTTCAGAATGCGGGAATCCAGGTAGTTATGATCACCGGTGACCGTTTAGAGACAGCCGTTGCGATCGCAAAAGATGCAGGATTGTTAAAGGATGAGTCAGATAAGGCACTTTCTTCTGCGCAGTTAAACGAGATGTCTGACGAAGAAGTAAAAGCGATCATTCCGCATATCCGTGTGATCGCAAGAGCACTTCCGACAGATAAATCCCGTATGGTAAGACTCTGTCAGGAAATGAATTTAGTAGTCGGAATGACCGGTGACGGTGTTAACGACTCTCCGGCATTAAAGAGAGCCGATGTCGGTTTTGCAATGGGAAGTGGTACCGAAGCAGCCAAAGAAGCCGGAAAAATTGTTATCTTAGATGACAACTTTAAATCGATCAAGGATGCGATCTGGTATGGAAGAACGATTTACCATAATATTTTGAAATTCTGTAAATTCCAGCTTGTCATCAATGTAACGGCAGTAATTGTCAGTGCGATCGCTCCATTCTTTGGAGTGGAAGAACCATTGAAGGTTACGCATCTGTTATTCGTAAACTTAGTTATGGACGGGCTTGGTGCAATTATGCTTGGTAATGAGCCTGCGTTAGAAAAATATATGAAAGAAAAACCAAGAAGAAGAGATGAGAGCATCATCAGCAAAGCCATGATGGCACAGATTTTGACCATGGGAGCATGGTTGACGGTTATTAGCTTTGTCTATTTAAAACATCCGTTTTTTGCAGGACTGTTTGAAAATGAAGAACAGCACCTGACCGGATATTTCGTCCTCTTTATTGTCAGTGCATTGTTCAATGGATTCAATGTCCGCGATGATGGATTTGGAATCTTTAAAGGTTTGAATGAGAATACCGGATTCTTAAAAGTATTCTTTGCAATTATTTTCGTACAGGCATTGATCGTTAACGCACCGCTTGTTCCACTTCAGGTATTTACCTGGATCGGAAATATGTTCAGCTGCGTACCGTTTGGGATCAAAGGCTGGATCGCAGTCATCTTATTGGCAGTCACCATGATCCCGGTAGACCTGATCCGTAAATGTTTTGTAGGAAAGAAAAATTAACTTATGCAGATTGTTCATACAGATTTAGATAATACGTTGATCTATTCTTATAAACATGAGATTGGAGGCCCCAAAACTTGTGTGGAAATCTATCAGGGAAGAGAAATCTCTTTCATGACAGAGACTTCCCACAGGCTGTTGGGGCAGCTCTGTTCTAAGCCGGGAGTTCTGGTTGTCCCAACGACGACGAGAACCTTAGAGCAGTATCAGAGGATCGATCTTGGCATCGGAGTGCCGGAGTATGCATTGGTCTGCAACGGCGGTGTACTGCTGCATCAGGGCAAGGAAGATCCGGTCTGGTATCAGGAATCCTTAGCATTGATCGCAGATGCGCAGAGCGAATTACAAAGAGCAGAACAGTGGATGACAGAGGATGTAAACCGATGCTTTGAGGTACGAAATATCCGCTCTTTATTTCTCTTTACCAAAAGCAATGAGCCGGAAAAATCGGTGGCTATGTTAAAAGCACATCTGAACCTGTCTTTGGTAGAGGTATTCTGTAATGGGATCAAAGTCTATGTATTACCGAAAAAGCTGAATAAGGGAAGTGCCGTAAGACGTTTCCGGAAAAGAGTAGCAGCCGAAACCGTCTATGCAGCAGGCGACAGTGCATTTGATGTTCCAATGATACAGGTGGCAGATATCGGAATGGCACCAAAGGAATTGTTAGAGCAGTACGAGCTGCCACAGACGGGAAATTTCAAAGAGAAGACAGAGAACAAGATACAGAATGAAGAAAAGAAGATTTTTTCAGATCAGATGTTAGCATATCTCTTAGAATGTCTTTCTTAGCAGGCTGCCGGAATCCGGTACATGGTACAGAATAAAAACAATATAACAAGAGGAGTATCCTGTCAACAACACCCTTTGCAGGGATAAGTTGATGTGATACTCCTCTTTTGACATATCGTTGTGATATTTTATAGTAGCACTATTTTATGCGTGCATTATTTCCTGTTGAGTCCTGACATCGGTTTATTCTTCGGCTGTTTCAGATTTTACGATCTTAATCTTGGAATCTCCTTTTTTTGCCTGCTCTACTACGGCAACGGACAGTTTGGAGAAGTTCGTGCCGGAAGAGGTTGCACCGGTTAAGGTCTCACATTTTTCCGGATCCTGTGTCTCGATCAATTCTGACACATAAGTACGGGTGTACTCATTTGGATAAGTACCGGAAACAGGCTTCATATTTTTCATATAGGCATTGTCCCAGGCTTTGATATAACCGCTTGGATTCTTTGCATTAAATTCCGCATAGACAACCTTATCGTCCTTTACCATGATACAAAGATATTCTTTCCAGCCAAAGGAATAGTCGGACATTTCTGCCGTATAAAAACCATCTTTCATTTCATTTTTTGAACTGCATCCGCTTAAAAGTGCAGCGATGAGAATGAGAGAAACACATATTGCTTTCTTCATAAGTTGAACCTCCTTCTGCTATGCATTGCCATGATCTCTTAGTTTTACCTGTGAAACGAAATCCTTCAACTCCTCAGACTGTACAAGAAAGTTGGTTGCCATCTTGTCCGTTTCTTCGGCAAGGTTCTGATTCTGGCTGGCAATATCTTTTAAGGAGTCTAACTGTTCGTTAACCTCCGTAACAGCGTCGGTCTGTGCCTTTACAATTTCAGCAAGCTGTGCGGAAATGACTTCGTACTGGTCAGTAACATCCTGAATCTCCTTAAAGGACTGTGCAGTCTGCATTGCCATGTCAAGTCCCTGTTGGATCGTCTCGGCAGAGCGTTCAATGATAGCACTGGACTGGTTGAGTGCATCGGAAGTCTGTTGTGCTAAGTCTCCGATCTCGGAGGCAACCACAGCAAAGCCTCTGCCGGCTTCTCCGGCTCTTGCAGCTTCGATCGAAGCATTTAAAGAGAGCAGTCCGGTCTGTTTTGAGATATTTGCAATGAGCTGGCTGATCGAAGTGATCTCCTCCATGCCGGCATGAATCTGGTTCATGGTGTCTAACATGCTGTGCATATAGCTGTCACCCTGTGCAGTCTTTTGTGCAGCTTCTTTGGAGAAGTTCTCAATCTGCACGGCGTTTTCTTTGTTCTTTTCAATCGTAGCAGTGATATCTTGCATACTGCTTTCAAGAGTTTTTAACAGGGCAGCCTGGTTCTGGGAACCGTCAAAGAGCTGTCTTGCGTAGTTAGAAACCTCGGTGGAATTCTGATTTACGGCAGAGGAGGAATCATTCATCCGAAGCATGGTTTTATTCAGGGAATCCGTAATATCCGACAGGGAATCCCGGATTGAAATAAAGTCTCCGTCAAAATTGTCCGGGATAGCAATTGCATAGTCACCGGAAGAAAGAGAACCAAGGGAAGTCTGGATATCCTGAATGTAACTGTTCAGACTGTCTACGGTCTTTGCTAATGCTTCCGTTAACAGTTCTGCTTCATCATTGGTAGCTAAGTGTACAACCTCTTCGGAAAGATTTCCATCCGCTAAATCCTGCAGACGTTTGGTTGCAGAAGCCAGTGAATTAGAAATACCATTAGAAAGCGGTACAATGATCGAAGCGGCAATGATCAGCATGACTGCTGCCAAAACAATAGAAATTCCGATAGACAGATAAACGGAATTCATAAATTCGCGTTTTGGTGCATCCACTAAGAGAACCCAGTTCGTTCCCGGAATCGGTGTGTAGCCGACATAATGGCTGACACCGTGCAGCTTCATGGTAACGGAACCGGTCTGATAGGATAAAATACGGTCATAAATCTCTTTATTTTTAGAGGAAGAATTCTTATCATAAATGCTGACCTGATCTGCAATATTTTTTTCGTCCTGGTCAGCGATGATCGTACCTTTTTCATTAATGATACATGCACTTCCGGTATCACCTAAGATCAGCATGCTTAATACGTCGTTTAAAAGATCGTATTTGTAACTTCCGATCACATAACCGCAGACCTCATCGTTTGCTTTTAACGGAGCACCGACACAGAGCTGTAATACGTCCTGATCATAGTGAGGTTCTCCGATAACGGTATTTGCAGTCTCAGCTAACTGGGAGTAATATTTCGTATCGGCAATGGAATCCGGTGCGGTTTTGTCGCCGTAAAGTTTTTTACCATCGGCATCATAGACAGAAAGCCAGACAAATTCGATCTCCTGTTCAAAATCCTGCAGATATGCTGCCTTATCTTTTTTAGACAGAGAATCATCTGTCAGTTCGGCATCTGTCGAGATGTTATAAATGCGTTCCGTCAGAAGATGAAGATTGGAACTGATGCTTTGGGATGCGATCCGGGTGGTCACCTGAATGTTGTCGAGCTGCAGTTTATTCGTAGAACGGATGCTGCCAAAGGACATAACCGCAGTAATCAGCACAGTCAATAGAATTGAGACGGACATCACATAGAAAATAATTTTCTGCTTTAAATTGCGGAATTTTTTCATAGATTGTTCCTTCTTGGTCAAAATGCGTCTTTTACATATTTTACCATGAAATTAACTGAAATTCCATGGAAATATGTGCGAATTTCACAAAAAAATTGGACAGATTTTGAAATGTGTAGTAGTAATAACAGCAGATTTTTCTGGAGAAATATGTAAGAAGAAAATAAGAAGAAAATAAGAAGAAAATTTGATTGTTGCAAATGTATATATTATACTATATAGATATAGAAAAATAAGAAAACGGATCATAAGACTGTTTTTTAAATAGAGGAGGTTGCAAATGGAGCGTAGTATTGTTACCTTAAAAAGGTTGTTTTCAAAAGATATAAAAACTGAACAAAATAATGTGATGCAGAATATTTGTGTTTTCCGCGTGATACTGTTCTGCTTTGTCATCTGTACGAGCATGGTAATTCTGAATATTTCTAGGATTTTTATTGTAGATCATAAAATTATGACTTGGGGGTACATGGGAATCTGTGTGGTTTCTATCCTTTATTTTGTGCTGATCTTACTATTAGGAATAGAGAGAACCTGCATACCGTATATCAGTATTACAACCATTGGGCTGATCGTATTAGTCAGCTCTACAGCATTTACATATCATGTGATCATCCTTCTCACATTTCCTATCGTAGTTGCAAGCATGTATGATGAAATGCGGCTCAGAAAATATGCATTCTGGCTGACTGTATTTTGTATTGTGGTCAGCACTTATGCAGGTTATTACTGGGGAATCTGTGACGCCAATATGGTACTGATCACCTGTACCTCTTATAGACATTTAGTGCAGGATGGAACATTTTTGTTAACAAAAGTAAATGAATCTCCGGTTATTACGCTTTTTCTATATTATGTACTCCCGCGTTCTTTTACAACGTTTTGTTTTCAATATCTGTGCAACAAAGTGAATTATGTGGTCCGTAAATCATTAGAAAATGCCGTACAGATGGAATATAAGGCATTAACGGACGATATGACCGGAGCATATAACAAAAACAGACTGATCGAGCTTTTGAACAACAGAGAGCGGGATGGACAGGACATTGCCGTGATCTATTGGGATGTCAATCAGTTGAAGTATGTCAATGACAACTGGGGACATCTGTGCGGGGACCGCCTGATCACGGAGGTTGCTAAAACCATTCAAAGCATTGCAAGAGAAGAGGATATTGTCATCCGTTACGGAGGCGATGAGTTCTTATTATATGTAGCAAATGGAACCAAAGAGATTGCAGAGCAGTTGATCAAAACGTGGAAAGTCCGTTTAGAAGAGGAAAAGAAGCGGGAGAACTATGAGTTTCCGGTCTCGGCCTCGGTCGGTTATGCATTAGGAAAACATTCACAGCTAAAAGATATTATCGCAGCCGCGGATAAAGATATGTATGCAAATAAGCGTATCTGCAGAGAGTCTGCCAAGTAAAAAAGTAGGACAAAAGCCGGAGAAAAACAGAATGGATAAAAAACAGCATAAAAAGAAAAAGATGAAATAAAAGAATAGAGTAAAAACAAGAAAAAGGAGTAGAATGATCATGCTCAAAGAACTGATGAAGTGTATCAGGGAATATAAAAAACCTTCTATTTTAGCACCGGTGCTGGTGTCACTAGAAGTAGTCATGGAGTGTACCATACCATTTTTGATCGCAATGTTAGTCAATCAGATCAAGGCAGGGGCAGAGTTTTCCGTATTAGTGAAATATGGACTGCTGCTGATCGTTATGGCAACTTTGTCACTGATGTTTGGTATCGGAGCAGGAAATGCCTGTGCAACGGCATCCTGTGGATTTGCGAAAAATGTACGAAAAGATCTGTATGCAAAAATACAGGAATTTTCATTTGAAAATATCGATAAGTTTTCAAGTTCCTCACTGGTAACACGTCTGACCACGGATGTTACCAACGTGCAGAACGCCTATATGATGATCGTGCGTATCGCAGTGCGGTGTCCGCTGATGTTTCTTTTTGCGTTTGTCATGGCATTTATCATGGGTGGAAAGATGGCGTGTATCTTTCTTCTGGTAGTACCGGTATTGGGATTTGGACTCTATATGGTGATCCGTACGGCGATGCCGTTATTCCGTAAAGTATTCCACAAGTATGATGAACTGAACAATTCCATCCAGGAAAATATCAAAGGAATGCGTGTCGTAAAATCCTATGTGCGGGAAGAGTTTGAAAAAGAAAAGTTTGACCGGGCGGCAGGAGATGTCTGCGAGGATTTTACAAAAGCAGAAAAAATCCTGGCATGGAATAACCCATTAATGCAGTTTTCGTTGTATACCGTCATGATCTTTGTGCTGACGGTCGGTTCTTATGTGATCATTACAACGAAAGGTCTGGATTTAGATGTCGGACAGTTTTCCGCGCTTTTAACCTACAGCTTTCAGATCTTAAGCAGTCTGATGATGCTTTCGATGGTATTTGTCATGGTCACGCTTGCAAATGAATCGGCACATCGTATCGTGGAAGTCCTGAAAGAAGAGAGCAGTCTGAAGAACCCGGAAGAACCTGTCTATGAGGTAGCCGATGGTTCGATCGATTTTGAAAATTACAGTTGATATTTCACATATTTTAGGAAATTTAATAACTGTTATATTTGATTATCAAATTCTTCGCAAACCCTTGAAAATACTAAGTTTGTAGCAAGTGAACTTTCCCTTACTCTTTCCCTTGTGTTACATTCTCCCATTGGTTTTTATGAACCTTAATATGGGAAAAATTAAGGGAAAGAAAATTTCATAACACAATATAACATATAACAATAACGACATGGTGAACTGATTGAAATGTTTTCGATATTTAACTTTATAACTGATTATCAAAAGAAAATGGAGATAAGATACGATGAGAACAATTTATGCAGAATACAACATAAACCACGATAGTATTGATGTTTACACAAGTGCCGGATATATGCTTCGCATTGATTGCTGGGAAGCTGAAAAAAATTTAAAAACCACATATGGATCAGAATGTGCGCTTACTTCATTGGCTGTGGATGAGCCTTTGGAATATGCAAGATTATATCTTGATGGCAATTTACAGATGTGGGTGGATGCAGAAGATTCATTAGAACTTTATTAAGCAAGAAGTGAAATATTGTTGTAGATCTATCTCATTTCTTGAGGGTTCTTAAGATGCAAGATGATTGCTAATACGCATTTTACAATAGAGTTTAATTTTTAAAACTGTATGGTGGAAAGCAAGTCTGAAATGGCTTGCTTTTTGCTTTACAACGAGGGTGGTTACTGTATAATGAAATATGAAGTAAAAAGCAGTAATTTGATATGAAGCAATAAAGGAAATACATGATGGAAAAATATAAAATTCTAATAGTTGAAGATGATGTTGATTTGAGAGAGGGACTTTCCTTCTCCTTTTCTGGTGATGGATATGATGTGACAGAGACAGGGACAAAAAAGGATGGTTTACAAGAAATCGCAAACGGTGGTTATGATATTGTATTTTTGGATTGTAACCTGCCGGACGGAACGGGCTTTGAACTCTGTAAAGAAGTTCGTAGCTACAGCAATATCCCAATCATTATGCTGACTGCTCGTGATACAGAAATGGATGAGATAAAGGCTTTAGAATTAGGGGTAAATGATTACTTGTCAAAACCATTTTCTCTGGGTGTATTAAAAGCAAGAATGAAGCGGATACTTCAAGAAAAATCTGAAAGTACAAAGATTGTTACAGGTTCATTAAGCATAGACCAGAGTACTTGTAAAGTATATAAAAGAGGTTCAGAAATCTCTCTTAGCAAATTGGAATACCGTCTGTTGGTGTATTTGATTGAAAATAAGAATCATATCCTTTCTAAGGAGCAGATTTTAGAGAAGATATGGGATAGTGATGGAAAATATGTAGATAACAATACGGTGTCTGTGAATATCAGCAGGCTTCGTACAAAGATAGAGGATGATGTATCGAAACCAAAATGGATTCAAACAGTTCATGGAATCGGATATATCTGGAAGGAATAAAGAGATGTGGATTACGATACTTTTAGCAGTGCTTTTGTGTTTGTCGATTGGATATAGCATATATCAAAAAAGAAAAACATATCGCCTGATTGACCGTTTGCTGGACAGTGTGTTAAATCGGGAAATGATTGCAGCTTCTGATGTGGAAGAAGGAGAATATTCTGCCCTTGTCAGTAAAATCAAGCAGATACAGGAAGTGCTTGATAATCACGTGAATAGTGCCGAACAAGAAAAAGAGCAGGTGAAAAGTCTGGTATCTAATATGTCTCATCAATTAAAAACGCCCTTAGCGAATATTTCTCTCTATGCAGAAATCTTAAGTAAAGAGGAAATTACATCAGAACGGAAAACATTGTTTTCTGAAAAAATGCAACGACAGATTGACAAGCTGAGTTGGATTGTGGAGTCTTTATCGAAGATGGTAAAATTGGAGCAAAATATTGATGGCTTTGAAGGAAAAGCAATAGGGATCAAGCAGACGATTTTAGACGCAGTAGATACGCTTTATGAGAAACTGGAAAAAAAGGAAATCAACTTTACATTGGAACCATTTGAGGACAGATTACTGTATCATAATCGAAAATGGACAGCAGAAGTATTTGTAAATTTGTTGGAAAATGCTGTTAAGTACACCGATAGAGGAGGAACTATTTCCATTTGTGTAAAAAGTTATGATTTATACACAGAGATTCAGATTGCAGATAATGGGCGTGGTATCCGGCAGGAGGAAATGACCGATATATTCAAACGATTTTATAGAAGCCCAGAAGTTGAGAATATGGAAGGTTCTGGGATTGGTTTGTATCTTTCTAATCTGATTTTGGAAAAAGAAAAAGGATATATGACGGTAGATTCCGAGTATGGAAAGGGAAGCTGTTTTTCTGTGTTCTTACAAAACTGTAAGAACTAATCATCCGTTTGTAAAGAAATTGCAAGATACGGCAGTTATACTGGATGTATCAAGAAAAGAGGAGTGATGACGGATGAGTATTTTAGAATTACGAAATGTTGAGAAAATATATGGAGAAAAAGATAATCAGGTAAAGGCACTACGGAATATCAATCTAAAAGTAGAAGAAGGCGAGTTTGTTGCCATTGTAGGCACATCTGGTTCAGGCAAATCTACTTGTCTTAATTTAATCGGTGGTCTGGATAATCCGACAAGTGGACAGATTTTTATAAAGAATAAAGAGATTGGTTCTCTTTCAAGAAAAGAACTGACGATTTTCCGTAGAAGAAATATAGGGTTTGTATTCCAGAATTATAGTTTAATGCCTGTGTTGAATGTGTATGATAACGTGGCATTGCCGGTTACATTTGACTGTGGAAAACATATTAACCGCAAATATATCGAAGAATTGTTGCGGGAACTGGGCATTTGGGAGAAACGCAAGAAATATCCAAACGAATTATCCGGCGGTCAGCAGCAAAGAGTTGCAATCGCCAGAGCTTTGGCAAATAAACCGAGTATCCTGCTTTGCGATGAACCGACAGGTAATTTGGACTCAGCCACAACCATTGAGGTTATGGGGTTATTAAAAACGAGTTGTCGTAAGTACAATCAGACGATTCTCATGGTAACGCATAATGAAGCCATTGCACAGACTTGCGACAGAGTAATTCATATTGAAGATGGTCAGATTGTTACAGGAAAGAGAAGATTTCCGGCAAAAGGCGGTGATGTCGTATGTTAAAGCTGGCATGGAAATATATGCGGTATTACAAGAGCCAGACATTTGCAATTTTTGCAAGTATTTTATTAACAGCATCATTGCTTTCCGGGATTTCTTCTTTGATTTACAGCAGTCAGAAAAGTGATCTGGCGAACAGCAAAACTATTTACGGAGACTGGCATTATTATATTGAAACGGATAAGGAACTTTTTAATTCTGTAGAAAGCGGTGAGAAAGGAAAAGGATATACGCTGGAACAGTGTGGAAAAATGGAAATCCGTGACGTTGTGGCAGAAGAATTTATGATCTGTTTTATCCATGCCGATGAAACTTATCGTCAAATGGCACACAGAGACTTGTTGGAAGGAACATTCCCTGAGAAAGAAAATGAAATTGCAGCGGATGGATTTGTGCTTAGTAATCTTGGATTTTCAGGGAATTTAGGAGATTCCCTTCGCATTGGTGAAAAAGAGTATATTGTTACTGGTGTTCTGAAAAGCGAATGGGCGGCAAGTTCCAGTGAAATGGAAGTTTTTGTAAGTGATTCTTTTAAAGGTCGAGGAAGCCAGACGTTTTTATATCTCAGTTTTAATGAAGATGAGAAGTTATATAAACAGTTGGATGCTTTTTTACAGGAACATAAATTATCTTCTGAATCGGTAGCAGAAAATGATGAAGTAATACAGTATCTTGGCGGAGAAGCACCAAGCAGCATTTCTGAAATCGTGAAATTTGGTCTGTTTGAAGAAGAAGGAAACTTCACTTATATCGTTTTGAAATTGCAGAGCGACTACAATCTGGCTTACAACGGAATGATTTTCCTGTTATGTCTGTTCAGTCTTTTCGTAGTTTACAGCGTATTCAGTATTTCTGTATCGAAGAGAACTTCTGAGTACGGAATATTACAGACATTAGGTATCAGTGAAGCGCAGATTGGTGGCACCTTACTTTTGGAACTTTGGACGTTATTTTTCATTGGATATCCGTTAGGATGTCTTTTAGGAAATGGTGTTTTAAGCCTTATGTATCAGAAATTTAGCGGTGTATTTGGTGGAAAAGGAATCAGTGGAGCAGGGAATGGTCTTTCTGTTGCGGACCATACGTTAGCAGAAGGAGAAAATACAGTAGAGTTTTTTGTTTCAAAGGAAGCTGTTGTGTTTGGTTTTGTATTTCTACTGATTTCGTTAGCACTCGTTGCCTTTCTCGTGGTTCGTTCCATGCGGAAAGATTCGCTGAAAACTGTGATGAGTGGAGATACTTCTTTTGTAAAAAGAAGAAAAATATACGCTATGCGAAATGTTAATATGGCAAATGTAGTGGTGCGGAAATTCATGTTTGCCAATAAACGAAAGGTAATAGGGATTTTATTATCCTTGTCTATCGGCGGTTGCATTTTCTTATGTACCACCTATATGGTAGAAAATTTGAAGGTTCACGCAGAACTTTCGCTGATATCGGATGATGGGCTTGGTTCTGAGTACCGTATTTCTTTAAAATCTGACTCGCTGAAGGATACGATTCCGGAGGCGGTAGCAGATAAGATTAAAAACATGCCGGAAACAGAGAATGTATATGCGACAAAGTATACGATGGGGGAATTACAGATTTCCAAAAACGAATTTTTGTCAGAAGAAGAATGGAGTGACTATTTCAAATATCAAAATCAGGAGCCGTATTATATCCAGAGATATGATGGGATCTGTAAGCAGCAGGAAGATGGAAATTATCGGATTAAATATAATGTGTACGGTTACGATGAAGCGATGATAGAACAGCTTCGGGATTTTATTCTGGAGGGAGAGATTCAGCCGGAAACAATAAAGAATAATAATCAAGTGATTGTGACGGCGAATATGGACGGTCAGGGAAATTACTTTTTTTATGGAAAGAAGCCGGGCGATACCATTACTCTTCGAGTACCAAAGACAGAAAACTATACAGATGAACTGTTAAAATTCCAAAGTGGCGAAGAAAACTATATTGAAAAAGAGTTTGAGATTGCGGCAATCGTAAACAGACCGTTGGCGCAGGAGAAAGATTTTCTGAATACAGAAGTCTGGAAAAATGCGCAGAGTGTGATTATGACAGGCGAACAGATGGAAGAAAACTTTGGAATTACAGATTATAGTTTTATCAATGCATCGCCGGCTGATAGTGCGGATGCAAAGATCGTGAGCAATCAGTTATTACAAGTAATCCGAGATGTTCCCAAGGCAGTATTGCAGGATTATACGACCGCAATTGCAACACAGAAAGGTTATCTTGGACAGCAGCAGATCTTCTTTTCCAGTATTGCAGTGATTCTGCTGATTATCAGCCTGTTCCATATCGTAAACAGCATGAGTCATACGATTCTGACCAGAAGAAGAGAGTACGGGATTATCAGAGCAATAGGGATTACGGACGGCGGATTTTACAAGATGATTTTACAGACAGGTATTCTGTATGGATTGTTGGCGGATGTATTTATCTATCTTATTTATAACAGAGTTCTTCGCAGAGTGATGAATTATTATCTGGCTCATGTGCTGCAGTTTTTACATTATACTACTAATATTCCGAATCTGGTTCTGAATGGAATTATGGTGCTGAATGTAGTGATTGCAGTAGTGGCAGTAATGTTTCCGGCTTGGAAGATGGGAAAAGAGAATATCATAAGTGAGATTAGAAGATAGATTTATAATCAGGATTTTTAGAATTTCTTTAGTGGTTAGTATCATTGGATATAGCAATAGAATTAGAGAGAATACCCAATCTTTATAAGTAACCAGAGGGCGACAGTAAAATACTGCCGCCCTTTCTTTTATCGGTTTGTCCAGTAAAGAGTGTTCAGATAACACCGGATTCCAAGATATATTCCCTGTATAAATAATAAAAGAAACAAAAGATTTATGGGCATTACTTTTTTGATTGATTCTCCAAAATAAATGATGACAACAGCACTTGTCAGTATCATTAGTAGAGTAATAACATCCCAACAGTTTTTCTTATATAATTCTATAATCTTTATTTCTATCAGTATCGCAAGTATCCCTGTTCCTGCTACGTATATTCCAACAACTAATATCAGCAATAACCAATATATGATTCCGGCTATAAACGCATTGGGAATTTTTGTACTGATCTGTGCCACAGATTGCCCAGCATCAATCGTCCATCCGATAAAAGTTTGTATGAATGACGCTGCATCATGGAAGAATGATTTACAATCGGAAAGGAGCACATCTGACTGTACTGCCTGAAAAAGAGTGGTTGTCAGCGAATACCATGCAAGAAGGAACAAGGTTGTTTGGAACA